>DBBB01000050.1 GCA_002291985.1 Firmicutes bacterium UBA995
AGGGTGGATGGGGGAAACGCGAAAGGCGTCGCGGTACACGGTCACGGGCGCGCCGACGGCGGCGGTCACTTCGGCGTCAAACCTGGGCAGGCTCCGCCGTGCGAACCACAGCCCTCCTGCGGCGGCGCCTCCCAGCAGCAGAGCTATGCCAAGCACGCTGACTACCGTGATCCGGACCAACCGTGACATGACCTTCCGCCTCCCGCCAGACCGGCCCCGAGATTGTAGCGCTATTCGCGTAATATTCCTCGGCTTCCTGCATCGTGGAGCATACGTCTATGAGGCCGACGGCGGTCTTCGAGTTCACTGTCCCTGGCATACTAACGCGAAGGAGAGATCCGGTAGAACGGCAGCCCGAACGTCCGGAGGAAGAGCGAACTGGCCGCGGAGGATCTAGCTATTGCCACGTTGAAAAATGCGGAAGGCGAGGTGTTCAAAGGACATGCCTACAAGTTCGCGGCCACGGTGATCACGCCGGACCGCGCGGGTGCGTGAATCATGGGCGACGTGCTCTACACAATTGGACACTCGAGGCACACCGCGGAGAAGGTCATCGAGTTGCTGCGGCAACACGGCGTCACCGCAGTGGCGGACGTGCGGTCTCAGCCGTACAGCCGGATGAATCCGCAGTTCAATCGGGAGGCGTTCAGTTCGCGGTTGAAGAATGCCGGGATTGCCTACGCATTTCTCGGCCGGGAGCTTGGGGTGCGTTCCGAGGACCCATCCTGCTACGAGAACGGGAAGGTCAAGTACGACCGCCTCGCACGGACGCCCCTCTTTGCGGCCGGGCTGGAATGTATCCTCCGCGGCATGAAGACGCAGACGGTTGCGCTCATGTGTGCGGAAAAGGACCCGATCGCTTGCCATCGCGCGATTCTGGTGTGCCGGCATCTGGCCGAGCGGGGAGTGAAGATCGCGCACATTCTCCAGGATGGGCGCCTGGAGCGCCATGACGAGGCTATCTCTCGCCTTCTTCGGGAGCTCGGACTCTTGGAATGCGATCTCTTTCGTGGTCGTGATGAACTGGTTGACGAGGCTTATGCTCGACGTGGCCAACAGACCGCGCATCGGGAATCCGGGCCCGGGGAAGAGCAGGAGAGCCGAGGACTTGCACGGTGAAGCTCTATACAATTGGCTTCACGAAGACGACGGCGGAGTCCTTTTTTACGCGGCTCGCCAACGCCGGCGTGAAGAAGGTCATCGACGTGCGCCTGAACAACGTCTCTCAACTCGCCGGATTCGCCAAGAAGGACGACCTGCGGTATTTTCTGAGGGCAATCTGCCAGATCGAGTACGAGCACAGACCTGAGCTGGCTCCGACGCAAGAGATGCTCGATGAGTACAAGAAACATCGCGCCACCTGGGCCACGTATGGGGAACGGTTCCTTGCGCTGATGGCCCAGCGGAAGGTCGAGGAGACGATTCCCCGCTCCGCAGTGGACCAGGCATGCCTGCTGTGCAGCGAGGCGAAGCCACATCACTGTCATCGCCTTCTCGTCGCCGAGTACTGGAAGAAGAAGTGGGGCGACCTGGAGATCATCCATCTATGAGATCCGGCGAGTTAGAACGGCCTCATTGGCGCCGGCAAGCCAAGGCCTTCTACCAGAACCTGACCGCCGAGGTTGCGGGAGGCTCTTGGCTGGAGAACCATGTTTCCTGGTGGCCTACTTCCCCTTGAAGTTCGCGGGGGAGAGCAAAGCCGACCAGGACAATCAGTCGGGCTTCCTGATGGTGCCTGCAGCTGTTTACTATGCGACGGCCGCTCCAGCTCCAGGCAAGTGGTCAGCGGCGGAACAAGAGCCAGAGCAGGAGACTCAATACGATGCTCAAGACCAAGCTTGAGGCCAGGGGCAGGTAGAGAGCGAGACCGTCCCGCCTGACGACAATGTCGCCGGGCAAGCGGCCGAGGCCGAGGGAAACGGCCAAGCCCAGCAGGAAGATAGCCGCGCCTGCCATCATGAGCACCCGTCCAATTCCGCTCATACCTTGCCTTGGCGTAAAGCGTCAACGGTCAGCGTCAGGCCTTTCTCCAGGCCGGTCGAGGCGGACCAGCCGAGCTGACGTGCTGCCAGGGAGGAGTCGAGGACGCTGTATCTCAGATCCCCGGGGCGGGGCGGCCCGTAAGTAGCCGGACGATCGAACCGGCACAGCCGTGCCAGCACGTGGAAGAGATCGTTCACCGTTGTGCCCTTCCCCGTGCCGATGTTGAAGCTGCCGCCACCCGGGTGGGTGAGCGCGAGCAGCACAGCCTCCACCACGTCTCCGACGTACACGTAATCGCGAACGCACTCCCCATCGCCGAAGATCACGGGATGTTGGCCGGTGAGCATCTGCTGGGTGAAGATGGCCACCACTCCCGCTTCTCCAGCCGGGTCCTGGCGGCGACCGTACACGTTTGCCAGCCTCAGGGATACTCCGCCGAGGCCGTGCTGCGTCTGGAAGTAGCGGAGGTAGAACTCGCCGGCGAGCTTGGTTATGCCGTACGGAGACAGGGGCTGAAGCGGCGAGTCTTCGGTAGCAGGCCGTTGCGTCTCGCCGTAGGCGGTACCACCGGAAGCGGTGAAGACGACTTGACGGGCCCCGGCTTCAACGCAAGCGTTCAGGAGGTTGATGGTCCCCAGGATGTTGGCGATAGCGTCGGCCCGCGGCTCCTTCACCGAACGCGACACGGAGGTCTGAGCTGCCAGGTGGACCACCAGTTCTGGCCGCCGGTCCCGGAGCAGGCGATGCAGGTCGGGGTCGGCCAGGTCCATGCAGTGGAAGTCCGCCTCGGGGGCGAGGTTGGTCAGGCGTCCGGTCGAGAGGTCATCGACCACGGTAACGGAGCACTCACGGTGGAGGAGTTCGTCCACCACGTGGCTGCCGATGAAACCGGCGCCTCCCGTCACCAGGACGCTCCGGCCGGTGGGCATCACGGCCTGCCGGACTTCCGCTATGGGCATCGTCTCCCTCGCTTCCGTTGTCTTGACGCGACCCGGACTACCTGAGGCCGAGTTGCCAGCAGAAGAACGCCAGGACATCTGCCTGCTCGTCGACGACCTTGTTCACCGGTTTGCCCGCGCCGTGGCCGGCCAGGGTCTCCACCCGTAGCAGCACCGGCCGTTCCGCAGGGTCGGAACCGGTCGTGTACTGCAACAGGGCTGCCATCTTGCGGGCGTGGAAAGGATGAACTCGCGTGTCGGACGCGGCGGTGTAGAGGTACACGGCGGGGTACTCGACGCCCGGGCGCACATGGTGGTAAGGCGAGTAAGCTCGCAGCCACGCAAAGGCCCTGGGGTCATCGGGCGACCCGTATTCGTCCTCCCACAAGGAAGCGAGCAGGAAGCGGTGGTAGCGCAGCATGTCCAGCAAGGGCACGCCCACCACGGCCGCGCGGAACCACGCCGGACGCTGGGTGAGGGCGGCGCCGACCAGGAGCCCCCCATTGCTTCTGCCCAGGATCCCCAGGCGCCGGTGATCCGTGTAACCGTCCTCCACGAGGAACCGGGCTGCCGCCAGGAAGTCATCGAATACGTTCTGCTTGTTCTCGCGCATCCCCGCCCGGTGCCACGCCTCGCCGTACTCGGAACCACCGCGCAGGCAGGCTACGGCTAGCAGTCCGCCCCTTGCCAGCCATGGATACATGGCAGGCAAGTAAAGCGGAGTCAAGCTGATGTTAAATCCGCCATAACCCGTCAGGATGGTCGGCCGCGCCTGCCCCCGTTCCTGCACGTTGCGACCGATCAGGAAGAGGGGGATGCGCGTTCCGTCGCCGGACCTGCAGAACACCTGCTTTACCTCGAAGTTTCCCCCGCTATGGGTGGTGGCTCCGCCCAGCCACCGAACGGGAACTCGCGTCTGCAAGTCCAATCGGTGAAAGGCCGGGGGAAGGCCATAAGATTCGAAGCGGAAGAGGGCCAGCGGGTTCCCCGGCTCGCCGGCGAGTCCGCTTATAGTGCCCAGACCGCCTGGATCCACCTCATTCGCCGTTTGCCCGTCCATCGTGTATGCGAATAGCCGACTTATCGCGTCGCGTAACCCGGTCACCAGCAGGAATCGGCCTGCGATACAGAAGTCCTGCAAGGTGAGGTCGACCTGCTCGGGGACCACCACGTCCCAGACCTCCTCGCGAGGATCGGCGAGGTCCACCGCTACCACCCGGTACCGGGGCGCCTGGTAATTGGTCATCAGAAATAGCCGCCCGCCCGCCACCCGAGGGTGAAACAGGGCATCCTTCCCCACTGCCACGGGTGAGAAAGCCAGTTCCCCCTCCCGCCTGACGTAGACGTCGGTGCGCGACCAGCCGTGGTCGACGGTCAGCACGAGATGGCGGCCGTCTTCCGACCGCATGAGGTCGTATAGCTCCTCGCGAGGCCGCCCCTTGCCGTATACAAGCTCATCGTCGGGCCATGCGTCGCCCAGCCGGTGATGGTACACATGCCGATGATAGTTCTCCTCGCCCGGGGGGACGGTGTCGGGGAGGGGATAGCGCGTGTACAGAAAACCTCCCTCGTCGGGGTCCCAGGCCAGGCTGGCGTAGCGGGTCCGCGGAATGCGGTCAGGCAGCACGTCGCCCGTGTCGACCCGTAGTACCTGAAGGACGCTCCACTCGTCGCCCGCCCGGGAGAGGCCGAAGGCTACCAGCCTGCCGCCGGGCGACACGTGCCACCAGTCCAGCGACGTAATTCCCGAAACATCTTCCCCGTTGGGGTCGACGAGCACGCGGGGCGTGTCCTCGTCTGCGGTGTCGCGTACCCACAGGGCATGCTGATCCTGCCCCGCAGCCCGGAAGGTGTAGAAGATGCGGCTGCCTCGCACCACGGGCATGCCCACGGCATCCGTGTTCAGAAGCTCCCCCAGTTCCCGCCGCAACGCTTGCCACTCGGGCAGCGAACCGAGGACCGTTTCCGTGAAGTCATTCTGCTCCGCGGTCCAGTGGTCCACTTCCTCGCCCGCGCCTTCCAGCCAGCGATACGGGTCGGTGATACGCACGCCGTGGAGTTTCTCGACCACTTCTTCCCTCCGGGTGGGGGGAGGTGCCGTGTGTCTTGGAACCGCCATGATCTTCACTCCCGCAGATTGGCTACGCGCAGAACTCACTTTCGCCGTCCGGGGCTGCTTGTCCTGTGGGGCAACGGGGCTGGCAGCCTGTTTGACATGTCCCGGGCGCCGGTGGTATCTTGATAGCGCGGACGGCGCCGCCGGCCACGCACGGGGGGCGCCGTAGGACGTCAATGCCGCGGGCGTGGCGGAATGGCAGACGCGCTAGACTTAGGATCTAGTGGGCGGTTTCCCGTGGGAGTTCGAATCTCCCCGCCCGCACCAGCTATGGCCAGGGAGCCGGGGCACGCCTGAAGGGTGCCCCGGTGGTGTGTTTTCCCCGGTGGCCCGAGTCGCACGCCCGGCGAGCGAGGTTGAGATGGTGCGAGTTTCCATTGAGCGAATGGAGCGCAGCCGCGTCAAAATGGAAGTGGACGTCGGCGCCGAACAAGTGGAGAAGGTCTGGCAGGAGGCGGTGCGGGGGATCGTGCAGCGGACCGCCGTCCCCGGCTTCCGCAAGGGGAAGGCCCCGCTGACGCTGGTCGAGCGACATGTGGGGCGGGCTGCTTTTCGGGAGGAAGCCCTCGATCGGTTGTTGCCGGAAGCTTACCGGCGTGCTGTCGAGGAAGCGCGTGTCGAACCGGTCGCATTGCCGGAAATCGAGGTGATCGATTTCCAGGATGGCCGGTCGCTGCGTTTCGCCGCGACCGTCGACGTGCGTCCCGAGGTCAAACTGGGGAATTACCGGGATATGGGCATCGAAGTCACGCCGTCCGAGATAACCCCCGATCTGGTGGAACGCGAGATTGAGGCGTTGCGCGACCTTCATGCTCATCTTGAGGATCGGCAGCAAGAAGCGGTACGGGCCGGGTTGCTGGCCCTGGCGGCTTATCGGGTCGCACCTGCGGATGGCGATCTCGATCGGGCCGAAGAGAGCGTGCGACTAGTTGACGTCAACTCCCCCGAGCTTCCGTCAGCCATGAAGGAGGCACTCGTCGGCACGAGGGCGGGCGAGCGGCGAGAGTTCATGGTCTCGTTGCCGACAACGCAGGCCGAGCCTGCCGGCGAGGCCCGAGTTCGCGTCGAGGTAATCTCGGTCAAGGAGAAGATCCTCCCCCCGCTCGACGATGAGTTTGCGCGCACTGCCGCCAAGGTCGCGACGCTGGAGGAATTGAGAGAAACGGTCAAGAATAAACTCAGCGCGGCTGCCCGGGAGGAAGCTATCTCTCAGGCACGGGCTTCGATCATCGATCGGATAGTGGACGGGTCTTCCGCCGACCTCCCGGAATCCATGGTCAGCCGGCGGCATGCCTCTTTGCAGGCCAGGCTGACGGAGGACCTGAGCCGGTTCCGGATGGATATCACGGAGTATCTGCGGGTGGCGGGTACCGACCGCGAGCGCCTCGAGTCCGATATGCGGGAACGGGCCAGGCGTGAGGTGATGCGCGACGTCGTTTTGGACGCGGTGGCTGCGGCCGAGAACCTGGCTTCGACCGGCGAGGAGCAGGAGTCCAGCTACGAGGCACTCGCCAGGTCGCTCGGGGTCAAGGTCGAAGTAGCCCGTGAGCGGTTATCGCCCGAAGCCATGGCGCGCACATTGACCCGGGACAAGGCACTTGATTTCCTCTTGCGCGTCAACACGAGCGGCGGCGAGACCGCCGAGGGGGTGGGGACGTGAGTAACGGTTATCTGGTTCCCATGGTTGTCGAGCAGTCGGGGAGAGGCGAAAGGGCTTTTGATATATATTCCCGACTGCTGAAGGAGCGCATCATCTTCCTGGGGACGGGGATTGACGACACCGTCGCCAATCTGGTGGTGGCTCAGCTCCTCTACCTTGAGAGCGAAGATCCGGACAAGGACATCATGTTGTACATCAACTCCCCCGGGGGCTACCTTCACTCGGGCCTGGCGATATATGATACCATGCAGTACGTGCGCCCGCAGGTTCAGACCATATGCGTGGGTCTGGCCGCCAGCGCCGCAGCCATCATCCTGGCCGGGGGCGCCAAGGGCAAGCGTTTCACCCTGTCGCACACCCGGATCATGATCCATCAACCGGAAGGTGGTGCAAAGGGGCAGGCGGCGGAAATCGAGATCGAAGCCCGCGAGATAGTGCGGATGCGGGAGTTGCTGAACCGGATCCTCGCCCAGCACACCGGTCAGCCGTTGGAGAGAATCACCCGGGACACCGATCGCAACTTCTACATGTCGGCGGAGGAAGCCCGCGACTATGGGATCTTGGATGCCATCCTGACCGTTCGACCGGCCAAGAAGTGAGGGGTCTCGAGCCGAGCGGAGTGAGATGCCGTTGAAGTTCGGAGAAGAGAAGAGCCAACTGAAGTGCTCGTTCTGCGGCAAGCTACAGGAGCAGGTCAAGCGACTGGTGGCCGGCCCCGGCGTTTACATCTGCGACGAGTGTGTTGAGCTGTGCAATGAGATAATCGAAGACGAGTTGGCGGAAGAGGGGGATCTTGACCTCAAGGACCTCCCGAAGCCGAGGGAGATCAAGGCCATCCTCGATCAGTACGTCATCGGGCAGGAGAAAGCGAAGCGGATCCTGTCCGTGGCGGTGTACAATCATTACAAGCGGGTCAATCACGCCGGCAAGGCTGATGAAGTCGAGTTTCATAAATCCAACATCGTCATGCTCGGACCGACCGGCTCGGGCAAGACGCTGCTGGCGCAGACACTCGCCTGTATCCTGAGCGTGCCTTTTGCCATTGCTGACGCGACTTCGCTGACGGAAGCGGGCTACGTGGGGGAAGACGTCGAGAACATTCTCCTCAAGCTGATCCAGGCGGCCGAATACGACATCGAGAAGGCCGAGCGCGGGATTGTCTACATTGATGAGGTTGACAAGATTGCCCGCAAGTCGGAGAACCCCTCGATCACCAGGGATGTATCTGGGGAAGGGGTTCAGCAAGCGCTGCTCAAGATCCTGGAAGGCACCGTGGCCAGCGTGCCGCCGCAAGGAGGCCGCAAACACCCGCATCAGGAATTCATCCAGATCGACACGACGAATATCCTGTTCCTGTGCGGAGGCGCCTTTGAGGGGATCGACAAGATCATCCTGAGCCGCATCGGCAAGAAGGGCATGGGCTTCGGCGCCGAACTCCGGACGAAGGAGGCACAGCAGCGGGTCGGCGAAGTCCTCTCCCAGATCATGCCCGAGGACTTACTGCGTTTCGGGATGATCCCCGAGTTCGTCGGCAGACTGCCGGTGATCGTCACCCTTGACGCCCTCAGCGAGCAGGATCTGGTCCGGATCATGACCGAACCGAAGAACGCCCTCGTGCGGCAGTACCAGAAGTTCTTTGAGCTGGACGGGACCGACCTGGAATTCACAGCCGATGCGCTGGATGCCATCGCCAAGGAGGCCATGCGCCGCAACACGGGCGCCAGAGGTCTGAGAGCGATCATGGAGGACATCATGCTCAATGTGATGTACGACCTCCCATCGCGAAGCGACGTGGCGCGGTGCCTTGTGACCAGGGAGACGGTCCTGAAGCGGGAGGACCCGTTGCTGGTCACCGTGGACCGCAAGGCTGAACGCAAGGCGCCCAAGCGCGAGGAAACGGCTTGAGCATAGACCGCCCCCCGGCGGTGACAGCCTGAGTAGCCGGGGTGGGCTTGCGAATGCCGTCAGGCAATTTGCTTTACCTCCTGCAGTTCGTCTTCGCCGCCGTCATAGGCATCTACTTCTGGAACCTGCTCCGCAGCCAGCATGCCGCTCGCCAGACTCGCAACTCCTGCCGGTGGACACGATCGAGCAAGCTCTTCATGCCTGCCTGGCGCCCGGCAAAGGAGTTCACGGCCAGGCCGAAGAATAAATAGCATGAACCAGCATCGTCGCAGTTATACTGGGGTTACCGGGAGGATGGGGCGGGTGAAGCGGGGGTGCCGGCAGGGCGACAACCGGGCATATCCCTTGCTGGCGTTGAGGGGCATGCTGGTCTTCCCTCAGATGGTCGTTCACCTTGAGGTGGGCAGAGAGCGCTCCGTCGTCGCCGTGGAAGAAGCTCTGGCCGGTGACCGGGCCATCGTCCTGGCCGGCCAACGCGATACGAGGCAGGACCATCCGGAACCATCGGATATCCACGAGATCGGCACCCTCGCGGAAGTCAAGCAGCTCATCAGGTTGGCGAGCGGAACCGTCCGGGTCCTGGTGGAAGGCATCGGGCGTGTCAGGGTGCAGGAGTACATCGCGCGGGCACCATGCTTCCGAGTGCGGGCGGAGGAACTCGCCGTCCCCGACCTGCGGGTACCGGCGACCGAGGCAATGATGCGGGCCGTCGCCCAGCAGTATGAGCAGTACATCAAGCTGTCAAAGCGCCTTCCCGCCGAGACCCTGGATACGGCCATGACCGAGGACCGTCCCGGCCGGATGGCGGATGTGCTGGCGGCTCACATGCATGGCATCCTCAAACCCGAGGACCGCCAGGACCTCCTGGAGGCAGTTGAACCCGGGGCAAGGCTGGAGTTATTGAGCCGGATACTGGGCCGCGAGACGGAAATCCTGGAACTGGAGCGCAAGATCTCGAGCCGGGTCCGCAAGCAGATGGAGAAGGCCCAGAAGGACTACTACCTGCGCGAACAGCTCAAAGCGATCCACAAGGAACTCGGGGACAAAGAGGATCGGACGAGCGAGGTCGACGACTACCGGCAAAAGATCGGCTCTGCCGGCTTTCCCGCCGAAGTCGAGGAACGCGCCTTGAGGGAACTCGACCGGCTCGACAAGATGCCGCCGATGGCGGCCGAGGCCGTCGTGGTCCGCAACTACCTCGACTGGCTGGTGTCATTGCCGTGGAGCATTGAGACTCCCGATCGCCTGGAGGTTGCGAGAGCCCATGAGATCCTCGATCAAGATCATCACGGCCTCGAGAAACCCAAGGAGCGCATACTCGAATATCTTGCCATCCGCCAACTGGCGAAGAACTTGCGGGGTCCCATCCTGTGCCTGGTCGGTCCTCCGGGAACGGGCAAGACATCGGTCGCACGCTCGGTAGCTCGCGCCCTGGATCGGCGGTTTGTCCGGGTCTCCTTCGGAGGGGTTCGGGACGAGGCGGAGATACGCGGCCATCGCCGGACCTACGTGGGAGCGTTGCCCGGCCGGATCCTCCAGGGAATGCGGCGGGCGGGTTCTCGCAACCCGGTGTTCCTCATGGACGAGATCGACAAGTTGGCGAGCGATTTTCGCGGGGATCCCGCCGCCGCCCTGCTCGAAGTGCTCGACCCTGAGCAAAATCACGCTTTCAGCGATCACTACCTCGAGGTCCCCTTTGACCTGTCCAGGGTGATGTTCATCACGACCGCCAATAGCCAGCATTCCATCCCCCGCCCCCTGCTCGATCGCATGGAAGTCATCAACCTCCCGGGATACACCGAGGACGAGAAGGTAGCCATAGCGACCAACCACCTGCTCCCTCGCATCCTCACAGAACACGGGCTCCACCGCGGGCACCTGGAGATGGGCGAAGGGGTTCTGCGACGACTGATCGAGGAGTACACCCGCGAGGCGGGAGTACGGGGGCTTGAGCGAGAGCTGGCCGCCGTCTGTCGAAAAGTCGCCAGGGATCTGGTCGAGGGCGGAACCGGCCACCTGCCGTTGAGCGTTGACAACCTGCACCACTTCCTCGGGCCGCCGCGTTACCGCGTCAACCTGGCGGAGAAGGATGATGAAGTGGGCGTGGCCACGGCCGTAGCCGTCACCGACTCCGGCGGCGACATCATGCCCATTGAAGTCACGGTGATGCGGGGCAAGGGCACGCTCCTTCTGACGGGGAAGCTTGGGGAGATCATGCGCGAATCGGCCCAGGCCGCCTTCAGTTACATCCGCTCTCGCGCCCGGGAGTTCGGGATCGAGGAAGACTTTCACGAGCGGTATGACCTGCACGTACACATCCCCGAGGGGGCCATGCCCAAGGAAGGTCCATCCGCCGGGATCGCCATGGCGACGGCCGTCGTCTCCGCGCTGGCCAACCGTACGGTGCGCCGCGATGTCGCCATGACGGGAGAGATAACCCTGCGCGGCCGGGTGTTGCCGGTCGGCGGGATCAAGGAAAAGGCTCTGGGCGCCCATCGCTCGGGGATGAAGATCATGATCCTGCCGCGAGAAAACGAGAAAGACCTGTTGGAGATACCATTGCCGGTACGGAAGGAGTTACAGGCGGTCCTCGTCGACCACATGGACCAGGTGCTCGAGGTGGCCCTGGCACAGCGTTTCCCCCTGGAACTTCTGTGCTCGGGGGAACCGGACGAAGTCCGGCAGTTCCGCAAGGACGGTCCCAAGGACGATGAGTGCGCCACCTAGCCAGCCCCTGACCCCCAGGATTTCTCCGGCCAGCAGGTAGCCGCCCACCGCTGCAAAGACCGGTTCCGTGGCGAAGATCAGCGCCGTATGGGTGGCGGTCGTATCTCGTTGGGCCCAGTTCTGCACGGCCATGGCCAGCGCGCTGGCCAGCAGCCCCGTGAACAGGATGGCGGGCCAGACAGCCCGCGGGATGGGGATCCAGCCGCCGGCGGCGGCGGCCGACAGCGTACTCAGCACGGCGACCGTTCCCAGTTGCAGGGCGGCCAGGGCCATGGGATCGTGCCCCGGGGCATATCGCCCCACGGCGATGATGTGCAGGGCGAAGAAGACGGCTCCCCCCAGGACCAGGAGGTCGCCCAGGTTCGGGGCCAGCCGGCCTGCCAGGGTGAGCATACCCAGCCCCACGACGGCCACCAGCACGCCTGCCAGCACCATCCGGGCAGGGTGCTGCCGCAGGATCACGGCGGAAATCAGCGGCACCAGCACTACCGACAGTCCGGTGATGAAACCTGCCTTGGAGGCCGTGGTGAGACCGAGTCCGAAGGTTTGCAGCACGAATCCCCCGAACAAGAAGAACCCGATCCAGCAGCCTGGTACCAGCGTGCTCGGGAAAGCCGCCCGGATCCTCCGGGGGAACAGCAGCAGCATTGCGGCAAAGGCCACCCAAAAGCGCACCGAAAGGAAGTGCAGGGCAGGGAGGTCTTCAACGGCAAGCTTGACCGTGACAAAGGTGAACCCCCAGATCAGGGACACTGCCAACAACGCGGCATCTGCACGCACCGCCCGAACCGTTCGCCGCGTCATCTCCGGGGAACTCGGGGCCACTTTCATCACCGGACCCACTATAACACCGATTTCTTGCCTGTGGCAACGGCCGACCGGCAATCGTGCCAAGACCCGTTGACTTTGCGGGGAGCGATCGTATAATGGACACGAGATTTGCCGGGATTACCTGGCAGCGCTCCAGACCAATCTACCGAACCCGCCGGCCGAGCAGAGCCGCGGGAGGGTGCGTCAGGGGGAGGCGATGGCGGGGATACGAGCGGGACTCTCAGCGCTCGGGCAGGTTGGCAGGAGTCGGTAGTTGATTGATGGTCATACCAGGTACCCGGGAGGGAGCATGGGTCCCATGGGACTGAGAGTGGGTCTGCTCTATAATCTGGGAAAAGATGAATTACCGGGGGAGGATGAACCTCCGGACATTCACGCCGAACTCGACGGCGAGGAGACTATCGAGTCCCTGACAGACGCGATAAGCCAGGCCGGCCACGAGGTCATGAAGGTTGAGGCTAACGAGTTCGCGTGGCCTATCCTCAGGAACGGCAGGCTAGATATCGTCTTCAACATGGCGGAGGGGCTGGGGGGCGAGAGCCGGGAATCCCACTTTCCCGCCATACTGGAGATGCTGGGAATACCCTATGTCGGTTCAGGTATCCTCTCCCTTGCGCTCAGCCTCGACAAGCCCATGGCCAAGCGGGTGTTCAGGGCTGAGGGCATACCTACCCCCGCCTTCGAGGTCGTGGAGACCGGCGCCGTTGCCGATGCCAGGCACCTGCGCTATCCGTTGTTCGTGAAGCCGGCCCATGAAGGTTCTTCCATGGGTATCGGACCGACCTCCGTGGTAGGCGATCGGCCTGCCCTCGACCAGATGGTAGCGCACGTGCATCGCTGGTATCGCCAGCCGGCCCTCGTCGAGGAGTTCCTGTCGGGACGGGAGTTCACGGTGGGCATCCTGGG
>DBBB01000158.1 GCA_002291985.1 Firmicutes bacterium UBA995
GCCTGCAAGGCCGGCGTAACGGCCGGCGGTTGCGGGGGAGAGGAACCCCCGTGTTGTAGCTTCTGTCCTGGCGAGGACCTTCGCCCCCGCAGGGTAAAGAGAAGGGAGAAAGCGGCGCATGCGCTCATCGAGGGACTTGGAAGACCGGACGGTTTCCGCCGTTTCGCGGGCGGGCCGAAAAGGAGGCTTGTTCCTGGCGGGTAAAGCGGCCGCTGCGGTGGGGGCCTCTTTAGGAAAGCTCACCCTCCTGGCCGCGAAGAAACTCTTCCTTATGGGGAAGAAGCTCTTGATGCTGGCCGCGAAGGCGGCACTGGCTGCCCTGAAAGCCCTTGCGGCCGCTCTCGGTCCGGTGGTGGCAGTGGTCATCGGGGTTCTGGCGCTGGGAGGGGCTATAGTGAGCTGTCTCCCCGGTGGGGACCCTGACGCTGGGGGCAAGGGCTTCGTCTTCCGGGAGCTTTACGAGACCGCCGCACACCGGGCCTTTCCGCTCAAGGCTTACGAGTACAGGGCCGACCACAGCCTTCCCTGGGCTGCCGTGTGGGCGGTTCACGTTGCCGTGTCGCCGGGGGGCGACGAGGACCTGATCCCGCGGGTGGCCGGGCTGTTGGCCCCGCGGTTCGAGTGGTTTGAGTCGTCCGTGGTGACCGGTCTGCCGGACGGCGTAGTGTTCGAGGATCCGCGGTGGCTTGTAGCGTCCGTCGACGGGTGGGACGGCCGATGGGAGTACCGATACCGGCGGGAGCGGGCAAATCTGGTGGACGGGTCCTGGCGCGAGCAGGACGTCCTAGCGGGCCGGTTCTATTTCCGCTCGGCCTCTCGCATTGCCGAGGCCTTGGCCGAGCTTCTCGGTCGGCCCGTTCCCTACGAGTATGCCGAGCTGGTCTCCGGCGCGGCTGCCGCCGTGCGGGACGGGCGGTCGGAAGACCCGCGCCTGGAGGAGTTTCTTCTCCGGGCGGGCGACTTTTGAGTGTTCGCGAAAGGGGTAGATAGCATGGGCCGGATCTTTGCCCGCCGCAGGGCGCTTGAACTCGCCACCAGTCTGGAGCGGTGTCTGGCCGATCCGCTGCCGGGTTGCCGGCAGTGGCTGGTCCGTCGCGGTCGGGCGAGGAACGCGCTGCGCCGCTGGCTTCGCGACCTGACCGGCGTCCGGGCTCCCGACTTACCGGACGCGGAACTGGTGCTTTACGCCCGGCAGGTAGCGGTTGAGTAGGGCGTCTTGAGGCCGGGCGGGGAAACCCGCCCGGCCATTGTTTTTCCGGGAACAACCGCCGGCTTGGGTTGGTGGCAAAGGGGCTGCGCGGGATGCCGCCCAGGCGGGCGAAGGCCGTTCAGGTGGCAGTGGACGAGGCTTGCACCGTCCGCCCACTCCACGAGTTCCACGCGCCTGTCCCGCGACCAGCTCAGCCCCGTCGCAAACGCCCAGACCCCGCGCACCAGGCCGTCAGGGGTCAGGTACCTGTACCGGTGAAGTGCGCCTGGGCCTGCTCGCCCGGCTCCGTCTCGAAGCGCATTTGCGCTGGTGTTACCCGGCAGTAGTACCTGCAGGGCGCAGGGGAACCCGCTGCAAGCAAACCTCATCCTTGAGAGCGGGGAGGGAGTTGTGCGCAGACAACGCAAACCCGGACCAGCCTATCGTTCAAGAGGTGGCTGGCAGGCGGTGACAGGTTTGATGGAGATACACGCCAACGCTGCGTCCACGATCCAAGAACACAAAGTTTGGTGGAAAGCCGCATATCCTGCATAGGCAATAACCGTCGCCTGTCCAGAGCCCCAACGCCAAGAACGCCGCGGCTAACAGGGCAGGCATGCCCAGGTTCCCGAGAGCGGCCCAAATAGTTCCTACGGGGGCCAGCGCGCCGAGCGGTGCAGCCAAGGCACAAGCAAAAACCGGACGCCTGAGGAGCGAAGGCGAGGAAACAAACATGCGGGGAAGGATAACGCCACGAATATACATTCGTGCCGGATACTCGGCAGCGCGCAGGGCAATCCAGTGAAACGGCTCGTGCGCGAGGAATGCCCAGAGCGTGGCAGCCGAGGCGAACCAGAGATCGCAGGTCGACCGTGCCAGTGCTCCCTTCCAGAAAAGGCCGGCGGCCACCCCTCCGATTGCCCCAAGTGCCTGAATCCAGAAAGGCAACCCTATAACTGCCTGCAGGCCATCGGCTGGTGGTTCTTTCGGGCTATTGCGTGTCAGCAAGGCACGTATGCCCCGTCTGGAGTGTTTATTGCCTTCCTCGAAGTAATTCCTGCGGTGGTTGCACATCTCCTCGTGCCGGGCGGGGAGGGCGCCAAGAGGCTGGCCGCATTCTCCGTGTTCGGAATCTCCGTGGCGCTAAATGCTTATGTGATATGGACCGACAGCAAGGAGAGCCGGGCGGGGAAATAGTGTGCCGTCTCACGTTTTTCGGACCGATTTGTCTCGGATTGAGACAACTTTTTCGTGATACAAAGAAGGCTGGCCAGGGGAGGGGGCGGCCGCCCAAAAAAGGAAATCGCGCTTGAACACCTTGGCGATAGACAACGCTCACAGCCAGTGGATAGCGCACGAACTCTTTGCGAAGGTGACCCGTCAGTCGGCTCGTCTGCACGTGCTGCCCGGCGGTCCTAACCGGGCCGAGAACTAATTTGGGGGCGTGGGGCCGGGCGGGGGAAACTGAGATTCCCCTGCCCGGCCCTCTTGTTTTTCCGGGAGGTGTCCGCGATGGCACGCGTTCCGCGGTTCGTGGGCAGCGGCCGGCCTGTAGAAGCTTGGTTCGGTTAGCCCGTCTGTGGTGGCGCGCGGTTTCCGAGGCCGTTCCGGACCGGTTCTGTGCCGGCCGCGACGAGCCTCGGGCCCGCGCGGTGCCTGCTGGAAGCCGGGGATGGAATGTTATTCGT
Source organism: Firmicutes bacterium UBA995 (assembly GCA_002291985.1). GTDB lineage: Bacteria > Bacillota > Sulfobacillia > UBA995 > UBA995 > UBA995. The sequence goes on from DBBB01000158.1 coordinate 2,878, forward strand.
GTCGGTGCTGGTACCAGTAACGGACCAGGGAAGGGGTGTGTTCCGGTGGATTTGACTGATTTCGCTCTCTTCGTGGGGGCATCGCGACGTGTTTACTGTTCGCGAATGTAGTGCCGGGCTGGGCAGAGGGCCAACCGACCGTTCCCGTCCCGCGGGCGATCCTTGTGGTGTTTGCCGCGCGACAGGTCCGGCCGGAAACCCCACCTCCCGGGAAATACGCCTCCCCGGGCGGAAGGCCCCTCACGCCTGCGTGCCACTTAACCTCTTCAACCTCCGGATCCTCTCCACCGCCCGTTCTCGCGCGGCGTCTGTTGCGGCTGCATCCACCTCAAACCGCAGGCTCAGGATGGTTCCTTCTTTCACCCCCGTCGGCAGGTACCTCATCGGCAGATCCAGCCGGACCTCCTCATCGCCTAGGAGCAGAACAGCAATCTCCCCTTCGATCCGGTCAACAACGGCCCTCATCCCCGGTTTCTCCTTACTTGGTTGGCGGCCTGCAGACGCCGCAGGGTGTGTACCCCGCCTTCCGAGCCGCCTCAGCCGATTCGAACCAGATCTCGTTCTCCGGCCGGATGGTCTTAGCATGCCTGCACGTCGGCCAGTGGTACTTGTCCGACTTCTTGGACCCCACGAACATGCCTTGTGACGCTGGCGGCTGCGGAGCCGGCGCCGCCCAGGCCGCCGCCGCCGTGGTCAAAGTCGTCCCGTCAGATGTGAAAACGACGTGCCCGCTCACGTCGGTGCGGTAGATCCTTGCCCCGGCGGCGGCCAAGCGGCTTAGCGTCTGCTCGGTCGGGTGCCCGTAGGAGTTGCCGGCGCCAACGCAAATCACGGCGTACGCCGGTGCCACTGCGGCCAGGAACGCCGCCGACGTACTCGTCGAACTCCCGTGATGGCCAACCTTGAGCACATCAGCCTTCAGGTCGACTCCCCGAGCCAGCAGCCTTTCCTCTGCTTCCTTCTCGGCATCACCGGTAAACAGGAAGGATGTTTTGCCAAAGTCAACCCGGGCGACCACGGAGTTGTCGTTGAGGGAACTCAGGTTCCGATCGGGCCCAAGCACCTTCAGGGTGACGTTTGAGGCCAGTTGGACAATCTGGCCCTCTGGGGTCTCGTAGACACAGTGCCCGGCCTCGACCTGCCGCTCTACGGCCGTCAGGTAGTCGTCGAAGGTTTTGGTGGTGTGCGGTTGGCCGGAGTCGATGACCCGCTTGACCTTGAACGCCTCGAGGACGTCTATCAAACCGCCAATGTGGTCCGCGTGCGGGTGAGTGGCGATGACCAGGTCGAGTTCCTTCACGCCGCGTTCCGTGAGGTAGTTCACCACCGTCTGGCCGGCCGCCCGCGGGCCGCCGTCGATTAGGACCGTGGCCCCGGGCTGGACGAGCAGCAGAATCGCGTCGCCTTGGCCGACGTCGATAAAGTGGACCGCCAGAGTTTTCGCTTCTGGCAGCGGCGCGACCGCCGGTTCCGGCGACGGCGTTGGAGCCGGTTGCGGACTTGGACTCGGCGCGGGTGCTCCGGGAGCATCTGCGGCCGGTGGCGGGATTGGTGGCTGCGGAGTGGCACATGCGCCTACCAGCAGCAGCATCCAGGCTATCAGCAAAAGCCCAAGTACCTTCCGGTATGGCATGGCATATCCTCCCTGAGGCCATTGTTCAGCGTACTCCTTCGCCCGGGTCGGCCAAAACCCTGCCAGAATCGGGTAGGTACCACAGTGGTGTCATTGTGCCTGGGGGCAACCCCTGGTTTTCACTAAGGGGTATTCCCTTCGCTCCAGTGACCACTATATATAGTGTCTGCGGCCCTTCCTGGAACCTCGACCCGTGTGCCTGAACAGTTTCCTGGCTAACAGGGATTGCAGTTGAACGGCGTGGGAGAGGAGCCGAGCTTACGAAGCCCACCCAGCTCTTTGTGGTGAGGTCAGGAACGTGGCACGGACGGGTACAGGCGGCCCTGCCGTCTCGTCCCTATCCGGCCGGCGCTGGTCCCGTCCCGGGGCCGCCGGAAGCCGGGTCTGGCGCAGGCGCTGCGCGGCGCGCGAAAGCCTGCAAAGCCCGGAGGCCAAGAAAAAGAACGGAAAAAGAGGGTTTGTCGCGAACCGGACACCGGGAATGTCGCGTCGCCGCCGGTGGCCAGCTCCTTTAAGGTCCCGGTTTCAGCCGGGACTGTTGCAGACAAACGAAACGGAGGCGATTGAGTTGCCCAGAAAGCGTATCTATATCATCGCCCTTGTGTTCATTGCGGCCGTGTTCCTAGCCGCGCCCGCGCCGGCCCTGTCCTCACAGGGGTCAAGCCCGCCCCCGCCGGCCTTTGACCCGAGGCAGGGCGTGACCCTGCCCGGCACTCTTCCGCGCGGAAACCCGACGGTGAGCCCCATCCCGGTGCTAGAGCGCATACCGCGCGGTTCCCACGTCGTACATGTATACGTAAACGGAGACGAAATCGGCTTTCCCGATGCGTGGGCCCACAAGTGGCCGGCCGAGGGGCGCACGTTCGTTCCCGTCCGGTTTGTCGCTGAGCACCTCGGCGCGAAGGTCACGTGGATCGCGGAGCGGCAGGAAGTACTCATCGAGATGCCGGGGCGTCGTGTGCAGCTTTGGATCGACAGCGGCACCGCCCGCGTGAACGGCGCCGAGATCGAGCTCGAAGTCGCGCCGTACCTGTTCGCCGCTCTTGACAGATCCCGTACCCTGCAGGGTCGCACACTGGTGCCTCTGCGTCTGGTCTCCGAAGGGTTGGGCGCCCACGTCGAGTGGGTGCCTCCCCCCCGGGCGGGCGCTGATGGCCGCGTACTGATTACCGTTCCCTAACGCCTCTCGCGCGTACCCGGCAGGCGGGGCGGCCGGCCCCGCCTGTCCTCTTGTTTTTCAGACCAAGCCTTGAACAGAAGGGGGGCGATGTTCCCATGCGTGTTTTTCGCGCGGCGGCCGGGTTTGCCCTGGCCGCGCTTTTCCTACTGAGCGCCGCCGGGCCTGTTGCCGGAGGGTCTCCCGAGTGGACGACCGAGTTCCGGGGCAGCCCGGCCCGGCTCGGTGCGACTTCCCAGGGCATCGTCGGCGGCGGGGAACTGGTGGTGTCGCTGGCCCTGGGCAAATCGCGGGCCCAGCCGCTGTTTGTGGACGGGATGATCTACCATGCGGCAGGCCCCTACCTCCGGGCCCTGGACGGGGGGGATCTTCTTGCCGGTAGGGGAGGCATCTTCGACCGCGGCGACCCGGAAGTCCCGGGATCTCCTTGGAGGCGCTGGTTCTTGGGGGGTGTACGGGTACACCCCTCCGATCATGCGGTGCCTGCTGCTACCCCTACCTACGACGCTGCCCGCAACGTCCTTTACGTCGCGAACAGCTGTGCCCGCTCGAACTTGCACCTGCTGGTGGCGGTGCGGGCCGACTTCTATGCCCCTGGCCGGGCGGCGATTATCGGGCAAGTGGCGCTCTCGGCCGACGCGGTATCGTCGCCGCTTGTGCTGCCCGGCGGCGAGGTGATACTCGGCACCCGCGACGGCTACCTATGGATCATCCGCGGGCTGGCCGACGGCTCGCCTCGCTGGACGCGGCAACACGCGGGCGGGCTCGTCACTTCTTCGCCCGCGCCGTTCAGCGCGCACGGTTTTGTGATCGGCCGCGACGCGCCCGGAGAAGTGCAAGCGTACTATGTCCGGCACGTTGATTCCTCTGGCCGGCAACGTGAAGACTTCGAGCTTGCCTGGAGCTTAGAGACCCCTACAGGCGTACCGGCCAGCTTCGCCTTGCACGATGGCTCCCTCTTCTTTTCCGACAAAAGCGGCGTGTTTTACAAGGCGCGCCTTGCCACACGCCACATTGAGTGGCAACTTGACCTTTCCCCCGAGGGCCTTTTCGTGAACAACACCCCGTCGGTGGCTGGCGGCACTGTCTATTTCGCCATCCGGCACGGCCGGGACGGCCGGGGCAAGGTCATAGCGCTGGACGAGAGGACCGGCGACCTCCGCTGGCGCGGGTTCGTGCCCTGGCAGAACCCGCGCGACCCCGCCGGCAACCCCCTTCCGATGGCCAATACCGGTACCCTCGTGACCGGTGACGGTCACGTGCTGTTGGGGGACGTTATAGGCCGGCTTATCGTCTTCCGGACAGGCGCAGGGCCTGAACGGCGCCAGGGTAGTGTTTACCGCCTGCACACCGATCCCTCCTGGGTGTACTTGAACCCGGTGTTCTGGGAGTCCCTGCAGGGCATCTCGACCGAGATCACGGCTGCCCGGGGCGCTTTGCTGTTCGGTCACGTGGAAAGGCTCCCCGGCGGCGGCGAGCAAGGCTTTCTGAACATCTTGCGCCCCGGCGGTCCGGGCGCCGGCACGCCCGACATCGAAGTGTCGCGTCTTGTGCGCGTCCCTGCAGGGAACGTGAGTCCCGGCCAAGCTGTCGAGTACCGGGCCACGTTGGTGCTACGCGACGCGCGTTGGCCGGTGACCACCGCCGTATTCTGGCGCTATGCGGGCGACTCTTCCGGGACGTGGCGCGGCTGGCAGGAAATCACGCTCAGGTCGGGGGAGCCTCTGGGGGTTGTCTTTTCGCTGCCCGCCCCGGAAACCTCCCGGGACCTCGTTTTCGCCGCCAACCCCCATGCGGTCGCGCTGGAACTCCACGAGGATCCGATGGCGGCGCTGCAGACCGTGAACCTTCTTCCCTATTACGTGGTAGAATCGCGGACCGACAACAACATCCGGACCCTTCCCGTCGCCGTCTCCGCCGCTCCGGCGGACCTTCCCAACCTGCGCGTACGCCGCATCGGGACCTGGGGCCCTTACTGGGCGGACGAATGGAGCGAGTTTGCCGCCTGGGTAGAGCTGCAGGGAACGTCTAGGGTTTCCGCCTGGGTTCACGCCCGGGTCTGGCGGGAAGGCGAAAGCCGGCCCGACTCTGCTTCCGAAATACAGGTTGTGGTGCATGAAGGGGACTGGGGCCGTAACGAACTCCGGTTCGACTTCCATCCCGGCAGCCGCGAAGGCCGGCTGGTTATCGAGGTGGAAGTGAACCCGGCCGGCAGACGGACGGTGGAGGAACGGACCTACGATGACAACGTATTGCGCGTGACGGTCCCGGTCCAGCGCCGGCCCGGTCCTGTCGTCCCGGGCGGGGTGGACCCGCGCATCCGCGTTCGCCTTGTGCGCTGACCCTGTTTTCTAACCCTCGGCGGTCGGAGGCCGGCACGGGCTGGCTTCCGGCCGCCGTTTTGTTTTTCTGGAAGGACGCGAGAGGTGAAGAGTATGCGCTTGCGACGGATGGTACTTGTTGTGGCCTGTGTGCTGTTGGCGGCCTTCGGCACGCTGGCTGCCGTCTCGCGCCGTGCCCCGCCGCCCATGGAAGCGCCGTTCGTCCTTGCCGATTCCCAGCGCCTTTACGCCCAGCAGGCGTCGCTGGTGAGGGTGGCCTTCAACGACCACCAGGTTATGTTCGCATTGCTCGGCCGGTTGTGGGAACTCGACCCGGGCGGTCCGGGCTGGGCGGCTTTCGGCGCCGAGCTGTCCGGAGGCGAGCGGGCGTTTGCCAACCGGGTGGTGTTGCCCGCGCTGCGGGCGGCTGCCGGGGCGTCCGGTGAAAAGGCGGTGGATTTCGTGGTGCCGCTGCCCATGCGATGGGCGGCGTCCGGTTCGCCTTTCGGGTTGCCATGGTCGGGCACGTTGTGGCTTCTTGTCCGGCCTCCCGGCGACGGAGGTGTCCGCTGATGTTCAGGGGTATCGCCGCCTTGCTGGGAGCATTGCTGCTGGTTGGGCTGGTGTTATGGGCTCTCGGGCTGGCGGTCAACCTTCCCGAGGCCTGGCGGGTCTGGCATCACGTCCGGCGGGTAGAACGTAATTTGGCGGACAGCCTGCGGGATTTGCCTGCGGCCGGCCTGCCGGACAGGTTGTCCGGCGCGTTTTCCCGGCTAGACGCCTGGGTGCGGTCGCTCATGGCCCGGGGTGGTCCCACTCCCGAGCCCTCCGGCCGGTGGCTCGGTAAGCCTCTTCCTTCGGAGCTGGCCCGGCTGCACCGGCCGGAGGGCGTTTGGCTGGAGGACGGCGTGTTGGGCTTGGTGGTGGTGCCGGTAGCCCGGCTGCGGTCATCCGCGCAGATCTTTCCGGAGTTCCGGGTTCCTGCGGTCGTACTCGAGGTGCGGATTGTGCGTGCCGCGCCGGTGGCCGAAGCTTACGAAGGCGGTCCAGGCTGGCGGCGCTGGGTAATGCACGAGGCAAACGATTGAGCCGGACCTGCACTGTAGGTTGGGATCGCACGGACTCGGCACCCATCGTCATAAGCGGAGCAGCGCGAACGGCGATGGGCTGCCTGTTGTTCCCCAAACGGCCCTTAGGAGGCGCTATGACATCCGACTCCTGGACCGACTCCTGGATTATCCAGGCACTGGGCGTCGAGAAGGTTCGCGACGCGGAGGTGGAAGCGGCGCGGCGCTGGCTGCATCGAGCGCTCGCCATCGATGGCCCAAAAGAGGTACCTGACGAGCAGCTCCGGTTCATCGCCAACGGTCTCGAGCTTTGCGTGTTCGATTTGCTGGAGGGAGGGACTTCCAAGGACCTATGCTCTGCGGCGGCCGCGGCTTTCCAGATCGCACGGGTCCTGCCGCAGGAGGGCTTGCCCATCGAGGTTGCCCAGAGTTTGGTGCGGCTGGGCTGCCTGGGCACGCTAGGAGGTCGGGGTGGAGAGTTCCGCCGCCAACTCCTGGACTCCGGGATCCCGGTGTTGCCGGTCGAGTCCACCAATTGGGGCATTCGCGTCTGGGCCGGCGTCCTGGACATGTGGCTGCGGCTGTTCCGAGAAGACGGGCGGAGCGAGTTCGATGCGGTGCAGCAGCGGATTATTACTCTG
>DBBB01000001.1 GCA_002291985.1 Firmicutes bacterium UBA995
GGCGAACTTGACCAGGTAGCCTGGAGCACCTGGCGGGTTCAAGCCGACATGCTCAAGCAGGCTGCCGGGCCGGAACCGATCCGCAAGGTCTCCTCAACCGCCGCCGGGGAGGACCCTGCGGCCTGGCTCCAGGCGCACATGCCGGCGCTGTCCGGGCCGTCGGCCAGCCGGCCATGGGTGAAGTACGTGCTCCGTGAACTCACACGGGCAGGCATCAGTATCGCGTAGGCCATTGACAAACCAAATCAGGTGGGATCACCTACAATGGGTTGACACGGACAAAGAGGCACGTTTCTTGATCGGCAGCCTCGGGCGTGCTAAGATCAATTGCGCAGGAGTGTGCGGAAATCGACCGGGTCAGGTGGTCGCGGGCGCCAGGCCGCGAGGCGGCGCCTGAGGAAAGTCCGAGCTCCACAGGGCAGGGTGCTGGGTAATTCCCAGGGGGGGCGACCCCAAGGAAAGTGCCACAGAAAACGTACCGCCCGTCACCGACGGGCAAGGGTGCAACGGTGAGGTAAGAGCTCACCAGCGGTCCGGCGACGGGCCGGCTAGGTAAACCCCACCCGGAGCAAGACCATGTAGGAGGAGGATGACGCTGCCCGCCGACTCCTCGGGTTGGTCGCAAGAGGCCGCGGGGCGACCCCGGTCCCAGAGAGATGACCATCCACGACAGAACTCGGCTTATCGACCCGGTCGGGACTTCGGGCGGATCTGGGCGGGAATGCCCGGTCCGCCTGCCGGCTTGTGCGGCGGGGCAGGTAAGGGTCATGTCTGAGCGCGAGTTCATCGGCGAGCGGGTGACCGTGTTCGGCCTCCCCGAGGACCGGCCCGGCCGCTCGCCCGGAGCGCCTGCCGGCTTCTGCTGGCGGGACGTTACCTGCCAGATCGACGAGGTGCTCGAGGAGTGGTGGGACTTCAGTCGGCCTTCGCGCCGACAGCGGGCCTACGGCGAGGGCTACCAGCGGCGCGCCCCGCGCCGCTGGTCTTTCGGTTTCGGACGCAGGCACTTTGTAGTCCGCTGCGGCCCGGCCGTCTATCAACTCTCGTATGATCGTCGTCCCACCCCGGGCCACCGGGGTGGGACGTGGGCGTTGCTTGAGCGCCGCCCGCCCTCAAGCAGTTGAAGTCATCGCCCGCCTCAACCGCCTCAACCTCAGATTACTCCCACTTCCATGCCCACGTCGTGGAGCTGCTGCAGGGCGAAGTCGAGGTCGGAGGGCGAGTGCACGGCCGATATCATCGCCCGGATCCTGGCCTGCCCGCGCGCCACCGTTGGGAAGCTGATGGCCTGAGCGAATACTCCTCGTTCAAACAGCAGGCGCGAGAAAGTCTGGGCTTGTTGGGCATCTCCGATCATCACCGGGGTGATGGGCGTCTGGCTCCTGCCCGTGTCGAAGCCCATGCGGGCAAGTTCCGCCTTGAATCGGTCGGTGTTGCTCCATAGCCGCTTCACCAGGCTGTCATCCCCGGTGAGTATGTCCACCGCCGCACAGGCAGCGGCCGTGTCGGCCGGGGTCATGGCGCTCGAAAAGATGAAAGGCCGCCCGCGTTGACGGAGGAAATCGGTGAGGACCCGCGGGCCGGACACAAAGCCGCCCATCACGCCGAAGGCCTTGGACAGGGTACCCACCTCGACCTCCACCTGGCCGCTGAGCCCGAAGTGATGGACGATGCCCCGACCGTGATCGCCCAGGACGCCCTCGCCGTGGGCGTCGTCCACCATGACCATCGCGTCGTGGCGGCGGGCGACGGCCACTATCGCCGGCAAGGGGGCGAGATCGCCGTCCATGCTGAACACACCGTCGGTGATCACCAGGCGGCGCGCTTCGTGATTGGTGCTCAGTTCGCGTTCCATGGCGGCCTCGAGGTCGGCGGGGTCTGCGTGCCGATAGCGCACGACTTTGGCGCGGCTGAGGCGGCAACCATCGATGATGCTCGCGTGGTTCAACTCATCGCTGAAGATGAAGTCGCCTTCGCCCACCAGCAGGGGGATCACCGCCAGGTTGGCCGCGAAACCCGACTGCAAACTGACCGTCGCCTCCGTCTCCTTGAAAGCCGTAAGCTTGGATTCCAGTTCCAGGTGGATGGACATGGTACCCGCGATGCTGCGAACGGCCCCGGGGCCGATGCCGAGGCGTTCGATGGCCTTACGGGCCGCCTCCACCAGCGCCGGATGGTTGGCCAGCCCCAGGTAGTTGTTGGAACCGAGGTTGAGCACGCGCCGGCCATCCGCGACGAAATGGGCTCCTTGCGCGCTGGACACGGTACGGATCGTCGTGAGCAGTCCCTGATCGCGCAAGCGCTGCAACTCCTCCTGCAGGAACTCGAGGGAAATCGCCCCCACCTCCGGTCGTTGCGGGTTGAGACACTCCCATTATAGCAGAAGCGACCTCTCCTGGCAGGACGGCGCCGGTAACAGGTCGAAAATGATGCAGTGCACCGGTAACGGGTCGAAAGTGACAGTGGATTCAGGGGCGGGTTCAGAACCTGCCCGCACCACGGTGTGAGGAGGAATAGGCAGGTGAGTGCCTGCCCGGGCGGTCCGGTCGTCAAGGCCGGGCGGTTCCTGGTCATGACCGCCGGTTTCTGGTTCCTTGCCTTCGGTTTCTCGCTCGTGATCCAGGCGGGCCTGGGGGTGGCGCCATGGACCACCCTGCACCTGGGGCTGACCAACCACTTGCCCCTGACCGTAGGCCAGACCACCCAGCTTGTCGGCCTCCTGGTATTGCTGCTTGCCCTCGCTGTCGGGGTGCGACCGCGGTTGGGCACCTGGCTGAACATGGCGGCAGTGGGGTTGTTCCTGGATTTGATCTTGGCTTCCGGCTTCATCCCCGCCGCTGCCGCACCCGCCGCGCGCTGGGGATATCTGGTCGCCGGCAGCGCGATCGCCGCCCTGGGGATGGCGGGATGCCTCTCGGCCGACCTCGGCGTCGGCCCCCGGGACTCGCTGATGCTGGGCCTGACCCGGCTCACCGGCAGGCAGGTGGGCGAGGTGAGGATAGGCCTCGACCTGGGCGCCCTGACCACCGGCTATGTCATGGGCGGGCCGGTGGGTCTGGGGACGATGGTCAGTGCGATGCTCATCGGCCCATGCGTGCAGGGCTGGCTCAGCTTACTGGCCCTGGTGGCCCGGACCACCCCGGCGGGGAAGGTCCTCAGCCCTCCTCTCGTGCGGGAACCACGTCCGCCCCTGCCGCTCGCCCGCGCTGAAAAGCCTGGCGATTGAGTTCCCGGTGCGCCGGGGGTATCAGGCGGTCGAGGGCATCCAGCCATGCTTCAGGAGGGAATGCCTCTCGTAAGGGGTCGAGGGCCGACACCAGCCCGAGGAGTTGCACCCCCACCGCCAGGCGCTCCCGTCCCGACGGCGGGCACATCCATCGCAGGTCTGCCCCGCGTGCGGCGAACTCCCGTTCAACATCCCCTTCGTCCGGGTAGGCGGCCTCCCCCGCGGTGACGGCGGGAGGGGCGAGGCGATAGCGGTTTACCACCGCCAGGCCCCCCTGGCGCAGGTAGTGAGCATTACGGACCGCCTCAAGTACCTCGAAGCCGATGAGGATGTCAATGCGGCCCGGTTCGGCCAGCGGGGAGTACACGCGCTGCCCCCAGCGAACCTGGCTGGTCACGCCCCCGCCCCGTTGCGCCATGCCGTGGACTTCGGACTTCTTCACGTCTGCCCCTGCCCGAAGGCCGACCTCGGCGAGGATATCGCCGGCCAGGATGATCCCCTGTCCGCCTACCCCTGCCAGCATGAAGTTCAGGTCACGCATGGAGAGAGTCTCCTTCCCCGTCCGTTACGGCTATCAGCGCTTGCCGGGGGCATATCGCGACGCACAGGCCGCACCCGGTGCACAGGTCCGAGTCGAGCAGCACCCCGTCCCCGTCCGGAGACAGGGGAGGACAGCCCAGGCGCAGGCATAGGCCGCAGCCATTGCACCTCTCCGCCAGCACCCTGACGGGCGGACGACGGCTTCGGGATTGCAGGACGCAGGGGTGGCGGGCGACGATCACCGCCGGTTCCCCGGCTGTCAGGAAGGCGCGGGCTACCGCGAGGAACTCGTCCACCGCGAAAGGGTCCACCGTTGCCACGCGCTTCACCCCAAGGCCGCGAGCAGCCTCGGCCGGGTCGAGGCGAGGCGCGGCCTCGCCTGCCAGTGTTCGGCCCGTACCCGGGTGATCCTGGTGGCCGGTCATGGCCGTCGTGGAGTTGTCGGCGACGATCACCAGCCCCCCTCCCCCGTTGTACACGAGATTGGCCAGCGCGGGCAGTCCGGCGTGATAGAAGGTCGAGTCGCCGATCACCGCCGCCGGGCGGCCCCGGGTTACCGCCGCTGCCTTGCCGTTCCCATCGCTCCCTTCCATGGCCTTTGCCACGCCGTGGAGATTGCCCAGCCCCGAACCCATGCACCCGCAGGTGTGCAGGGCCGAGAGGGGGGGCATCGCCCCCAGGGTGTAGCAGCCGATGTCGCCGAACACGACGGCGCCCAGGCGCCGCAGCGCGTAGAAGATGGGTCGGTGCCCACAACCAGGGCACAGCACCGGCGGGCGCGCGGGCAGCGAGGGTAGGGGCACAGGTTCTGGCGGCTCCTCTCCGAGTACCCCGGCCTGGACGGCGCCTCTGCGTACCGCCGCCGGGCTCAACTCGCCGATGGCCGGGAACCACCGCTTGCCTTCCGTGGTCAGCCCGAGCAAGCGCAAGTTCTCCTCCAGGAACGGATCCAACTCTTCCACCACCAGCAGCCGGTCAACCTGGGCGGCGAACCTTCGTAATAGTCCGGCGGGGAGGGGCCAGACCATCCCCAGCTTGAGGAAGGACGCTTCGGGCAGAACCTGCCGCGCATACTGGTAGGCGATGCCCGAGGTGACCACTCCCAGCGCCCGGCCTCCCGGCTCTACCCGGTTGAGCCCGCAGCTTTCCGCCCATCGCCCGAGGTCGGCGAGGCGTTCTCGGACGACGGGATGGCGACCGCGTGCGTTGCCCGGCACCATCACGTACTTGCCCGGGTTCGCCGTCAGGGCGGTCAGGGCATCCCCGGCCGACCGGGAGTGCGGGTCGGATACCGGTAACGGGTCGGCCAGCGCCGGGCGCCGCTTGCCCGGGGCAACGGCTGGCCCCCTTACCTTGACAACCGCCCGGGAGTGCGACACCCGCGTGGACATCCTGACCAGCACCGGCACATCAAACTGCTCGCTGATGGCGAAAGCCTGGGCGACGAGGTCGCGTGCCTCGGCGCTATCCGACGGCTCGACCATGGGTACCTGGGCGAACCGGGCATAGTGCCGGGTATCCTGTTCGTTCTGGGAGCTGTGCATTCCCGGGTCATCGGCGACGATGATGGTCAGACCCCCACCGCCCAGCCCGGTATAGGCGGCATAAAACAGGGAATCGGCGGCCACGTTGAGGCCGACATGTTTCATGACTGCCAGGGCCCGGCGCCCGGCGTAGGCTGCGCCGATGGCGACATCCAGGGCCACTTTCTCATTGCTCGACCACTCGCAGTACACCCCGGGATAGGATGCCAATGATTCCAGGATCTCGGTGCTCGGGGTGCCGGGGTAACCCGCGCCCACCTTGACGCCTGCCTCGAACGCCCCCAGCGCCACCGCTTCGTTCCCCGATAGCAGGATCCGGTCCATGGGATTGACCATGCAGTCGATTCTCCTCCGCCCGAGGTTCGTGGGCTATCGGAATCACCCTTCGCCGATGCCGCGTCCGATCCTGCGATCGACCTCCTCTTTACGAGCGTGAATGGCGAACAAAGCTGCTGCCAGCGGTTCGGAGATGGACGCGGGCTGCTCGCCCATTACTCTGGCGAGCAGCAACAGGCGGCAGGTCTCTTCCAGGGCATGGCAGCGGTCGGCCGCCTGCCGCAGGTCACCGCCTACCGTCACCACCCCGTGGTTGCGGAGTAGGACGGTCGAACCTTCACCGAGTACCTCTGCCACCCGGCGGCCCAGCTCCCGAGTACCCGGCAGCAAGAACTCGACCGCGGGCAGGTCGTACAAGGACACGGCGTCGGCCGTCACCGGCAGCACGGGGAAAGAGTAGAGCCCGAACAGGGTGGCAAAGAGGGGATGGGCATGGACGATGGCGCCCACATCTTGTCTTGCGCGGTAGATGGCGCTGTGCAGGAGCGTCTCCTTGGAGGGAGGCCCTTCCCCCTCGAGGACCTGGCCTGCCAGATCGACCCGCACCATGTCCGAGGCGGCCAGGTCGCCCTTGAAACGCGCAGCCGGCGTGACCCAGAACTCCTCCGGCCCAGCACGGGCACTCACGTTGCCGCCGGTGGGCGTCACCAGTCCTGCCCGGAACAACTCGCGTGTCGTCTCTTCCAGTCGGATTCGAGTTGCTCCCCGTTCGCTCATCGGCGTCCGACCTCCCTCAAGGAAAAGATTGGCGGCTAAAAAGGCAGAATAGCAACATCATCAGCGTCGACGACCTGCGGCAAAGGGGAACGTGATGACCGGGAACCGGGTTGCCAATCCCCCCTCACCCTGGTCTGCGCCATACTGAGCGCCCTCGTTTGCCTGCCTGACGCGGCAGCGCCCGGCGGGAAGGCGGCAAGGGGACTGTCGTTGTGATTGCCCGGTCGTCAGTCGCGGAACTCGACGACCTCCTCCAGGGGACGGCGCTCGCGGGCTCGGGTCACGCCGGCGGGAACACCGACGGCGATGATGGCCACCGGGCGCAGGGCAGACGGCAGGTCAAGCGCTGCGGCGGCCTGGTCCTCGGCGAACGCCCCCACCCAACAGGTGCCATAACCCAGGGACACCGCCGTAAGCAGTAGGTTTTGGATGGCGGCCGCCGTGTCTTGCAGGGCATACAGGGAAGTGCCCCGGGACCCGTACCGGCTTTCCGTGCGGGGCAGATCTGCCAGGATGACGACGGCGACGGGCGCAGCGGCCACGAAGCTCTGCCCGTGCGCCGCTTGAGCGAGGCGCTGGCGGAGACCGGGGTTGCGCACGACCAGAAAGCGCCAGGGTTGGCGGTTGCCCGCACTGGGGGCCTGTATGGCGGCGGACAGCATCGCGCGCAGGTGTTCCTCGGGGATGGGCGTCGGCTTGAACTGCCGTACGCTCACGCGATCGGCAATGGCGCGGATCAGCGGGAAGCTATCGCGAGTCGTCATCAACGGCGCATGCCTCCTCTCGGGTAAACCCATGACCATCATTCCCCGGCTAGCCCTGCAAACCCTTCCCGGGAGCGCCGGACCGGCGGCAGGAACCGGCGGCCGCCGGGTGGAAAGGGCGGGCGGTGAGAGGAGGAGAGAAGCGTGAAGCGAACGCACATGGTGGCCTATAGCAGCGGTTCCCTGGCGGCCGCCCTGGCATACCAGGCATTTGGCACTTACGTGATGTTCTTCTATCTGGATGTGGCCAAGTTAAGCACGACGCTATACGCCCTCGGTTTCTTCCTGTACGGGCTCTGGAATGCCGTCAACGACCCGTTGTTTGGCCAACTCTCCGACAGGACTCGCACCCGCTGGGGCCGGCGGACGCCATACATCGCCATGGGCGCCTTGCCCCTGGCGGTCGCCTTCTACCTTGTGTGGACGCCGCCTTTCGGACCCGACCGGATGATCGCCCTCTTTGCGTACTTTCTCGCCAGCATCTTCGTGTTCGACACTTTATTCTCGCTCGTCATCCTCAACTGGACTGCCCTCTTCCCCGAGATAGCCCGAACCCTCCGTGAACGCGCCGAAGTGGCCGCCTGGCGCGAAGCCTTCTCGATCATCGGTCTCATCCTGGGGATTGCCCTGCCGCCGGTCATCTACGGAACCTGGGGTTGGCGTATGCTGGGCATGCTGTTCGGGCTGATAACCTTGCTGTCGCTGGCGGTGGCGGTGTGGGGGGGACGCGAGCGACCGGAGTTCTCCCGTGACCGGCCCCTGGGGCTGCGCGAGGCCCTCGGTCACACCTTCCGCAATCGCTCATTCGTGACCATTGTCTTCGCCAACACCTTCATCCAGTTCGCCTTCATCGTCCTCACGGCCACCGTGCCCTTCTACGTCAAGTACGTGCTGGGCGGCGGGGAAACCGAGACCTCGATCATACTGGGCGCGACCTTCGTCATGGCGCTGCCCATGGTGTACGGTTGGGCCGGGGTCGCCATGCGGCGGGGAGCGCGCTGGGCCTTGATGGCGTCGACCCTGATGTTCGCCGCTGCCCTCATCCCCTTCGCCTTCGTCCGTACTTTCGCGGGCGGGGTCGTCACCACCATGCTGATGGGGACCGGCCTGGCCGGGCTCATAGTCCTCGTCAATATCCTGCTTGCCGACGTGTGCGATGAGGATGAACTGCGCACCGGCACCCGACGCGAGGGCATGTACTTCGGCATCAACGGGCTGTTCATCCGGCTGGCCATATCCTTGCAGGCCCTGGTGGTCAGCGGGATGTTGCACTTCGGCGGTTATGACGCCTACCTCGAGGTGCAGCCGGACAGCGCCATACTGGCGCTCCGGTCGTTGATGACGGCCGTGCCCATCGCCGCCCTGGCCGTTACCTGGTTATGCCTGCGGGCGTACCCCTTGCACGGCGCGCGCCTGGAAGCGGTCAAGGACGCGGTCGAGCGCCTGCATGCTGAGAAGGCAGCCAGGGCAGCCCATCGCGGCGAGGGTGCCGGGTCAGGCCCACCCCGGGGCGACCGTGCCCTTTCATGACGATGGCGAGCACACCCCGGCAGCACTTTCCCGATCATCGAGGGGCTTCGAGCCCGCGGCTATCGCCTGGCGCCCATCTCGTAACCGGCGCATCGCGACGACTTTTGCATTGACCACCGCAGCTTCCAATACCGGCGGCCGTCCATCCCCTGGGCGACTGCCGGCGCGTTTCTAGAAGACCGGCTCAAGTTGGCCGGACAGGCCCCATGTACCGCTTCTCCCGTTGCCGGCGGCCGGGTGTCTCCTGGCGGAATCTTGCAGGAGCGCGGCGGCCTTGTGAAAGTAGTCAAGAGCCTCGTCCTTCCGTCCCTGGACCAGCAGCAACTCGCCCAGCTCGTAGTAGCTGTCCGCGAGTTCCGCGAACAGGGAAAGCTGCTCAAAAGCTTTCATGCTTGCCGTCAGGTAGGGGATGGCTTCATCCTCCAGGCCGTTGCGCCGACAGATACTGCCCAGCACAAAGTGCGCCCGGGCGAGTTCGGCCGGGGAGTCCAGTTGGGCCGCAATGCCCAATGCCTCCCGTGCCCGCTCGAGCGCCTGCTCCGCATCATCCCGGGCTTGATGATGGCGGGCCAGTTCGAGCAGACTATTGGCTTCTCCCCGGCGATCGCCGATGCAGCGATGCAGCGACAGGCTGTGGTTGAAGCGGTGCTCCGCCTCCTCCCACTGGCCCAGACGGGCTGCTAACACACCCAGGTATCCTTGCAGGCGGGCCGCCAGGCCCACCTGCTCCATGGACTCTAGGAGCAACCGCGCCCGTTCTGTCTCCGCCCGGGCCCTGTCCCGGTCGCCACACTCCCAGGCGGCCACGGCTCGCTCCAATCCTGCCACACCCATTTCTTTGAGATTGACCAGACTGCGCGATCGCCGGGCTGCTTCCCGGATGAGTTCCGTTCCTGCCGCCGTTTCCCCAAGGCTAAGGTGCGCCGCTCCCAGGTTGGCCCCGACTTTGGCCTTCATCACCGGGTCATCCCCATCATCCAGCGCCTGGAGTGCTTGCTGGTAGGCATGTATCGCCCCCCGGTAGTCGCGTGACTGTTGTTTGAGGACGCCCAGTTCGAAGTGGACACTCGCCGCACCCCGGGCATTGCCCCGGCGTTCGAACTCGCTTAGCGCGGCCTCAAGTTCGTGCCCGGCGCTCTCTTTCTCCCCCCTTGCCCGGAGGGCGGCCGCCAGGTGGTACCTGATCTGGGCTCGGCGCATGCCGTCGCCGAGTTCTGCGGCAACGTGCAGCGCCTCACCCAGCCGTTTCTCCGCGGTGGCCGGGTCATCGAGGATAAGCGCACACTTTCCGAAATCGATCAGCATGTCGCACCGGTCGCGCTCCGTCTCCGCCCGCGTCTCGAGGAAGTGGCCGGGGGGATAGCCCAGGCGATTAGCCAGAGTTATCAGCGCTTTCAACGACGGCGTGGTCAACCCTTTCTCGACCTGGCTGATGAAAGGCGCGGTGAAGTCTTTCCCCGCCAACTCGCGTTGCGTGAGTTGTCGCTCCAGGCGGGCTTTGCGTAATTTCTCTCCGAGCTTCACCGCCTCACCTCTTCTCTCATTGGCCCATCGCTTCCCCGTCAACACCGGCGGCGTGCATTATTCCCCATCCCTTAGCACCAGTCCTTCCTGGTATGAGCCGGACTTAATCTGGGACGGTGGTGGTCCCGGGCGGGTTCGCCGGCCGGCGGGTCCGGAGGGATGCCCGGCAGGAGTCGGGAGTATGCCCGGCAGAAGTACCGGAACCAAGGAGGCCGATCATGCACCGACTCGCGTTTGATACCGACCGCTATCTCGACGCGCAAAGCCAGGCCATCGTCAAGCGACTCGAAGCCTTCTCCGGTAAGCTCTACCTCGAGTTCGGAGGGAAACTGCTGCTGGACTATCACGCCGCCCGGGTGCTGCCCGGGTATCATCCCGATGCCAAGTTACGCATCCTGCGTTCACTGAAGCGACAGCTTCAGATCTTGTTCTGCGTGGCCGCCCCGGACATCCAGCGCGGGCGAGTGCGAGGGGACTTCGGGCTGACCTACGATAACGCCACCTTGAAGTCGCTGGAAGACCTCCTCGCCCATCAGCTCGAGGTGTTCGCCGTGGTCATCACCCGCTATCAAGGAGAGGAAAGGGCCTCCCGGCTGGCCGCCTATCTGGAGGGCAGGGGCATCCGCGTATACCTGCAACCAGAACTTGAAGGCTACCCCGAAGACGTTGACCGGATCGTCAGCGACGCCGGATATGGTCGGCACCAGCCCATACCCACCACCGCTCCCCTGGTGATCGTCACCGGCGCCGGCCCTGGCAGCGGCAAGATGGCCACCTGCCTGGCCCAGGTATACCATCATCGCCGCCGCCAAGTCGAGGCGGGCTTCGCCAAGTTCGAGACCTTCCCGATATGGGGCCTGGCGGTTGACCACCCGGTGAACCAGGCGTACGAGGCAGCCACCGCCGACCTCGGGGATCGGGTGATGATAGACCCCTTTCACCTGCAAGCCTACGGCATCAGTGCCGCGACCTACAACCGCGATGTGGAAAACTTCCGCATCATGCAGCGGATCATGGGACGCCTGTGGCAGGCAGACCCCTATCGCTCTCCAACCGACATGGGGGTCAACGAGGTCGAGCGGGGCATCATCCACGACGAAGCGGCCAGGGAAGCGGGCCGCCAGGAACTCATCCGCCGGTACTTTCGATACCGCTGGGAGGTCCTGCGGCGCCTGGAGCGGCCTTCCACCGTCGAACGGGTCCAGGAACTACTGGAGGAGACGGGGACTTCCGTCGGCGAGCGAAAGGTAGTCGAACCTGCCCGCCAGGCGGCCGACGAGGCCTCCCGCACCGGCAAGGGCCACAAGGGCGTGTGTTGCGGGGCGGCCATCGAACTGCGCGATGGGACGATCGTCACCGGCAAGAACTCGCCGCTCCTGCACGCCGAAGCCGCCATGGCCCTGAACGCCATCAAGGCACTGGCGCGACTGCCCGATGCCATCCACCTCCTTTCGCCCCCCATCATCGGCAACATCAACCACCTGAAGAGCGATGTCCTTCAAGGTCGTTCCGAGAGCCTCGACCTGTCGGAGACCCTGATCGCGCTGGCCATAAGCGCCGCCACCAACCCGGCGGCCGAGATCGGTCTCGGGCAGTTGCCGCAACTGAAGGACTGCGAGATGCACACGACCCACGCCCCGAGCCACGGCGACGAAGACGCCCTTCGCAAGCTAGGGATCAATGTCACCACCGATGCGCGTCCCGTGCTGCACCGTTTTCTGGTCCGGCAGGCATGAGCCTGCCCTGCCGGGCGATCAGCGCCCGGCAGACGGCAGGTGGGGACGGCGACACCGCGGGGCGCTGAAGATCTCGGCCAGCACCACGGCCCGGGCGGCTACCCGGGGGTCTCCCAGTTCGTGGACCCCGGGAAGAGCCGAAGCGAGGTCGACGCGAGGCGGCATCTCGGTCGGAGGAGACTCGGGCGCTGCCTGGAGAGAGACGGGCGCAGGTTGTGCCTCGGACGGCGGTTCGGCGCGCCGTCGCGGCCGGACCACCTTTCCCGGACGGACGGGCGGGAAGGCTGCGGGGAAGGCTTCGCGGAGAGTCTCGTGCACGAGATCGCGGAACTCAGCCGCCGTTTCCCCGGAGGCCGGCTTCGCCGGCGCGGGGCCGCCCCCGGCGGGTGCCGGCCTCCGGGCAGGAGGCGCCGCAGGCTGGCGTCCTGCGGCGAGCAGCCGCATGATCATCATGAAGATGATGAGCCCTATCAGTTCCTCCATCTAGATCCCCCCTGGCGTGATGCCGGCTGACCGTCGGCGGGCGTTGTCAACCCTCGCTCTTGGGCCGTTCGCCTCCCCGGGAGATGGAGTCGCGCATCTGGGTATCCGCTTGCAGATTGCGCAGGTTGTAGTAATCGATTACACCTAGCCGGCCCTCCCGGAAGGCATGGGCGATGGCCTTGGGCACCTCGGCCTCGGCCTCCACCACCTGGGCCTGCGCTTTCTGGGTGTCGGCCTTCATTTCCTGCTCCCTGGCAAAGGCCATCGCCCTGCGCTCTTCCGCCTTGGCCTGGGCGATGCGCTTGTCGGCTTCGGCCCGGTCCGTCTCCAGCATCGCCCCGATGTTCCGGCCCACGTCCACGTCCGCGATGTCGATGGACAAGATCTCGAAGGCCGTGCCCGCATCCAGTCCGCGCCCCAGTACCGTGCGGGAGATGGAGTCGGGGTTCTCGAGGACCAGCTTGTGGCTCTCGGCCGAACCGATGGTGGTGACGATGCCCTCGCCGACGCGGGCGATGATCGTCTCCTCCCCGGCGCCGCCGACCAGCCGGTCGATATTGGCGCGGACGGTGACCCGTGCCCGTGCCTTCAGTTCAATGCCGTCCTTGGCGACGGCCGCAATCACCGGGGTTTCGATGACCTTGGGGTTCACGCTCATCTGCACTGCCTCGAGCACGTCCCGGCCGGCCAGGTCGATGGCCGCCGACCGCTCAAAGGTGAGGGGGATGTTGGCCCGCTGGGCGGCAATCAGCGAGTTGACCACCCGGTCGACGTTGCCCCCTGCCAGGAAGTGGGCCTCAAGCGGGTTGATGTTCACGTCAATGCCCGCCTTGGTCGCCTTGATCAGGGGGTCGATGATGCGATGGGGCGGCACCCGGCGGAGCCGCATACCTACCAGGGTGATGATGCCGACCTTGACCCCGGCTGCCAGGGCGGAAATCCACAGACCCACGGGGATGAAGTGCAGGATGATCACCAGTCCCAGGAACAACAGGACACCGACGACCAGGATAGTCATGACCTCAGGCACGCTCTCCTACCTCCTCTGATGGACTTCGCGGACGATTATCCGGCCGCCCTCCACTCGCAACACCTGCAAGGGCGTCCCGGCGCTCACGAACCCTCCCTCGGACACCGCATCCACCCGGCGTCCGGCCACCTCGATGATACCCGCCGGGCGGAAAGGGGTAGCGGCAACCCCCATCTGTCCTGCCAGGTCGGAAGCTTCGTCGTGGGACGAGAAGCCTTCCGCCTTTCCCAGCCGCGCCGGCAAGGTGAGCCGGAGCAGCAATCCCCGTCGGGCGGCGAAACGCAACACGAGGATCGTCCCTGCCAGGGTTATCACTACCGCCGTGGCTATGGCGGTGATGGCTTCGGGACCGCCCCCCGTGAACAGATAAACGCCCCCCAGCAGCGAGACCAGGCCGGCCAGTCCGAATATCCCGAACCCGGGCAAAAAGACTTCCGTCCCCAGGAGACCCAGGCCCAGCAGGAACAAGGCTGCCGCCTCCCAGCCTCCCACCCCCGCCAGGAGGTGACCGCCGAAGAACAGACCCAGGCAGGCAAGGCCGGCAATCCCCGGCAAGCCGAAGCCGGGAGTCCAGAACTCAACGGTGATTCCCAGCACGCCGAAGGACAGGAGCAGGCCGGCAATGGTCGGCTCGGTTATCAGCCGGGCCAACTGCTCGCCGGGAGTGGCGCCAATGGTCACCACCCGGGCGTCTTCGTAGCCAGCGTCCGCCAGGGCTTGCTTGAGGTCGGCAGCCGTGCCGTCTATCAGACCCAGGTCCCGCGCTCGGCCCGCCGTCAGCGTCAGGAGCTTACCCCGCTCCACCACGTCGGGGATCGCGATGTCGGCATCCACCATGGCCGCCGCTAGTTGCGGGTCTCGGCCCCGGAGTTCCGCCGTCGCCTCGAACTCGGCGCGCACCGCGGCGATGGCTTTCTCTTCGGCGGGGTGGGGCTGGGCGGCGCCAATGCTACTGCCCGGCTGCATGATCAGCCGTTCACCGGCCAGGGCGGCCAGGGCGGCGGCCGACCAGGCTCGATCCTTCACCAGCGTCAAGGTGGGCACGGGTGAGCCGGTAATCGCGTCCCGGATTTCGAGGGCCGCGTCGACCCGGCCTCCCAGCGAGTTGATCTCGACCACGAGCAGATCGGCCGCATTTTCCCGGGCTAGCCGGGCCGCCCGTGCCACCGTCCGCGATAGTCCCCGGTCGATGGTGCCCTGTACGCGAACCAGGTAAACCAGGCCGCCACCGCCTGCCGCCGGCGCAGGCAAGACGGTGCTCGCTACCAGGAACAAGGCGGCCAGCAACAGGGCACGGAAAGCAGGCCCCGCGCTTCTTGCCGGCATGTGTCGTAGCATCTATCGCCCCTTCCCTTCAATACTCTATTGTTTCGGCAAAGCTCGGGACTTCACCTGCCACCTTGTCGTTCAGGCGCGGCGCCTGCCGGCATAGGCTCGGGTGTAACCCGCTTCCCCGGAGGGGTCACATGCGCGTCCAGCGCCCCCACCTGGTCCCGGTCGGCCTGGCGATCGCGCTGCCGGCCGCCGCTTGCCGGCCACCCGGCCGCGCTGTTCCGCCCGCCGCGCGCAGGCCGTCCCCCGTAGACCACCGGCGATGCGGGAGTTTCGCTGCAGGTGACGCGGGCAGTCGCCGCCAATTCTCCAATCGGCAATGGTCGTCGCGGAGGTGGTGCGCCCTGTCTTACCCGACGTTGGACCCGACCCCGCATGACGTGTTCCGGGCGGCCCATG
Source organism: Firmicutes bacterium UBA995 (assembly GCA_002291985.1). Taxonomy (GTDB): domain Bacteria; phylum Bacillota; class Sulfobacillia; order UBA995; family UBA995; genus UBA995. The sequence goes on from DBBB01000001.1 coordinate 15,162, forward strand.
TTCTCCGGGGACGGGTCCGGGAGACCCCCCTGGAAGCCTCGCCCGCGCTCGACGCCCTCGCCGGGGGCGACTCCTTCCTGAAACTGGAGAACTTGCAGTTCACCGGGTCTTTCAAACTTCGAGGGGCGCTGAGCTGCGTGGCCTCCTTGAGTCCAGCCGAACGCGCCCGGGGCCTGCTGGCTGCCTCCTCGGGCAACCACGCCCAGGGGGTGGCCATGGCCGCCCGCCACTTCGAGTGCCGGGCGACGGTGGTGGTCCCGCGGGGTACGGCCCGGAACAAGCTGGAGAGCTGTATGCGGCTGGGCGCGGAAGTGATCGAGGAGGGCCGCGACTATGACGAAGCGGAGGTCGCGGCCGGGGAACTGGCCGCGCAGCGGGGCGCCACCCTGGTACACGCTTTCGCCGACCCCCGGGTGATCGCCGGGCAGGGGACGGTCGCCCTCGAGATGCTGGCCTGCGAGCCCGATCTCGACCTGTTCCTGGTGCCGGCGGGAGGTGGCGGCCTGATCGGGGGCATGGCCGTCGCCATCAAAGCCGTGAACCCTCGGGCAAAAGTGATCGGCGTGCAGTCTTTCGCTTCTCCCGTGTGGTACCATTGCTTTCGTGCCGGCAAGCTGGTGGACGTGCCCATCCGGGAGTCGATCGCCGAAGGTCTGCACGGGGGGATAAGCGATCCTCCTTTCACCTTCGTGTCGCGGATCGTCGATGATTTCGTGCTGGTCGAGGAGGAAGAGATCGTGGGCGCCATCGCCTGGCTGATACAAAGCCATCACCAGGTGGCCGAACCCTCGGGCGCGGCCGCGCTGGCAGCGGTGGTGGCCGGCCGGGTGCCGACCGCCGGCCGGAGGGTCGGGATCGTGATCAGCGGGGGCAATGTGGACGTCACCCGACTCGCCGGATACCTCGGTTCCCGCGGGGCCGGGTTTTGATGGAAAGACGGCAGACCGTGTTGGTCGTTGACGATCAGCCCCATATCCGCCTGCTCATGACCGCCGTACTGGAGATGCGAGGTTTTCAGGTCATCGGCGCCGGCGATGGGCGGCACGCCCTCGAGCTGGTGAAGAGCGTTCAGCCCGACCTGGTGCTGCTGGACTGGATCATGCTGGGCATGGGGGGCGAGGAGTTCCTCATGTGCCTCGACGAAGTCGACCCGCACGTCCCCGTCATGCTCATCACCGGCAGCGCCGAGGGCCCGGACAGGTCCGCGCACCCCCGGATCAGCGACTTCCTCGCCAAGCCATTCGATGTGTGGGAGCTTGCGGGGCGGGTCGAGGGCCTGCTATCGCGGTGACTTGCCCGCTGTCCCCCTCGTCCGGCAGGAATCGGCCCGGTCCGGCAGGAATGAAGGGTAGCGTGCACCATGGCGGGGGGCAACGCTCGTGACGGTAAAGGAGTTCCTCACCACTCTAAGCCTGGCGCCGGGCGTGTCCGGCTTCGAGGACGGGGTGGCGGCCATCGTGGAGGCCGCCTGGGCCGGCCTCGCTTGCGAGGTACGCCGGGACAGCCTGGGCAACGTCATCGCCTTACGCCGGGGATCGGGTGGCACGGGGGGACGGCCGCTGAAGGTGATGCTGGCCGCCCACCTGGACGAGGTGGGCCTGATCGTGACCCGCATTGACCGCGACGGGTTCCTGCGCTTTGCCGGGGTGCAGCGTCCCGATTTCCGGCAGCTTCTGGGCAAAGAAGTGACGGTCCACGGCCGCCGCGATCTGCCGGGGGTGATCGGCCACCCTCCTCCCCACCTGCTATCGCCCGAGGATTTGCGCAAGCTGCCCAAGCCAGAAGACCTGTTCATCGACGTGGGCTTGACTGCCGCCGAGGCCGCCGAACTGGCGGCGGTGGGCGACCCCGTGACCTTCCGTTCAGGGCTGTGGGAGTTGAAAGGCGGCCTCCTGGCGGGCAAGGCGCTGGATGACCGGTGCGGCGTGGCCGTACTATACGAATGCCTGCGCGAGCTGGGCCGGTCGCGCCCCGCGGCCGACGTGTACGCGGTGGCCACCGTGCAGGAAGAGGTGGGACTGCGCGGCGCGGTGGTCGGGGCTTACGGCGTCGAACCCGACCTCGCTATCGCGGTGGATGTGGGCTTCGGCGATACTCCCGGCGTCCCCGAGCACCTGACCTGGCCGCTCGGCAAGGGGCCGGTGATCGCCGTGGGCGCCAACGTGCATCCCATCCTGTACCGGGACTTGACGGCCCTTGCCCGGGAACTCGATATCCCCTACCAGGTGGAAGCGGCCCCCGGTCCCACCGGTACCGATGCCTGGGCCATGCAGGTAGCCCGGACGGGAGTACCCACCGCCCTCCTGTCCATCCCTTGCCGGTACATGCACTCGGTGGTGGAGACAATCGCTCTGGCCGACGTGACCCGGGCGGGAAGGTTGTTGGCCCGGTTTGCCTGCGATCGGGACCTTCCGTACCTGGAGGAGCTGGCATGGAAGTGAACGGCGAGGAGCGGCTGCGCGCGCTCACGTTCCGGCTGTGCGATGCCCGGGGTGTGTCGGGAGACGAGGCCGAGGTCCGGAGCATCTTGCGGCAGGAATTGAAGGGCGATGCCCGGACCGATACCCTGGGGAACTTGCTCGTCCGGCGTGCCGACCCGGCCGGGGGCCGTGAGCCGGTGCGGGTGATGTTGGCCGCCCACCAGGATGAGGTAGGCTTCATGGTCACCCGCATCGAAAAGGACGGCCGCCTGCGGTTTGCCGTCGTAGGCGGGATCGACCCCCGCGTATTGCCCGGCCTGGCCGTGCTGGTGGGGGGCGAGGGGATTCCCGGGGTCATCGGCGTGGGCCCTCCCCATCTCCTGGAGCCGGGGGCAACCCCTTCCCTGCCCCGTGCGGACGACCTGCTGATCGATGTTGGCTGCTCCGGCTGCGAGGAAGCCGAGCGATGGTTCAAGGTCGGCGATTATGCCACGTTTGCCACCAGGGCCCGGGAGCTGGGTTCGGGGGTGATCATGGCCAAGGCCCTTGATGATCGGGCGGGCTGCGCGGTGCTGCTGGAAGTGCTGCGGGGGGAGTATCCCGGCGTGGAACTGCACGGCGCCTTCACCGTCCAGGAGGAACTGGGATTGCGAGGCGCCCGGGTGGCGGCCCACGCCATCGCTCCGCAGGTGGGGTTGGCCCTGGAAGGCACGATCTGCGCCGATGGACCGACGCGCGAGGAACAGGAGTGGGTCACGCGCCTGGGGGCTGGACCTGCCCTCAGCCTGATGGATCGCACCTCTATAGCCAACGGCGCGCTGCTCACCATGCTGCAGGAGGTAGGCCGGGCGGGCGGCATCCCCTTGCAGCTTCGCCGGTCGGCCATGGGGGGCAACGACGCCGGCGCGATGAGCCGGGCGCTGGAGGGCGCCGCCACCGCTTCCGTCTCCGTCCCCTGCCGTTACCTGCACGGACCGGCTTCGGTCGCGTCCCTCGCCGACATTGCCGCCAGCATACGCCTGGTGGCCGGTTTCTTGCGGGAGCTTGGCCGCACCGGTCTCCCCCCGCGCCCCTGAGGAGGTATACGCGTCATGTTGGACCTGATCGATCGGTTGACCCGCGCGCACGGACCTTCCGGCCGCGAGGATGACGTTCGCCGGCTCATCGCCGCCGAACTGGGGTCGCATGTGGAGGGCACGCGGACGGACGCCCTGGGCAATCTCATCGCCTGGAAAGGCGGGGACGGCCCCCGGGTGATGCTGGCCGCCCACATGGACGAGATCGGCTTCATGGTCACCCACGTTGACGACAAGGGCTTCCTGCGGTACGCGGTGGTGGGGGGCATGGATCACGTCGGGTTGCCGGGTCAGCGCGTGGCCTTCCCCGAGGGCAGGGTCGGCGTCATCGGCGCTGAACCGGTGGACGAGCCCAAGGATCTCAAGCACGAGAAGCTGTTCATCGACCCGGGCACCGACGCCGGCATCGCCGTAGGCGACGTGGCCGTGTTCCATCGTCCCCTGGAACAGGCGGGCCACCGGCTGATCGGCAAGGCCTTGGACGACCGGCTGGGTTGCGCCGTGCTGGTGGAAGTCGCCCGGCGCCTGGCCTCCACCCCCAACCGGGTTTTCTTCGTGTTCACCGTACAGGAAGAAGTGGGCCTTACCGCCACCGGCGCCCTCACCGCCACCTACGGGCTGCAGCCGGCGTGGGGGGTGGCGGTGGACGTGACGGATACGGGCGATACGCCCAAGGCCCGACCACCGATGGAGGTGGCGCTGGGCAAGGGGCCGGCGGTGAAGGTAATGGACCAGAGCTTGATATGCCATCCCCGCGTGCGCCGGGCACTCGAAGAGGCGGCGGTAGCGGCGGAAGTGCCCTTCCAGCGGGAGATCTGCGAAGGAGGTACGGACGCGGGCGCCATCGCCGTCACCCGGGAAGGGGTGCCGGCGGGCGTCGTTTCCTTGCCCACCCGCTACCTGCATGGCCCGTCGGAGATGGCCGACCTGCGGGATATCGAGGGAGCGGTGGCCCTGCTCCTCGCCTTCCTGGGGAAACCCTTGCCGGAAAGTTGACGGTAGCGCGCCCGGCAAGACAGGATTCGACCATGCCGTCGAGAATAACCCGCATATCATTTCGTCCGGGCAAGGAGGCGCGGCACTTTTGCGCATGTTGCGGCAACGAATCGGCGATGTCCTGCTGGAAGCGAACCTGATCACGACAGAGCAGTTGCAGGCGGCAACCGAGCTTCAGGCAACCTCCGGGGCGCGCCTCGGCGATGTCCTCTTGCGGATGGGCGTGGTGTCCGAGACGGATATGGCTCGAACTCTTGCCCGCCAGCTCGATATGCCTTTTGCCAATCCTGCCGACCTCAAGATTCACCCGCCTGCCGCCCGGCTCATCTCGGAACAGGCGGCCAGGCGTTACCGGGCGATCCCCGTCGAGAAACGCGGTGACACGCTGGTCGTGGCCATGGCCGACCCGCTCAATGTGGTCGCCCTCGATGACATCGCTCTTATGGCCGGCTGCCCCGTTCAAGTCGTTGTCACTACCGAGCGCGGCGTCTTGCGCCTCATCGAGCAGGCCTATCGGCTGGGTGCCGCCGTGTCCGATGATCGGCCGCCCGAGGAGGACGCCGAGACCGAGCGCTTGCGGGGACTGGTCGATGAGGCGCCCATCGTCCGCCTGGTGGCCAATATCATCGACCAGGCGCTCGAGGAACGGGCCAGCGACATCCACATTGAGGCTCGCGAGGACCGCATGCAGGTGCGGTTTCGGGTTGACGGCATGTTGCGCGACGCCATGTCCGGCGCGCGCAGCGCTCACGGGGCGGTGGTGTCTCGCATCAAGGTCATGGCCACTCTCGACATCGCCGAACGCCGCCTGCCCCAGGACGGGCGGATTCAGCTCAAGGACGCGGGCCGGGACGTGGACGTGCGCGTGTCCACCCTGCCCACCATCTTCGGCGAGAAGGTAGTCATGCGAATTCTCGATAAAGCTCGAGCTATCACCGGCCTCGAGGAACTCGGCTTCCTCCCCGACACCCTCGCCCAGTTCCGACAGGCAATCCGCCGTCCCTACGGCATCATCCTGGTGTGTGGGCCCACCGGCAGTGGCAAGACCACCACCCTGATGGCCGCCTTGCGCGAACTCAATGCGGCCACCCAGAACATCGTCACCATCGAGGACCCGGTGGAGTATCAGGTGGCCGGCGTGAACCAGATCCAGGTGAACGAACGGATCGGACTCACCTTCGCCCAGGGGCTGCGGTCCATATTGCGCCAGGACCCCAACACCGTCATGGTCGGCGAGATTCGCGACCGGGACACGGCGGAGATCGCCATCCGTGCCGCCCTGACCGGGCATCTCGTCCTGACCACCATTCACACCAACGAGGCGGCGGGGGCTATCCCCCGCCTGGTAGATATGGGCGTCGAGCCGTTCCTGGTCGCTTCGTCCTTGGCGGCCGTGCTCGCCCAGCGGCTGGCCAGGACCATCTGCCGTCACTGCAAGGAAGGCAGGGAGCTGCCCATGGATGCTCCGGACCGCCTGGCCATGGACTTGCCGCCGGACAAACAGCTGGTCGTCCATCAGGGTCGGGGCTGCTCTTACTGCGGCAACACCGGGTACAGTGGCCGCCTCGCCATCCATGAGTTCCTGCCCGTGACCGCCGAACTGCGTTCGGCAGTGAGCCAGCGCGTATCGGCGGCCGTCGTCAAGGACCTGGCGCTGAAGGCGGGCATGCGGCCGCTGTTGCAGGACGGAGTGACCAAGGTGCTGCGCGGATCCACTACCCTTGACGAGATCCGCCGCGTGGCCTGGACCGAGGAAGGCTAGTCGCCCGGGAGGTAACGATCGCCGGTGAGCATCGTCGAGCTGTTGAGGGAAGCGCTGGACCGGAAGGCTTCCGACCTGCATGTGACCGTGGACTCGCCCCCGGTGATCCGGGTCAACGGCGAACTGGTGCGCCTTGACCGGCCTCGCCTGCAACCGGCCGATACCCGGCGCCTGCTGGTGGAGATGCTGGACGAGGATCAGGTCAGGCGTTTCGACAGTGAGGGCGAGGTCGACTTCGCCCACAGCATCGCCCACCTCGGCCGCTTTCGGGTGAATGGCTACCGCCAGCGGAGGTCGGCCGCCATCGCCGTCCGGCTGATAGGTTCGGAGATCAAGAGCCTGCGCGCGCTGGGGCTGCCCGAGACCCTTGCCAACCTGGCCCGTCGCCCTCGCGGCCTGGTCCTGGTCACCGGCCCCACCGGCAGCGGCAAGACGACGACGCTGGCCTCGATGGTCGACCTCATAAACCGGGAGTTCGAGTATCACGTCATCACGCTCGAGGACCCCATCGAGTATCTGCACTGCCACCAGCGGAGCATCGTGAACCAGCGGGAGATCGGTACCGATACCCAGTCTTTCGCCAGCGGGCTCCGGGCCGCCCTGCGCGAGGATCCCGACGTGGTGCTGGTGGGGGAGATGCGCGACCTCGAGACCATCGCCACCGCCTTGCGCGCGGCCGAAACCGGTCACCTGGTTCTGGCCACCCTCCACACCAACGATGCCCCCCAGACCATCGACCGCGTGGTCGATGCCTTCCCTCCTTACCAGCAGGAGCAGGTCAAAGTGCAACTTGGCAACTGTCTCGAGGGGATAGTGGCCCAGCGGCTGATCCCCCGGGTGGACGGCCGCGGCCGGGTGGTGGCGGTGGAGGTGCTGGTCGCCACCCCCGCCATCCGTAACCTGATCCGGGAGGGCAAGACCCACCAGATCCCCTCGTCCCTTCAGACAGGGTCCCGGCACGGGATGAAGACCATGGATGCTTCGCTGCGCGAGCTGTACGCCCAGCAGCTGATCTCCGCCGAGGACTACGTCTTCAGCGCAAGCGATCCGGCGGCGGTAGCCAGGGAGATCGGCTACCGCCGGTCTGACGAAACGGTGGGGGAGCGCTGACATGCCCGAGTACGTCTTCCGCGGGCGGGATGCCGCCGGCAAACGCGTGCACGGTCAGGTCCACGCCGAGAGTACCGCCCGGGCGGCCGAGCATCTCCGGGAGCGGGGCACGTTCATCACCCATCTGCAGGCCAGGAAGTCGGTCAAGGAAGTGCTGGCCTCCCGGCCTGGCAAGGCGGTGGGCGGACGCGTGCCCGTCAAGGACCTCGCCCTCTTCTGCCGTCAGTTCGGCACGATGGCCGGGGCGGGGGTGCCCGTGCTCAACGCCCTGGCCCTCCTGGGCGATCAGGTGACCAGCAAACTCCTGCGTCAGATCCTCAAGGAAGTGGCGGGCGACGTCGAGTCTGGCCTCAGCCTGGCTGCCGCCCTGGGCCGTCACGGGCGGCGCCTGCCTCCCGCGCTGGTGAGCATGACGGCTGCCGGGGAGATGGCCGGCATCATCGAGGAGGTATTTTCCCGCCTGGCCGAGCACTTTGAGAAAGAGCACGCCGTGACCCAGAAGGTCCGCTCGGCCCTGGCCTACCCGGTGGTGGTGCTGGTCATGGCGGTGGCAGTGGTGCTCCTGCTCCTCGCTTTCGTCGTACCCAACTTCGTCATGCTATTCGAGGGTCTCGGCGCGGCGCTGCCCTGGCCCACCCGACTGCTCCTGGACATGAGCGGCTTCGCCCGCCGCAACCTGCTGCTGATCGTCATCGGTGGCGGCTTGCTGGCCGGGGTCCTGGTCCGGGGAGTGCGCACCCCCCGTGGCGCCGCTCTGGCTGACCGGTGGATCTTGCGGGTTCCCGCCATCGGCCCCCTGGTCCTCAAGCAGGCGGTGGCACGCTTTTGCCGCACGCTGTCGAGCCTCCTGGCCAGTGGCGTGCCCGTTTTGCAGGCCCTGGAGGTGGTGCAAGGCACGGTGGGCAATCGGATGGTGGCCGAGGTGGTGGGGCGCACCCGCCAGGCTGTGCTGGAAGGGCAGGGCATGGCCCAGAGCCTGCGTGCGAGCCCCCTGATCCCCGCCATGGTGACGCAGATGATCGCCGTCGGCGAGGAGACCGGCCACACCGAGACGATGCTTTTGAAGGTGGCCCAGTTCTACGAGCAGGACATCGATGCCCTGGTCGAGCGCTTCGCCGCCACCATCCAACCCCTGATCATGGCAGGGATGGGTATCGGCATCGGCTTCGTGCTGATTGCCATGATCATGCCCATGTTCGAGGTGTTCGGGATGATCGGGCAGTAGGGGAACGGCCGGCGGCCGTGCGCCTGTGAAAGAGGGATGAAGGTGAAAGTCCTCCAATCGTAGAGCAATCGGCGAGCAATGCCGTGTCAACTCACGTAAGAATGTTGTGTGAACGTAAGAATGTTGCCGAACGGCGATGCCGAACGGCGATGCAATGCATTGACATCCCGCCTGGCCGGATGATATCCTGACCTGGTAATGGCAGAGAATGCAGGGTGCCCGGTCCAGCTACCGGCCAGGCGCTTCATGTGCAGGTGGAATTAGCAGCATGGCACGTCAGGAGGAGGTGAAAACATGCTGAAGCACTTGCGGCGAGTTTCCCGGCAAGAGAGGGGCTTCACCCTCATCGAGCTGCTGGTGGTGGTCGTCATCCTGGGCATCCTGGCGGCGGTCGCCATCCCCCGGGTGCTGGGGGCCATCGAGCGGGCGCGCGAGAGCAAGGCGGTGGCCGACATCCGGGTGATCGTCAGCGGACTCGAACGCTACTTCTTCGACCACGGGATGTTCCCCACCCACCTCGGGCTGCTGCGGGGCGTGTACGTTAAGAGCGACTTCCCCTTCACCAACGCCCACGGCCATGTCTACTTCTACGCCGTCCGATGGGACGGTGTTGCCGGCGACATCGATAACCTGCGCCAGTATGCTATCGGTAATCCCAGCAATCCGCCCGCCGGGACTGCTGGAGTCGTCAACTGGGCCGACACGGGAGTAACGCCGGGCCTCGTAGAGGGGCGGGCCGTCGCTTCTCAGGCCTGGGCGTTCGGGGTCGGCGCCCCAGCAGCCGGCAGCGCTATGTCTGGCGCGCCCTCGCTATTCTCTATTGGCCAGCCCGCAAGACCCACCTGCCCGAGGCTGCAATATGACTGAACGGTCCGGTTGACCGGGGACCCCCGCGCGGGGTCCCTTTCCTTTTTCGCCCCGGGCAGGAAGCCGGGGTTTTCCGTAGAAATGGCCAGGTGAAGGTGAGGAGAGGATGCCGCTGGAACCCCTGCCCCTGCCCGAGCGGAAGACCCGCAAGGTTGCGCTGCCGCCCCCTCCGCCCCCTGCAGCCTGGCCGGCTTTCGCCGTCCTGCTGGCGGGCATGACCGCGCTGGGTTTGGGTCTTGTGCCTGCCCTGAGCGTGCGGCTGATGGGCCTGGCCCCTCGCGACCTGCAATACGCCGGGCTGGTGCTGCTGGCCCTGGGCGGGTTGCTGCTGGTGCGGAGGGCCCTGCTCGTCTCCGGCGTTCGGCCCGACGAGAGGGCCGGGCGGGCCCAGCAAGGGACCGGCGACGAACCGGCGGCGGAGAAGGCAGATTTTCCGGCGTTCCTGGAAGCTGAGCCAGAACTGCCGGCAGTCTCTCCCATCGACGCCGGCCAAGAACCCATCTTTCCCCCCCGGCCCCCCATCCCCCCTGCGCTGTTCGGCGATCCCGCCGGCCGGCCACCGGCAGGGACGGGCGATTGGCAAGGACCGGAGGATGGCCCGCCGGGGCCGTCACGGCCTGCGGGTGCTTTTGAGGAACTACTGGTCGCGCTGAGCATCTTCCTCGCCAGCACCGTGCTCATCGGCGGCGTGATCTACCTCGAGCTGCAATGGTTTTGGGCCGGCGCGCCCCATCGTTTCGCCGGGTTTGGCGGCCTGGGGGCGCTGGTACTGGTTGGATTGCTGGTCCGGGCGGCCCGGTCGCGGGGGCGCAGGCAAGATGTCGGCGAGCAGCCCATCGCGGCCCGCATCCCCCCGCCTGCGCGGCGCCGCGACGACGACATCGATCTGATGCGAGAAGTCGCGGTCGAGGCCCCCCCCGCTGCCTTGCCCCGCCGGAAGGTGCCGCGCCCGACTCCTGAGACCGTGCCGCCGGCCAAGGAACCGCCGGAACGCGGGCCCACCGGCCAATCGCCTTCTTTGGCGCCGCCCGTCAAGGGGGAAGGGGTACCTCCGGTTCCCACCCCTCCCGACCATGGCCCGGCCGTACCGGTGAGGCCGGGGGTTGCCGGGACTGCCGGCAAGGACAAGGATGCGCGGGCGGCCGCCGCGCCCTTGCGGCTGGTGCGCCCGGGAAAGGTGGGGGTGGGCCTCGATATCGGGGCAGCGCACATCAAGCTCGTGCAGGTGCGAGGCACCCGGCGGGGAGCGGTGGTAACCGGCTTCGGCGCCGCCCCGACCCCGCGGGCGGCGGTGACGGAGGGGGGAATCGTCAAGCCGCTCGAGGTGGCCGAGGCTGTACGGCGGCTGATGCGGGAGACGGGAGTGCGTGGGCGGCGGGTGGTCACGGCGATCGGCGGGCCGGGGGTGATTTTGCGCCAGGTACAGTTCCCGCGGATGGGCGACGGTGAACTCCGCGAGGCGCTGAAGTGGGAGGCGGAGCAGCACATCCCCATCCCCCCCGACGAGGCCATCACCGACTTCAGCATCCTGGGCGATGCTCCTCCTGACCCGGCCGTCGCCGGCGCCCCTGCCATGCGGGTGATGCTGGTCGGCACCCGCCGTAACCTGGTACAGGGCTTACTGGAGACGATGCGGGCGACTTCCCTGTATCTCGTCGCCATCGACATTGACGTGTTGGCCACGACCCGGGTGCTGGCGGCCAACGGCCACCACCCGAGGCAGGAGGATGCGAGCGTAATGCTGGTCGACCTGGGAGCGTCCGGGACCAAGCTGAGCGTGTTCCGGGGTGGCCTTCCCGCCTTCAATCGGACGCTGGGCGTGGGGGGCAATAACTTCACCGCTGCCATCGCCGAAGGTCTCGGGCAGGATATGGCGGCAGCCGAGATGACCAAGCGGGAGCTAGGAGTGCTGCCCGACACCGCCGCCGCCCGATTTTTGCAGCCGCTGCTCGACGAACTCCTCCTGGAAATCCGGCGTTCCATCGAGTTTTATCTGGTGCGCCACGAGCGGACGGAGATCCGTCACATCCTCCTCGCCGGGGGCGGCGCCGGGTTGAAGGGACTGCCCGACGCGCTCTCCGATTATCTCATGGTGGCCCTGGACGTGCGGGAGGAGGAGTCGGAGTTGAAGGTGACCCTGCTCGACCCGTTGCACGAACTGGATATGCATCCGCGCCTGGGAGACCGGCGGGACGAGTTCGGCCCCCAGTTCACCGGGGCACTCGGCCTGGCGCTCCGTGAGGGAAGGTGACCGGCGATGGGAGTCAACCTGCTGCCCGGATGGGTGAAACGGCAACGGGTCATCGACTGGCGGATGGTGGTGCTGGTGGCCGCGCTGATCTCGGCGGCAGTGGCCGGCGGCTTCGAGTACTATGTCGTTTCCCAGGAGATCGCCCTCCTCAACCGCGAGATCGAGCGGGTCAGCCATGCGCAAACCCTGCTCCGACCGAAGCTCGAGCGGCGGGACGCCCTGCTCGCCGAACGCCAGGCGATGGAGCAAAAGCAGGCATTCCTGGCTAGCCTGACTGCGCGCCGCTGGGCGCCGATATTACGGGAACTCGCAGCGCTCACGCCGGCGAATCTCGAGTTCGGGCGGATAGAGTACGTGGTGCCCGATGAACTGGTGCTCATCGGCCGCACCCCTCATCTCGAACCGATCGCCCAGTTGATGGCGGGCATCGACCGCTCGCCCCTGTTGGTCCGCGCCCGGGCCGGGTACGCGCGCGATGAGCAAGGTGCTTACAACTTCGAGGTCCGCTTGCACATCAGGTAGGAGGTGGCGGCCTTGCCCCGGCTCGATCGCCGCAGCCGCGTGTTGTTGGCAGCCGTAGCCATCGTCGCTATGGCTGCCGGCTACTATTTTCTGGCTTACGAACCGGCGGTACGGAGGCTGGGAGAACTGCGATATCAGCTCCAGCAGCAGGAAGAGAGCCTGGCGCGCCACAAGCAAGCGGTCGAGGAAATACCCCGGCTCGAGGTGGCCGTGGCCGAAGTCCAGCTCGTTGCCGCGGCGCTGGAACAGCAGATCCCCGTCGCCCCCCGCGTGGCCGAGTTGCTGCAGTACCTCGATCGCGCACAGCTCCAGGCTGGGGTCCGTGTGACCGTGCTGGATTTCGCTCCCGGGGAACCGGTGGAGCAGTACGTGCGCTATCCCATTCACTTCCAGGTCGAGGGAGCTTTCCCCGGCCAGGCCAGGTTCCTCGAGCAGGTCGAAGGGCAAGCGCGGCTGGTCCTGGCAGACGGGCTGCGGGTCGAAGCCATGGAGGAACCGCCGGGACATGTGAGGGCCCATTACGTCCTCTATCTGTTCGTAGACAGGCGGCGGGCGCCCACGGTGGAGGAACTCGAGGACCTGGTATTCGGCCGTCGGCCCGGCCGGGTTAATCCCTTCCTTCCCCGTTCGCCCTGAGATGGCCTGGGTCGCCGCGTATCTCGGCCTGCTGTACTTCATTTCCCCCCTACTGCGAGGGGCGATCGATCGCGGACCCCTTACCGGCTTCTACGTGCTGGGCCTGCTTGCCACCTATGCCTGGGTGGGACGCGGCGGGCGGATGGCGGTACGCCCCCTTGACTTGGCGGCCGCCGGGGTGGTCGCGGCCGGGGCCGTATCTCTCCTGTGGACGGTCTTTCCCGCCGGCACGGTGGAGGTCCTGCTGAACCTCCTTTTATATCTGCTGGTGTACGTGCTCCTTGCCCATGCGGTCCCTGCGGCCGGACGCCTCCGGGTGGCGGGATGGGCGCTGGCGGGGGGGGTGCTGGGGGCGGTCATCGGCCTGGTGAGCTACTGGGTCAGCCCTGACTCCTTGCCCTTTCACCGCCCGGC
>DBBB01000081.1 GCA_002291985.1 Firmicutes bacterium UBA995
TGGGATGACCGGGCCGTTCGCTGCGGCTCTTCGAGTGGAGCTGCTTGAACCGCTGCTGGTGTCCCGGGTCGGGGCGGGCGAGGAGAACAGTTCCACCGCTCTTGACTTCATCCCCGGCAGCGCGCTGCGGGGGGCGGTGGCAGGTCTTTACCTCGCCGCGCATCACGGACAACCTGACCCCGCAACTGACCCAGTCTTCCGGCGGCTGTTTCTTGACGGCTCGGTCCGCTATCTGAACGCGTACCCTGTCAACCGCCTCGGTGACCGCACGCTACCCACCCCCCTCTCGTGGCGGGCTGACCGGGATGCTCCCGGCGAGATCGTCGACTGGGCCATCGATACCCGGGCCCTCCTGTCCAACCCGGTGGCGCCGCCAGAGCGCTTCTGCTGGCGCAACCAGGAGGGCGAGGTCGAGTTCGTCGAGACTTGCCGCCATATAGCGGTGCACAATTTCAGCCAGGACCGCACTGTGAGGCGTGAGGGGACCAGCACGGTCTACCGCTATGACGCGGTGGCCTCGAGCAGCGTCTTCGGCGGCATCGTCCTGGCGGCCAACGAGGACGATGCGGGCACCATCGCTGCGCTGACCGATGGCAGGGAACTGGGTCTTGGGGGTTCCCGATCCGCCGGGTACGGCAGGGTTCGGCTGGCGGTTGCAGGTCGGCACGGGGCAACCGGATCGCCGTGGCGGGAGTACGAGCCGGACGGCAACGCAAACGCGATCGAAGTGGTGGTGACTCTCCTGAGCGACGCCATCGTGCTGGACGCGTCCGGCCACTTTGCCAGCGACCTGGACGGAGTCCTCGGGTGTCGCCATGAGCGCGCCTACCGCCGCAGCGTAGTGGTAGGTGGGTTCAACCGGAAGTGGGGGCTGCCCTTGCCCCAGATGCAGGCAATTCACGCGGGAAGCGTGTTCGTCTATCCCCCTGCCGGCGTTGACCCGGACCGGCTGACGCAACTGGAGATCGAGGGCGTCGGTCTGCGGCGAGACGAGGGCTTCGGCCGGCTGGCTGTCAACTGGCACACCAGAGGTCGCGTCAAGCAGCGGTCGGTGAAACCGTCCCGGCGGCCGACCGTGGCGGCGCACCTATCCGAGCGAAGCCGTGCCCTGGCAGAGCGAATGGCCCGGCGCCGCCTGGGAGCCGTGCTGCAGGACAGGTTGGAGGAGGCCGTGGCCGCCGTGACCATCACCGACCCGCCTCCCCGGAGTCAACTGTCCCGGCTGAGACAAGTTCTCCGGCAAGCGGGGGAGGCCGGGCAGCCGGAACTGGTGGCTGGGCACCTGGACAGTCTGAAGGCGGGACGCCGGCCGTACTTCGAGCGGGCCCGGGTCGGCAAGACCCCGCTATCCGTGTGGCTGAAGGATATGGATCGCCTGTGGAGTACCCACCTCGCTCCGGAGCAACTCCCGGCCGTTGCCGGGGTGAGGGCGGAGGATGGCCCCGACCTCAGGCTCAAGTACTGCCTGCGCCTCATCGACGCGGTGTTGAGGAAGGCCGGCCGGGAGGGGCGAGCGGAAGGAGGGACAGCGTGACTGCGCAGTGGCAGAACCCGCGTGGCATCCGGGAGCGCCTGGTGGTCACGGGCACCCTGGTCCTGGACACGCCCGCCCACCTGGGCACCGGTGACACCGAGAGCCCGCTGGACGTGTCCCTGCTCCTGGATCCGCTGGAGGAGTGCCCCTTGCTTGCCGGATCGAGCATCGCCGGCGCACTGCGCCACCATGTGGCGAGTCATTCGCCGGAGTTCGTCCGGCACCTGTTCGGCGACGCCGACCAGGAAGAGAGCGTTCAGAGTCCCCTGATCGTGGATGACGCACTTGCCTCGTCGCAGTTTGACCTGGAGTTGCGGGATGGCGTCGCCATAGACCCCACAACCCGGACCGCCGAGCCGCGGAAGAAGTTCGACCTCGATCTGCTGGCTGCCGGGACCTCCTTCTCGCTGTCCTTCGAACTCCTGCTGCTGGAAGGCGCGGCCACCAAGCTGCAACCGGCGCTGGCCCTGGCACTGTCTGCCCTGGAAAAGGGCGAGATTGCCCTGGGCAAGGGCCGGCGGCGGGGTCTCGGCCGCTGCCACGTGTCAGGGTGGACCGTGCACCGGTACGACATGACCACGCCTGACGGGCTGCTGAGTTGGCTGAAGGGCGAGCCGGGGAAGCCGCGCGAGGGTCCGGAGATCGTCGACTTGCTAGGAGTGCAGCTCCCGGAGGCAGCGCCCCCTGCGAGCGCTCGGCTGGAGGCGACCTTCGATGTGGCTGGCTCGCTGCTCATTCGGTCGGGGGCGGTTGATGCCGGCACGGCCGACGCGGTTCACCTGCGGTCAGCTCGGGAAGGAGCCAGCGTTTGCGTGATCAGCGGGACCGCGCTGGCGGGCGCGCTCCGCTCTCGGGCACTGAGGATCGCCAACACCCTGAACATGAACGGCGTGGAGATCGTGGAGCGCCTGTTCGGGTACCGACCACCCCCGGGCGTCCCTCGCCAGGCTCCCACGGCAAGCCGTCTCTGGGTGGACGAGGCAGTGATAGAGGAGCCCTCGGAGTTGGTGCAGACTCGAGTCAAGCTTGACCGGTTCACCGGAGGTGCCTATCCGGGAGCTCTCTTCACCGAGCAGCCGGTTTTTGGAGGAAGTGCCACCCGGGTGACCATAGGCTTGAGGATCGAAGATCCGAAGGATGGCGAGGTTGGCCTGCTGCTACTCCTGCTCAAGGACCTGTGGACCGGGGACCTGCCGGTGGGAGGGGGCGTCGGCGTCGGTCGGGGGAGACTGAGCGGGCGGAAGGCCATGCTTTGCTACCGGGAGCAACGGTGGACGCTGGAACAGCGAGACGACGGGACGCTGTCCGTCGAGGGGGACGACGTCTCGCTCCTCGAGGATTTCGTGCGCACCTTTGCGGAGGGGGGTGGCTCCCGTGAGTAGGGTGACCGTACCGGGCGGCCGCGAGTTGCTGCCATCCGGCTGCAGGGTGGAGGCGGTGGACCCTTCCGGGCTTGCCGACGACCCGCGGGGTTGGATGGAGCGGCAGCCCTCCGTAGGTTCGCCGGGTTGGCTGCTGGCCCACGCCGACGACGGCGTGATGTGGGGCAGCCTGATCGACGGGGTGCTCGAGCTGACGGGCGATCACTTCCCCGCCGTCTC
>DBBB01000123.1 GCA_002291985.1 Firmicutes bacterium UBA995
AGCCTGGGTCCTGCCACCCTGGCCCCCGGCGCCGCCGTTGCCCCCGTGCCTCACTGGCTCTCCCCCTCCGGTTATGCCCGCTTCGAAGGCACGAGTCAGGCTGTGCCGCATCTGGGCGGCCTGCTGGCGCTGGTGGTGGAGGGAGCATGGGCGGAAGGGGTGGGCATCACGCCGCGCGCCCTGCGCCGGGCCGTTGAAGAGGGCTCCCGCCTGCTCCCCGGGGTGCCGGCCGTCAGGCAAGGCCATGGGTTGGCCGAAGTCCCGCGGGTATGGGCTGCTCTGGCTCGAGGTCCGGCGGTCGGCATAAGGGCGTGGCAGGACGGTCCGCGAGGGGCGATCGGCGGCGTCTACGAGCGAGGTACGCAGGTGGCCGCCGCCTCCCTGCACATCAGCAGTGAACTGGAGGTTCTCCGGCGATTGACGGTGCGCGGACCGGCCTGGATGACCGTCAATCGTCGGCACCTGACCTTGCCCCCCGCGACCACCCGTAACCTGGAAATCCAGTTTGGCGATCTGCCGGGACCCGGCCTGCACAGCGACATGCTGCTCCTGGACGATCCGATCACGGCTGGGATGGATCTGAGCTTTCCCCTGACCTTCGCGATACCGGGCCGGTTTCCCGATGATGGCCTGCTTCGGTTCAGCGGTGAGCTGGCGCCGGGGGGTTCCGCCCACCATTACCTCGAAATTGCGCCCGGCACCAGTACCCTGCAAATCCGGCTGGGCATCTCCGCTGCCAGGGGGCAAGCCCAGTTGCACCTGTTTCGACCGGACGGCCGTGAGCTATGGTCCACCGGTCCCGTGGGGCATCCGGAGCAGCCGGGAGAGGCGCCCGAGGAGCGGGTGGAGTGGAGCGTTCGCTCGCCTATAGCCGGGGTTTGGGAGCTGGTGGTGGCAAGCTCTCCCGCCCTGTCCCGGTACGGCCTCACATCGACCGTATATGATCTGGAAGTATTTGCCCGGGGTCTGCGTGTCCAACCGGTGCAGCTGCATGTGGGTAATCCCGCCGGGGGACAGCTACTGAGATCTACTTTGACCCTTGGGAACTGGCCGGAGACCGGGCGGCCCCGGGCCCTGGCTTTCGACGTGGATGGCGGCGATCCCCTGATCCCCGGCCTTCATCAGGTGCAGGGCGGCGATAGCAAGGCAATCGCCTTGCGCCCGCTAGCAACTGGTGTGAGTTACCTTCGGGTGGAGGTAGGCAATGCTCCGGTGCCCGGCGCCGACCTGTCCCTGACCGTCTACCACCGGGATCCGATGACCGGCCGGTGGACGGAACTCGCGCGCGCCGACTCGCCGAACACGGGCCGAGAGGTGATCGAACTCTTTCAGCCGCCGCCCGGCGAACTGATCGCCCACGTCGAGGCGACGGGTTTTGCGGGACCGACCAGCTTCGAACTCACGCAACTGGCTCTTTCCGACTCGACCTGGCTGGCCGTGTCCGACCTCGCCCCGGGCGTACGCCCCGGGCAGGGGCGGGACCTTTCGGTGACGGCAGTCTCTCCGGAGCGGCCGGGCGAGCGCCACGGCCTGATCCTCATCAGAGACGATGCGACCGGCGACGTGCTGGCGACCATTCCCGTGCGGGCCGTAACCCGGCCGGCACTGCAAGTAGAGGTCCTGGCACCGCTCCTCCTTCCCGGCCGGGCGGAACTGGTGACCATCCGCGTCCGGGAAGCGGTTACCGGCCACCCGGTCGCCACCGTTGTGGAGATCGACGGTCGCCGCTGGATGGCCCCGCGAGGAGAAGTCGCGTACCCCGTCAGTCCCGTCGCTCAGGGGGAGATGGCAGTGAAGGTATCGTTGCGCGATCCCAGATACGCGCCCCTCGACATGGCCTTCCGACTTCCCGTGGCCGCCCAGCGGCTGGCGACGCCCGCCGGGGAAGCCGGGGGCAGCGAGGCGGACCGACACAAGGTTCGCAACTTCCTGATGGGCAGATGACTCGAAGAGGATCGGCCAGCCGGGCAAGCGAACTGATCTCGCCGGGGAAGCGAGGTGAGGCGATTGACAGCACTTGCTCTGCCGATACTGGCGACGGCGCAACTGGAGGCCGCAGCCATGCCCGGCCGAGCCGCCTTTGAGGAATTTCTGCTCAAGCCGGCGATCGAGGCCGGCGAGCGGGGTGCGGAGCTGGTGCTCTTTCCCGGATACCTCGGCCTCACCTTGCTTGCGCCGGGCTGGCACTTCGAGGATGACCTTGGCCGCGTTGCCGATCTCCGTTGGACGTACATCGACGCCTGTGCAGCTGTCGCGCGGGCCGCCCGTCTTTATCTGGTGCCCGGGACCATGGTGGAGCCGGGGCCGGAAGGACTGGTGCACAGCGCCTACCTGTTTTCGCCCCGGGGGGAGATCCTGGCCCGTCGTCTCCAGGTCCACCTCGCCCCCCGGGAACGATCGTGGGGTCTTGTCGCAGGCCATGCCCTGGAGGCCGTGGATACTCCCTGGGGCAAGGTCGGATTGCTGCTGGGGTCGGATATCCGCTATCCTGAGGTCGGGCGAATCCTGGCGCTTCAAGGGGCCCGGCTTCTCCTCGCTCCCGCGGCCCATACTTCCCCGACAAGTTCCTGGCGTCAGGCGGCCGGAGTCTGGCGTGAAGCTCAGGCCAACCAGGTTTATGCCGCCGAGGCATGCCTGGAAGGAGAACTGGGTGGGCTCCAGTTCGGCGGTTGCAGTGGCGTCTACGCACCCAACGAAATCACCCCGGGGGAAACGGGCGTGCTGGTTCGGGCAGGGGAGGGACGGGACCTGCTCACGGTGGCTCTGGACGGGGAGTATGCCGGCCGCATACGGCGTTACCGCGCGCTAGAGTTGATGGCCTGGCGGGTCTACGCCCGGGAAATGCCGGCCGCCTATGCCCAGATCGGGGAAGGAGGCCCGGCGTGAAGCGGCTGAAGCGCGTTCGAGATGAAGTGGTGCGCAGGCATCTCGCGTGGCGAGGGCGCCGGGAATTGGTGCGCCGCTATCTTTCCCGTTGCTCCTTTCCCGAACCGGCGACGCTGTCAACGGTCGAGTCCCGGCGACTGCGAGTTGCGGCCTTGCAGGTCGCCGGGCGCCCCTTCGCAGGTC
Source organism: Firmicutes bacterium UBA995 (assembly GCA_002291985.1). Lineage (GTDB taxonomy): Bacteria > Bacillota > Sulfobacillia > UBA995 > UBA995 > UBA995. The sequence goes on from DBBB01000123.1 coordinate 3,070, forward strand.
CGGGTCAGTTTGTGGAGGCCATGTACCGGGCCATGTTGCCCGCAGTGGAGCAGGGAGCGCGCCTGGTGGCCTTCCCCGAGGACGTGGCGACCGGACTGATGGGCATGTTGCCCGGGTCTTCCCGGCTGTTCAAGGCCGGGCTGACTGCCCTTGGCGGCGGGGCGGTCGGCCGGCTGGCCGACCTTTTTGCCCTCGCCGACCCGGCAGTGCGCGTCATCTACCACGAGACCTTCTCCGGACTGGCCCGCCGCGCAGGAGTGTGGGTGGCCGCAGGCTCGGCGAACCTGGCCGGCGAGGACGGCAGGGTGTACAATGAGGCCAGGCTTTACGCCCCCGACGGCACCCTTGCCGGCGTCCAGCGCAAGCTCAACCTCATGGCCCTCGAACGCGAGTGGGGTTTGCGCGAGGGCGGCCAGTTACGGGTGTTCGGTCTCGACGGGACCAGGGTATTCCTCCCCGTATGCAATGACGCCGGGTACTGGGAGACCTTCCGGTGGGCGGTGCTGGCCGGGGCGGAGATAGCGATCGTGCCCCAGGCCGATCCGGACGAATACGTGCCCGCCAATCATTTCCGGGGCGCCTGGGCGCGGGTCCAGGAGAGCCCGGCCTACGCCGTGGTCAGTTGCCTGGTGGGCGAGTTGGCGGGCGTTCGCCTGAGGGGTAAGAGCGCCATCCTGGCCCCGCTGGAGATAAGTCCCGGAGGGGACGGCGTGTTGGCGAGGGTCGAGGACCCCTCCGCGCCGGGAATGGCCATCGCCGACCTGGATCTGGAAGTGCTCCGCGTCTACCGGCGTGAGAGCGGTGTGCTGGCGGGGCTGCGTCCGGACGTGTACGCTCATTATTTCCCGGGCCTGTACTGGTCGAGGAGGGTGGGCAGCGATGCCGAATGACCGGCGAATCCTCACGGTGCCCGAGGAGGTAGAGGGACCGGTCGCCGTCCTTCCCACGGGCAACGAGTATGTGAGCCTGCCCCTGGTCGGCCCGGCGGCAGGGGTCGTTGACCGCCCTGGCGTTCTCAGCATGGCAGCGGCAGGACTGGTGGAGTTCGCCGGCGCCCCCGGCGAGCCCTTGCTGCAACCCCGGATCGAAGTGGATGGGAGTCCCGTCGCCCTCGACCACTGTACCTGGGAGCGGGTCGATCACTGGCTCCCCCGGTTCCGGGCCGTCGACCATCGGACGCAGGTCGCGGTCGAGGGCACCTTGTTCGCGCCGCCGGGACACAAGGGTTTCGTGTACCTGCTCCAGGCGTGGTGTAAGGAAGGCGGGTCGCGATCTTTTCGCGTGGGACTCGAGGGGTGCTGGGGCGAGACTCTCCAGACGATCTACACTTCTCGCCGCGTCCACGGTGTACGGGCAATTCGCCGGGATCGCTGGACGGGCGCGCCCGTACTCGAAACGCGACCGGGAGTGGCTCTGGCTGCCCTGGGCTTCTCCTGTTCTGCTGTTCCCCTCGAATGCTCCGGCGACGGGGGCGCCGAAGGACGGGAACTCGCGGGGGAACAGCCCCTGCGTTTCGCAATGGCGGTCACGTTGCCCGCCGGGACGCACGCCACCGTGGCCTTCTATGCCGGAGTGAATCGCGACGCCGACGGTGCTCGCACGACGGCGGTGGATCTCGCCCGCCGGGGCTGGCAGTCGCTGCTGGGCGACACCCGCGATTGGCTCCGCCGGCGGGCCGTCGCCTTGCCTGACACGAGGCTGGAACAGCTGCTGAACCTCAACGGCTTCTTCAACTACTTCTACGCCCTGGGCGAGACCATCGATACGGAGGACCTGGTGCTGGTGACCTCCCGAAGTCCGCTGTATTACGTTTCCGCCGCTTTCTGGGCTCGCGATGCCCTGCTATGGAGCCTGCCGGGTGTCTTGCTATTCGACCCGGGACGAGCGCGAGACATGCTGGTCACCGCTTTCACCCGTTACCGGCGACACGCGGGCATTCACAGCCTGTACCTCGACGGCAGCCTGCTCTATCCCGGCTTTGAGCTTGACGAACTGGCGGCCTACCCCGTGGCCCTGCAGCGTTACCTGGCGGCAACGGGGGATCGCGCCATCCTCCAGGATGAAGGCGTGCGGGAGGGCCTGGCCCATGTCGAATCCCGCTTCTGGGAGTGGCGGCACCGGCAAGTGGACCTGTTCGGCACCATGCTCTGCCCGTCTGACGATCCGGCCACTTACCCGTACCTGACCTATGACAACGCTCTGGCCTGGCGGGCGCTGGACTTTCTGGCCCAGGTGGGCGCGGAAGCCGGTCTCTCCGGGGGTGCGATCGAGCGTTGCCGCCGGACCGCGCCCCGGGTCCGGCAGGCGATTTACGAGCATCTGGTCGCGGAAGGTCCCCTGGGACCGATGTTCGCCTGGTCGGCGGATCTCGAGGGCAACCGGGAGATATACGACGAACCCCCCGGCAGCCTGCAGTTGCTGGCTTATTACGGCCTGTGCGAGCCCGGTGACCCCGTGTACCGCAACACCGTGAACTGGATCCATTCAAGGCACAACCCCCACCATTACCCGGGTGCGCGTTTTGCCGAGGTGGGCTGCCCCCACGCCGACCATCCTTTCGTTATGGGCATATTCAACAGCCTGCTGTCAGGCCGACAGGATATTGCGCGCGATATCCTGCTGAACGCCCCGCTGGACGGCGGTCTGGCTTGCGAGAGCTTCGACCGGAACACCGGGGTGGTCAAGACCGGCCAGGCATTCGCGACCTGCGCGGGCTTTCTCGCTTACGCCATGCACAAGGCCCTGAGCGGGCCGGTGTTGACCTCGTATCCTGGGAGGGATTGCGGTGCACGGCCGCACGGATAAAGGTCATGGACGTCCCCTGCCTGCGGAAGTCGCCCTGACCGTCCTCGGTGTCCTGGGCGCGGTATGGCTGGGAGGGATGGGTGGCGATCTCTTTCTTGCCGCCTGTCTGGGGCTCATAGCTTTGCTGGTGTTGGCCATGGCGCGGGGCGGTCGCCTGGCGGCCGAATGGCCGGGACCGCGCCCCGGTACGATGTGGCCCGATCTGGTGGTCCTGGGTTTGACCGTCTGGTACCTGTCATCCGCCGGATTCGGCCTGAGCCCCTCCCGGGCGATAGCCGGAGCGCTCGGCATGCTGCTGGCGTTGGGCATGTATTTCCTCGGCCGCTACCTCGGGGCCTTGTCCGTGCCCGGCCGGGAGGCGACCGGCTGGGACCTACCCATCGCCGCCACCGCCCTGCTCGCGCTGGTGGGCCTCGTCTTGCATGCCCTTGCGCTGACCCCCGCGGTTGCCTGGCCCGGCGCCCCGCCCCTCACGGCCATGGGCGACCTCGTGGTACCCCCCGCGTCGGCCCAGTTTCCCGACCCACGATTGCCCGGGCCGGCCGAGACCGGTAGGCTGGCCGCCGTGCTCCTGTATCCCAACGCGGCTGCCGTTCTGTTTCTGATAGGCCTCATGGGAGCAGCCTGGTCCCTGGGTCAGGCCTGGCTGAGCGGTGTCCGTGACCCGGACGCGAATCCCCATCCATGCTGCGGGGGCAGGCTCGCCGGCGCCGGACCCCGGGCGGCGGCCGGTTTCCTCCTGGTCGCCGGGCTGCTGCTCACGTTTTCCCGGGGGACATGGTTCTTGTGGCCCGTGGGTCTGACCGCCCTCGGGCTCGGATTGCCCCGGGGCGAGTCTACCCGGACGGTGCTCGCGGGCGCCCTGCTATGGGCGATCGGCCTCCTCTTCGTGCTCCTGTACCTGCCTGCTCTTTCCCTGGCCGGGGCGGCCGGGGGCCTGGTGGTGGTCGCCGCCGGATGTGCGATCGCCTGGCTGGCGGGAGAGCGTTTGCGACCCGGTAGCCTGAGCTGGATCGTCCGCCGGGAAGGCAAGGGGCTTGCCCTGGCGGTGGTGGCGGCGCTGATTGCCCTCACCGTGCTCGCCGGCTTCCTCATGCCCTGCGAGGCGGCACTACGCCTGGCCTGGCCCGTGGTCGGCGCGGACGAAGTTGCCGGATGGCTTGGCCGGCTGGGGGATGGGGCGCGAGCGAGCCTCGCCCGTCCGTTCTTCGGGGCAGGTCCGGGAGGTTGGTCAGCGGTTGCGCCGGCGTTCCGCCACGCGCCGCAAGTGAGCCTGGCGCCCCCGAACCTCCTGCTGCAGGCGGGAGTAGAGGCCGGCTTGCCGGGGCTTCTGGGGCTGGGGGCGTTCCTTCTCGGCCCCCTGGTAGCCCTGGCCCCGCTGGTGCGGACCGGGCGATCGTCCGGGCTGACCGTGGCCTGGATAGCGCTGGCCCTGGCCGCGCTGCACGGGCTCGTCGATCACGCCCTTGGTCATCTGCCGGCGATGGTCTTCCTGTTCCTGCTGGTGGGCCTCACCTGGGGGCTAGGCGTACGCTCCGTGCTGGGTCCCGAGCGCAAGACCCCGCCGCCCCCGGCTGGGCGGCCCGGCCCGGCGCGGATCGCATGGCGGGTCATCCCCGGTGCGGTCATCCTGGTGCTGGCCGTGGCCATTGGCGGTCGGGGACTGGAGGCCCTGGGCGAGGCCCGCTTGCGGGCAGGCCGGCAGGAGGCGGCCCGGGCGACCTTTGCCCTCGCGGCCCGGCTCAATCCCTGGGCGCCCGGCGCTTATTGGGGGTTGGCCCGCGCGCACATGGCAGAGACCGTGCCGGACGACCTGGAAGATGTCACGCTCACCATCGCCGCTGCCGGTCAGACCCTGCGACTCGATCCGGGAAACCCCTCTTACCAGAGTCTGACCGGCCAGGTGACCATGCTGTTCGGGTTCGCCGATATCGGGTTGCGGGCGCTCGAAACCGCCCGGCAACTCGACCCGGTAGCCCAGGGCCACTGGGATAATCTGGTGTGGGGCTATGCCCGGGCCGGACAGCGGTTTGAGCAACTGGGCGATCGGGGGCGGGCCGAGGCCGCTTACCGGGCGGCCATCGCCTGGTCTGAGCAGACGGTGGCGTACTTCGGGTCGATCGAGCAGGGCAGGACTAACCTGGCGCTGGGAGTGGCCCACATCCGCATGGGGCAGTTCAACTCGGCGCGCGAGGCCTTCCGCCGGGCGCTCGAGGATCCCCGGACGGCGCCCGAGGCGGCGGGGTGGTTAGACGCGCTGGAGAAGGATTGACAGGAGGGGCAGGCGTGAGGCTCTTCATCGATACGGCCAGCCCGAAGGAGATCGAGGAGGCAATACGCTGGGGCGTGGTGACCGGTGTCACCACTAACCCCACCCTCGTGGCGAGGGAACGCTTTCCCGACTTTCACGGCGCGGTGCGCTCGATCGCGTCCTTGGTTGACGGACCGGTCAATGCGGAAGTGATCGCCCTCGAGCGCGACGCGATGGTGGAGGAAGCTCGAACGCTGGCGGGGCTGGCGCCCAACGTCGTGGTGAAGATCCCCCTCACGCCGGACGGCCTCGCCGCCGTCCGGCAACTCTCGCGGGAGAAGATCGCGACCAACATGACCCTCGTCTTCTCGGCGGCGCAGTCCCTGCTGGCCGCCCTGGCCGGCGCCGATTACGCCAGCGTTTTCGTGGGAAGGCTGGATGACGCCGGCCATGCAGGCATGGAGGTGGTGCGGCAGACGACCGCCGTCTTCGATCGACACGGGATGGCAACGGCGGTAATCGCCGCCAGCATTCGCCATCCCTTGCATGTGGTGGAGGCGGCGCTTGCCGGGGCGGACGTCGCCACCGTGCCGTTTGGCGTCTTGCGGCAACTGGTGCGCCATCCCCTGACCGACCTCGGCATCGAGCGTTTCCTGGCAGACTGGCGGCAGGTAGCCGGCGACCGTTAGCAGGATGATGAGGGGTGGATGGCGAAGTTCTCCAGGCAGCGTGCATGAGCTAAGTGCGTCAGCGGTATCGTTTCCGTCAGGGGTGGCCGTAGGCGTCGGCCACGTCGCCCGGTAGCCGGCTCACACCTGAACAGCAGCCCGTTCCCATCTCCTTTCCCAATCTCCAGGTCGAGGTGGTTCAGTCGGGATGAACATGCAGGAGTTAGAGAAGTTGACCATGCGGGAACTCTATGAGAAGGCCCGGGAACTCAATGTCTCGGGCTACTCGGCAATGCACAAGAAGGAACTGATCCTCGAGATCATGAAGGCCACTATCACCAAGGACGGTTCCCTGTTCGCCGAAGGCATTCTGGAGATCATGGCCGAAGGATATGGTTTTCTGCGTCCCATCGGCTATCTGCCCACGCGCGAAGACATCTACGTCTCCCCCTCTCAGATCCGCCGGTTCGAGTTGAAGACGGGGGACACTGTGTCCGGTCAGTCGCGACCGCCCAAGGATTCCGAACGCTACTTCGCCCTTCTACGAGTGGAGTTGATCAACGGGGAGCCACCGGAAAAAGCCAAGGAACGGGTGGCTTTCGAGGCGTTGACCCCCCTGTATCCCTGCAAGCGGCTGAAGCTGGAGTGCAAACAGGAAGAGACTTCCACCCGGCTCATCGACATCATCGCCCCGATCGGCAAGGGCCAACGGGGCCTGATCGTCTCTCCCCCCAAGGCGGGCAAGACGGTTTTGCTCAAGAACATCGCCAACAGCATCACCGCCAACCATCCGGAAGTCCACCTGATCGTCTTGCTGGTAGATGAGCGCCCCGAAGAGGTCACCGACATGGAACGGTCGGTGAAGGGCGAGGTCGTCAGCTCAACCTTCGACGAACTCCCGGAAAACCACGTGAAGGTAGCCGACATGATACTTGACCGCGCCAAACGCCTGGTGGAGCACCGCAAGGACGTGGTCATCCTCCTGGACAGCATCACCCGCTTTGCTCGCGCCCACAACCTGGTGGTACCGCCAAGCGGGCGAACCATGTCCGGGGGCCTGGACCCCGCCGCGCTCAACAAGCCCAAGAAGTTCTTCGGCGCCGCTCGCAACATCGAGGAGGGCGGCAGCCTGACCATCATCGCTACTGCCTTGATCGATACCGGCAGCAGGATGGACGATGTGATCTACGAGGAGTTCAAGGGAACGGGCAACATGGAGTTACATCTCGACCGCCGCCTGGCGGATCGCCGCATTTACCCTTCCATCGACTTCAAGCGTTCGGGGACACGCAAGGAAGAACTCCTGCTCAGCCCCCAGGAACTGGAGATGAGCTGGGCGTTGCGGCGAGCGCTAGACAAGCTGGCTTCCGACGAGATCATCGAACTCCTGAACAAGCGACTGCGCAAGACCAAGACCAACCACGACTTCATGCGCCAGGTCCTGAAGGGACTCGATGAAGTGGCCAGTCAGGTCCCCGAACTCATGGCGAGGGAACGGGGCTGATTGCCGACCACTTGCCCTCATGCTATAATGAACGCGCGTTTGCCAGGTGACGAGCGAGGTGTCGGCCTTGAAAGAGAAGATCCATCCCGCCTATCATCAGATCGCCGCAACTTGCGCATGTGGCGCCAGTTACCGGCTGGGCTCCACCAGGAAGGCTATCCGGGTGGAAATCTGCGCCAACTGCCATCCCTTCTACACGGGCAGCCAGCAACGGATTGTGGATACAGCCGGACGAGTCGAGCGCTTCAAGCGGAAATACGGGATGAAGTGAAACGAGCGGTTGCCAGGCATCCGGGGGAGGATCTGGCTTGAACAGGTTACCCTTGTATGGCGGACAGGCCGTCATCGAGGGCGTCATGCTCCGCGGGCCGAGCGCCATGGCCATCGCCGTCCGGCGCCCGGACGGCGACCTGTTTGTGCACCGCCAGCGGCTCAAGCCGGCCGGCGAACGCTGGAGGGGATGGCGTTTGCCCTTCTTGCGAGGCGTGGTCGCCCTCGCGGACTCACTGGGTCTGGGCGTGCGGGCACTGCTCATTTCCGCCGAGGCGGCGGGTGAGGAACGGCTGTCTCCCTGGCAGGGCGCCATGATCGTCGGCCTCGCATCGATACTGGCGGTAGGCTTGTTCATGCTCTTGCCCACCGTCGCGGTAGGTGGCATTGCCGGTTGGCTGACCTGGCCTGCCGCCCGCCATGTGGTCGAAGGAATACTTCGCCTGGCCATCCTGGTAGGCTATGTGGCCTTGCTCGCCCGGATGCCGGATGTCGCCCGCATCTTCGCCTACCATGGGGCGGAACATCGGGTGATTCACCTCGTGGAAGCCGATGGGGAACATACCGTCGCTGCTTCGCGGGGGCTGCCGATTATCCATCCACGGTGCGGCACCAGTTTCCTCCTTTTCGTGGCCGCGGCCAGCGTCCTGCTATTCGCTTTCTTCGGCTGGCCCTCGCTGTGGCAGCGGGTTCTACTCCGGCTGGCCTTGCTCCCGGTAGTGGCGGGCATTGCTTACGAGGCCATCCGCCTCTCCGGACGCTCCGTACATCCTTGGGTCCGCGCCATGGCCTGGCCGGGATTGTGGATGCAGCGGCTCACCACCCGCGAGCCCGACGATGACCAGGTGGAAGTGGCCCTGGCAGCCTTGAAGGCGGTCACGTCGGAGGACTGATGGCCGTGCTGCCCGCGCTCTCCGAGTTCGAGATCCGCTACGAGAAAGTGGGACATCTGCTCGCCGACCCTGCGGTCATCGCCCGGCAGGCGGAGTGGCGACAGCTCGCCCGGGAGCACCGGCGCCTGGAGGAAGTGCTGAAGGCTTACGGAGAGTACCGGGACGCGGTTCGCCGCCGGGATGATACGCGACAGCTCGGCAAGGAAACGACGGACGAAGAACTGCGAGCCCTGGCCGAGGCCGAACTGCCCGACCTCGACCGTGAGTGCGTCGTCCGCGAGAGCCGGCTGAAAGCGCTCCTCGTGCCTCGCGACCCGGCCGACGACAAGAACGTCATCGTCGAGATCCGGGCGGGCACGGGGGGTGAGGAGGCCGCGCTGTTCGCCGCCGACCTGTACCGCATGTATTCCCGCTTCGCGGAACGGAAAGGCTGGCGCGGGGAACTCCTGTCCTCCAACCCCACGGGCGTCGGCGGCTTCAAGGAAGTCATCTTCATGATCCAGGGCCATCGGGCTTTCAGTCACCTCAAGCATGAGCGGGGCGTTCACCGGGTGCAACGCGTGCCTTCGACCGAGGCGTCCGGTCGCATTCACACCTCTACCGCCACCGTGGCCGTGCTGCCGGAGGCCGAGGAGGTGGAAGTGACCATAGCCCCCGACGAGTTGGCGATCGAGACTTTCTGTGCCAGCGGTCCCGGCGGCCAGCACGTGAACAAGACAGAATCCGCGGTCCGGATCACGCACTTGCCGACCGGCCTGGTCGTATCTTGCCAGGACGAGAAATCTCAGCACAAGAACAAAGAGCGGGCGCTCAAGGTGCTCCGGGCTCGCTTGCTCGAGGCGGCCAGCAAGCGACAAGACGAGGAACAGGCCCGTGCCCGTCGCGCCCAGGTCGGCAGCGGCGAGCGCAGCGAGAAGATTCGAACCTACAATTTCCCCGATAGCCGCATTACCGATCATCGCCTCAAGCAGACCTGGCACAAGCTGGACGCCATCATGCAGGGGGAACTCGATCCCCTGATCGAGGCGATGATGGCCCGGGAAGAAGCCGAACGCCTGGCCCGAGCCACCACGCCCGCGTGAGGATCGCCGACGCCTTCCGCATCGGCCTGAGCCGTCTTGACGGGAAGGATAACGCCCGACTGGATATCGAGCTGCTGTTGGCTTGGGCCCTGGATTGTTCCCGGGAACAGCTCCTGGCCAGGGGCGATGAGGAGTTGCCGGCCGAAGCGGAGGACCGCTACCGGGCGGGGCTCAACCGCCGGGCCGGGGACGAACCCGTCGCTTACATCCTGCGCCGCCGCGAGTTCATGTCCCTGGAGTTCGAGGTGGACAGCAGCGTGCTGATACCCCGCCCCGAGACGGAGGTCCTGGTGGAAGAAGCCCTCCGCCGAACGAGGCGACGCCCCGCCCTCCTTGGGGAAATGGGAACGGGCTCGGGGGCGGTGGCGGTGTCGCTGGCGTATTACTCGCGGGGATCGGTGGTCCACGCGACCGACTGTTGTTCACGAGCCCTGCAAGTGGCCCGCCGCAATGCGTTGCGCCATGGCGTCGCCCCTCGCGTGGTGTTCCGGCTCGGTAACCAGCTCGAACCCCTGTTGGCGGCAGGGCTGCACGGGAAACTGGCCGGGGTCGTTGCCAATCCCCCCTACGTGGCCACCGGCGATCTGCGTCGACTTCCCCCTTCCGTCCGCCACTGGGAGCCGGCTCTAGCCCTGGACGGAGGACCGGACGGCTTGATGTTCTATCGGACCCTGGGACGGCAAGCTGCCGCGCTCCTCGGGCCAGGCGGATGGCTGGGCGTTGAGGTGGGGGCAGGTCAGGCAGGACCGGTAACAGCGATTCTGGCGTCCGCCGGCTTTGGGCGGATGGTCTCCACCCGCGATCTTGCCGGGCATCCCCGGGTCGTGTTCGGCGAGGCGCCGAAATGACGCGCGTGTGGCACGTACATCCCGAGCAGCCCGACCGCGCGGTACTGGTGGAAGCCGCAAGGATCTTGCGCCGGGGAGGGCTGGTCGCCTTTCCCACCGAG
>DBBB01000007.1 GCA_002291985.1 Firmicutes bacterium UBA995
TCTTGCGCCAAGTCGAACGGGAGCGCGCGGCCCTCGCGGACGAGAGGTTGCGGATGGAGACGGCGACCCGGGACGCCCGGGAGTGGGGACGTCGCCTCGAGCAGCACTTGGCCGAGACCCGCGCCCGTGACCGGGAGACGGGGGACCGGGTGAGGAGGGAGTCACGGGAGATCATGTCCCGGGCTCGGGCCCAGGTAGAGTTGGTCCTCAAGGAACTGAAAGATGCTCGCAAGGCCGTGGCCCGCGGCGATCCGGGCGCCCGGCAGTCCGCTCTTGCCGCGCGCCACGCGCTCCAGCGCCTTGAAGCGGAGGTAGAAGAAACGCTCGAACCGGAGGTCATGCCGGAGGCTCCCCGGGTAGAGCCTTTGTCGGCGGAGCAGTTGCAGGTCGGCATGAGCGTGCTAGTTCGCAGCCTGGCGTGTGAGGGGATAGTGCTTGATCTCGGCGACCCGGTTCCCGTGCAGATCGGGGCAATGCGGGTCTCGGTTCCCCTTTCGGACCTGGGGCGGGGAGTGGGCGGCGGCAGGCCCGCTGTTGCCGCCCGGTCCGAGTTGCCGTCATTGGCGAAAGCAACCAACGTCGCCCCCGAGTTCCACCTCCGAGGGCTCGTGGTCGAAGATGCCCTGGTAGAGCTGGACAAATACCTGGACGACGCCTGTCTGGCCGGACTGGGCCGGGTGAGGCTGGTTCACGGCAAGGGCACGGGCGCCTTGCGGGAGGCGGTGCGCGCCTTTCTACGGCAGCATCCCCGGGTGGTGACTTACCGGCCGGGTGAGGCGGGTGAGGGCGGCGACGGGGTGACGGTAGCCGACCTCGCCCCGTGAATCGCCGTACTACCCGCCACCCGGCGGCAGGACGACGAGGGTGCCGGTCATCTGATCCCAGTGCCGCCCGGAATACACGGCCGAGTAGAAGGGGAAAGTGCCCTCTTGGTCGGCAATGAACTCCACGACGGTCGGTCGGCCCGCCAAGACCACCGCGTGAACGCCGAACGCCGGTATGGCCAAGCCATGATTGCCGTCGGTGGACTCGAGGTGGATCCTGACCTTTTCGCCGAAGTTGACGGTGATCGTCCGGAGGGCGAACTCGAACCTCCAGACGTACAGTTTGATGTCCCGTATCGGCCCGACGTAGGGGATCCCCAGTTCCGGCGGCGCATGGATGGGGCAGGGGGTCGTGGGCGCTTCCAGGGCGGCATCGGCGGGGATGTAGGTCACCAGGCGCCCGGTGTCCTCGTGAACGGCGGTGTACGGAGACCACGGACTTCTACGCCGGATGGCCACCCGGGAGACGGGATTGGGGCACCAGGGGCCGGCAAGGTAATTCCGGTAGTCGCCGCAGATCGTTACCACGTAATGCACATCACATATCGCTCGCGGCTCGGTGCCCCGCCGGAACCCCTCCCGCCGTATGTTGCCGGGCGGACAGTGGGGGCCGGGGAGCTTGCCCGACCGCACACATACGTCCACTTCCACGATGTTCCGGGGCCGTACGAAGGTCGAGGGCGCGGTGCCCGCGAGGGCGGCCGCGGCGACATCACGCCAGATGGGCGCCGCATACGTGCTGCCCCACACCCCGTCCATGGAACGGGGCTGATCGAAACCCATCCATACGGCACCGATGAATTCTGGCGTGTATCCGACCCACCACGCATCCACATCGTCGTCGGTCGTGCCGGTCTTGCCGGCCACGGGATGGCCGCTGGCGAGCCGGGCAACCACCCCCGTGCCCCAGTCCACCGTGGACCGCAACATGCTGGTCATAAGGTAAGCGGATTCCTCGCTGAGCACCACTTGCCTATGCGGGCCATTCTCTTCCAGGACGTTGCCGTGGCGATCCTTCACCCGGAGTATGGCGAACGGCTCTATCCGGTATCCCCCATTGGCGAAGGGGGCGAAAGCGCGGGCCATCTGCAGGGGTGTCGTCCCCCGCGTCAGGGCGCCCAGGGCCAGGGGGGAAAGGGCACGGTCCGTGAGGTCCCGGGGGCCGCGGTCGACCAGGCTTTCGATTCCCAGGCGGCGGGCAGACTCGAAGCCCGCGTTGATACCGATCTTCTCCAGCACCTTGACGGCCATGGTGTTGATGGACAGGGCAAGTCCTTCGCGATAAGGAGTCAATCCCCGGTACAAGAGGTTATGATTCTCGAACGTCCACTGCGACCCATCGGCGAGGGTATAGGTCGACGGCCAGTCGTCGACGACGGTGGCAGGGGCATAGCCCATCTCCAGCGCGGCCGCGTAGATCAGCGGTTTGAAGGCCGAACCGGTCTGCCGGTACGCTTGCCATGCGCGGTTCAGTTCGAGCGACTCATCATGCTGGCGGCCGCCCACCATGGCCAGAACACGGCCGCTGTGCGGATCGAGGAAGACGCCGCCCACCTCGGGCTGGACAGCCTTCAGGCCGGTCGCCGGGTCGATCGCATCCAGGGGGAAAGGGGGGTCGAGATGGAAGCGAAAGGCCTCCTCCGCAGCCGCCTGGATGGAGGGGACCAGCGTGGTGTATACATGCAGCCCGCCCCCGTAGACCTGGGCCGGCCCAAGACGGTCGAGGAGCTGACTCAACACATAGTCCACGAACCAGGGGTGGGGATAATCGGCGGGACGGCGCAGTCTCCGCAGTACCAGGGGCTCCTCGCGGACCGTGTCGGCCTCCGCCTGAGCCAGGAATCCGTGACGGACCATGGCATCCAGCACCAGGTTCCGTCGGTCCTTTGCGGCCTCGGGGTTGGTGTAGGGGGAATAACGATTTGGTCCCCTGACGACTGCAGCCAGCAACGCACCCTCTGCCACCGTGAGCGCGCCCACATCCTTGCCGAAGTACACCTGGGACGCCGCCTGAATGCCATACGCTTTGTGTCCGAAGAAGATCTGGTTCAGGTACATCTCCAGGATTTCTTCCTTGGTGTAAAACCTCTCCAGTTGCAGGGCAAGGAAAACCTCCTGGAGTTTCCGCTCGTAGGTGCGTTCGAGCGTGAGCCAGGCGTTTCTCGCCAGTTGCTGAGTTATGGTACTTGCGCCCTCGATGATCGTGCCGCCCCTGAGATTGACGTATGCTGCCCGGAGTATGCCGCGGAAGTCGACCCCCAGGTGGTCGAAGAAGCGATGGTCCTCGATGGCGACGAAGGCGTTCACGACGTGCGGGGGAATTTGCTCCAGCGAAACCGGCACTCGGTGTTCCGGCCCGTGTAACTGGGTGATCACTTGGCCGCCGGCGTCGTAAAGGAAGGTGCTCTTACTGGGCTGAGGCTCGAGGCTGGCGAGGGTGGGAAGTCCCTGGTAAGCCCGCCAGACCAGACTGCCGACGACCGCGGCCGCGGTCAGCGATGCTGCCAGTAATATCGCCAGGAACAGCCGGAAGAAGGAGACGCGAAACCGTCGCCGGCCTCGAGCCCGCACGCCAGCCGCCCCGGCGGCCGCCGTGGTTGACGATCTGGATGACAAACGCGATTCCCCCCGTTCTGGCCGGGTGACTCATTCTACTCCAACCCCGCCAACCCTGTCAAACCAGGACAGGCACCCCCCAAGCGAAAACCGCAGCTAGCGATGGCATGGTTCCCTGCCGGTTTCCCGCTTCGGGATGAGGGTGAGCGTGACGAGCGTGAGGGGTTCATTCACATTGTCGAGCAACGGTGAGCGTGAGCGTGTGAGCGTGAGCGTGTGAGTTGTTTCCGGGCAAGGCTGCATGCTATAATACCGGCAAACTCGCGGCACCCGGGCATGCAGACCGCGTCACCCGGGGCGCCGCAGCCGCGGGGCATCGCCTTCTCGAGGAGACGACCGTCATGTCCATCCCCGTTCGCGAACAGGTGGAGTTACTCAAGAGGGGCACGGCCCAACTCGTCAATGAGACCGAACTCGAAGAACGCTTGACCCGCGCGCAGGCGGAGAATCGGCCGCTTCGGGTGAAATGGGGCGCCGACCCGACCGCCCCCGACATCCATCTCGGGCATGCGGTGGTACTTCGGAAGCTGCGTCAGTTCCAGGATCTCGGCCACGAGGTGCTGTTCGTCGTGGGCGACTTTACCGGCCGCATCGGCGACCCGAGCGGCAAGTCCGAGACCAGGCCGCTCCTCACCGAGACCCAGGTGCGGGAAAATGCCCGCACCTACCAGCGTCAGATTGACTGCATCCTCGATCCGGCGAGAACGCGGGTGCTGTTCAACGGCGACTGGCTTGGCCCCCTCGGCCTGGCCGACATCGTGCGCCTGGCTTCGCGATACACGGTGGCTCGGTTGCTGGAACGCGATGACTACTCGCACCGCCTCAAGGCGGGCATACCCGTGTTCGTGCACGAACTCCTGTACCCGCTCGTCCAAGCCTACGACTCGGTTCACCTTCGGGCCGATGTTGAACTCGGCGGCACCGATCAGACCTTCAACTTCCTGGCCACCCGCGAGATCATGCGGGACTTCGGATTGCCGCCGCAGGTAGTCGTGACCCTGCCCCTGCTCGAGGGCATCGACGGCGTGGAGAAGATGTCCAAGAGCCTGGGCAACCATGTCGGCATCGGCGACCCTCCGGCCGAGATGTACGGCAAGCTGATGTCCATCCCCGACCCGCTCATTGTCCGTTACCTGCGGCTATGTACGGACGTGCCTGCGGCCGAGATCGAGACGATGGCCGCGACCATGGCGCGAGGAGAACTCAACCCACGCGACGTCAAAGCGCGCATGGCCGAGGAGGTCGTTTTGACCTACCATGGCAGGGCCGCGGCGGGCGCGGC
>DBBB01000119.1 GCA_002291985.1 Firmicutes bacterium UBA995
ATGGGGTCTTGGCGCGAGGGGCGGCGTGGGCGGTGGAACGGGTGGGAGGCGACCCGGGGGGGCTCGACTTCATCGAAGAGCGGGGGATGCTGGCCGGCGCCGACCCGGCGAAGGTGAGCCGCAAGGCGAAGGAGCGGGGTAAAGACCAGCTCGGCACGCTCGGCTCGGGGAACCACTTCGTAGAGTTACAGGTGGTAGAGGAAGTATATCACCGCCAAGCGGCCGAGGCGTACGGTCTCGATAGCGGGAGAGTCCTTTTAATGATCCATTCCGGTTCCCGGGGACTGGGGCACCAGGTCTGCACGGACTACCTTGCGGTGATGAACCAGGCGGTCGTCCGCCACGGGATCGACTTGCCGGATCGCCAGCTCGCATGCGCGCCGGCCGCCTCCGATGAAGGCCGCAGCTACTTTGCCGCCATGGCGGCTGCCGCGAACTTCGGCTGGGCCAACCGTTATTTGCTGGGTCATCTCGCGCAGATGGCGATGGCCCGCGCCCTGGATGCCACCCCGCCCCGGCTGGGGATGCGCCTGCTATACGACCTCGGACACAACATCGTCAAGCCGGAAGAGCACCTGGTATCAGGGAAAACGAAGAAGTTATGGGTCCATCGCAAGGGCGCGACCCGCGCTTTCGGCCCCGGCGACCACCGGGTGAACGAAGCCTACCGCGCGGTCGGCCAGCCGGTGCTGGTGCCGGGAGATATGGGGAGTCACTCGTACGTGCTGGTAGGGACGGAGGTGGCCATGACCGAGACTTTCGGGTCGAGTTGCCACGGTGCGGGCAGGCAACTCAGCAGGACGGCAGCGAAGCGGGCCGTTCGCGGGGAGGAACTGCGGCGTCGGCTGGAGGCGGCGGGCATCGCCGTCCGCGCCCGGTCGCTGGGCGATCTTGGCGAGGAAGCCCCCGAAGCGTACAAGGACGTGTCCCGGGTAGTGGAAGTCACGGAGCAGGCGGGAATCTCCCGGCGGGTGGCTCGCCTGCGCCCGCTTGGCGTGATGAAAGGTTGACCGGCATGCGAGCAGCAAGAGAAGCGGGGAGGGACGGCGATGAACGGGCCACTGGCGGAGATCGGCATTTTTGGCGGCTCGGGCTTCTACTCGTTCCTGCAGGATGTGCGGGAGGTGAAGGTGGACACCCCTTACGGAGCGCCGAGCGACCGGATCGCCCTCGCGGAACTGGGGGGACGCCGGGTCGCGTTCCTGCCGCGCCATGGCAAGGATCACCAGTTGCCGCCCCATCGCATCCCCTATCGCGCCAACCTCTGGGCCATGCGAGAGCTGGGAGTAACCCGGGTGATCGGTCCCTGTGCCGCCGGCAGCCTGCAAGCTGATGTGTGCCCCGGCGACCTGGTGATCGCCGACCAGTTCGTGGACCGCACGTCGGGCCGAAGCGATACCTACCACGACGGGCCCCTTACCGTCCATGCGAGCCTGGCGGACCCCTATTGCCCCGAGTTGCGGTCGCTGACCCCCGCAGTGTGCCGGGAACACGGTTTCCGGGTACACGAGTGCGGTACGGTGGTGGTGATCCAGGGACCCCGCTTCTCCACCCGGGCGGAGAGCCGGTGGTTTGCGTCGCTGGGGTGGCAAGTGATAAACATGACCCAGTACCCGGAAGTGGCGCTGGCCCGGGAACTGAATCTGTGTTACCTCAACATCTCGCTGATCACCGACTACGACGTGGGGGTCGAGGGTCGTCCTGACGTCAAGGCGGTGACGGCCGAGGAAGTCCTCCGGGTCTTCCGGGCCAACAACGAGCGACTGCGGGCGGTCCTCGCGTCGCTGGTGGGCCTGATCCCCCATGCCCGGGGCTGCGGGTGCGCCGACACCGTGGCCCAGGGCCGCTTCTCGGAGTGAGGCGTGGCAAAGCCACCTGACCTCACGCCCTTGCGCCTCGCCGAGGATCGGCTGGAGTTGCTCGACCAGCGCAAGCTGCCGGGCGCCGAGGAGTGGGTCGTCTGCCGGGATGCCGACGAGGTAGCCCGGGCGATCGAGGAGATGGTTGTCCGGGGGGCGCCCGCCATCGGGATCGCCGCCGCGCAGGGTCTGTACCTCGGGTGCCGGCGACTGGGCGCACGGGGGCGCGACGCCGCGGCGCGCGACCGGATTCGGTCCCGACTGGCCGGCACGCGGCCGACGGCCCGTAACCTGTTCTGGGCGCTCGAGCGCATGGAAGGGGCGGCCCGGGACCATGGTCATCTGCCGTCCGGGGAGTTCCTCCGGCGGTTGCAGGCGGAGGCGGAAGCGATACGGCAGGAAGACGTGACGGCTAATCGGGCCCTCGCCCAGCACGGCGAGCAGTTGGTGGCCGCCGGCGCCCGCATCCTGACCCACTGCAATGCGGGAGCGCTCGCTACCGGCGGGTACGGCACCGCCCTCGGCGTGGTACGGCGCGCCCACGAGGTGGGGAAAGGGCCGGTAGTGCTGGCTTGCGAGACCAGGCCCTTGTTGCAGGGCGCCCGCCTCACCGCCTGGGAACTCGCCCGCGATGGGATACCGGTGACGCTGATCACGGACGGCATGGCGGCACATTTCATGGGCCGGCAACAAGTGGACGTGGTGCTGGTGGGCGCGGACCGCATTGCCGCCAACGGCGACACCGCGAACAAGGTCGGCACTTACGGGCTGGCCATGCTCGCGGCGGCTCACGGTATACCCTTCCTGGTGGCCGCGCCCACCTCGACCCTGGATGCGGCGCTCGCTGACGGGGCAGGAGTGGTCATCGAACACCGCCACCCGGCCGAGGTGTTGAGCGTGGCGGGCATACGCGTTGCGCCGGCAGGGGTGCCGGCCGCCAACCCCGCTTTTGATGTGACGCCCCACCGCTACATCTCCGCCATCATCACCGAACGGGGAGTCCACCGGCCGCCTTTCGGGCGATCGCTGGCCGGGGAATGAGGAGGGAAGTTGGCCATGAATAGTTTGCCGGCGAGAGTGATCCGGCCCCGGGTTGGCTCAGCGGGGCTGCCCGAGGAACGGGCGCCCTTCTACTCCCGGGTGAACGTGACCGAGGTGCAGGACACGTTTTACCATCCTTTGCCCTTGCGGACGGCCCACACTCTGCGCCGGGAAGCGCCGCCGGCCTTCGAGTTCGCCATCAGGGCGTGGCTCTTGATCACTCATGACCCGGGTCATCCCAACTACCGCCACCTGCGCTTCGCCTTGCCGGAGGAACGCAAGGCGGCCTTCGGCTCCTTCCGCGACACGGACGAGGTGTGGGCGGCTTGGGCCAAGACGGACGAAGTGGCGCAAGCATTGCGCGCACGGGCCGTCTTGTTTCGGACCCCCGGGGCTTTCAAGCCGACGGCCGAGAATATCGGCAACCTGCGCCGGTTCTTCGGGCGCCTCGATCGTCGGGACTATCTTTTGGCCTGGGAACCCCGGGGAAACTGGCCGGCGGAAGTCCTGGCTACGGTGTGCGCCGAACTCGACCTGACCCACGTGGTGGATCCCTTCGTCGCGCGTTCGCGCTATGGCCGCCGCCGCTACTTCCGACTGAACGGCATGGGCGAGGAACGCCGGCGATATAGCGACGAGGAGCTAGATAAGCTGGCTGCGCTGCTCCGAAAATACCCGGGTGCGTACTGCATTTTCTCGAACCACCATCGCTTCGAGGATGCACCCCGTCTTGCCGAGCGCCTGGCCGGGGCGCCGCCGCCTACGGGCAGTGCCGGCCCTACCTGATCGGATCTCACCTGTGGGGTTGGGAGGGACGCGAGGCTTTGGCAGGTGCCCCGTCACCGGCGGTCGTGCTATACTTGGCTCGAGGGCGGCCCGGGGAAGGGTGGCAGAGTGGTCGATTGCGGCGGTCTTGAAAACCGCTGAGGGTGTGATGCCCTCCGTGGGTTCGAATCCCACCCCTTCCGCCATTGCCTGCCCTTGCCGGGCGGGCGGCCTGTGTGTTGCCAGACAGGCGACGAGCCGCTTCACAGCGACGGGTCGTTCGCTTGTGCCCACATTAACCGTATGCTATCATAGTAGGCGAACGCGGAGGGATACCCAAGCGGCTGAAGGGGCGGGTTTGCTAAACCTGTAGTAGGGCGTTTAGCTCTAGCGAGGGTTCAAATCCCTCTCCCTCCGCCAATTCGCGCCCGTAGCTCAGTGGATGAGAGCGACTGACTACGGATCAGTAGGTCGGGGGTTCAAATCCTCCCGGGCGCGCCAGCAGTCAAGGCCGGGGCGAGAGCAAGTCTCGGCCCCGGCTTATAAGTTTGCGCCCGTAGCTCAGGGGATAGAGCAGCGGTTTCCTAAACCGCGTGCCGCAGGTTCGACTCCTGCCGGGCGCACCAATAACGACCCAGCATAGAGGCTACCCCTGCGCCAGATGCTGGAAGCGATAGGGTGAGAGAAGGCCCCCTGCCGGAAACTAGATAAAGGGAGTCCAGAAACACCCTGCCCGGGGCGCAGAGCCCCGGGTCCGTCCGTCGGGGTGGGAAGCTTGCCTTGACTGCACCCCGCGCGTGCAGTACACTGGCATCAAAACAGGATAGGCCAAGGCGGTGGGGGTGCTGGCGCTGGCCGGCTGAGACGGGGCTGACCCGAACCCCTCGAACCTGAAGTGGGTAATGCCAGCGGAGGGAACTGCCGTAAGTCACAGCCGGCCGCGCCTTCAGGGTCGCGGCCTTTGTCATCAAGGGCCCTTGCGAACCCGTCTCCCGCCGCCACCCGCCCACCGAATCACCTTTCGTTGTTCCTCATCTGGGGGTGAGATGATGCAAGTGAAAGCGGCCAGGAGCGGCCGGGCAACCGGGGAGATGACAGCCGTCGCCCTTGCCGAAGGCGTCGAAGTGGATGCAGTGATCGAGGGCGTTGCCTCGGGAGAGATGGTCATTCTTCACAGCGCGGCCCGGAGTCACGGCGTTCCTGTCGGCATCGGCAAGGGGCTGCGGACAAAGGTGAACGCGAACGTCGGTACCTCCGAGCAGCGTTCCTCACTGGAGGAGGAACTGGAGAAGACCCACGCCGCGGTCGACGCCGGCGCGGACACCATCATGGATCTCAGCACCGGTGGGGACCTCAGGGCCATACGCGGCGCCCTCCTCGACGCAGTGAGCGTGCCCCTGGGAACTGTGCCCATCTACCAGGCTGCGTTTGAGGCCCGGGAGCGGCGCGGCAGCATCGCCGGGATGCGGGTTGACGACCTCTTCTCGGTCATCGAGGAGCAGGCCCGCGAGGGCGTCGACTTCATGACGCTGCACTGCGGCGTCACGCGCCATGTGTTGGAGCACCTGCGGCGGAGCGGGAGACAAGCCGGAATCGTCAGCCGGGGGGGCGCCCTGCTTGCCGGGTGGATGCTCCATAACGACGCCGAGAATCCCCTCTACGAGCACTACGACCATCTGCTGGAGCTGCTCGCCGGCCATGGTGTCACCATCAGCCTCGGTGATGCGCTGAGACCGGGGTGCATCGCCGACGCCACAGACCCGGCGCAGGTCGGCGAGATGCTGGTGCTGGGCGAGTTCGTGCTCCGGGCCCGGGAAGCCGGGTGCAGGTGATGGTGGAGGGGCCGGGGCATGTGCCTCTCGATCAGGTCGAGGCGAACGTGCTGCTGGAGAAAAGGACCTGCCACGGAGCCCCCTTCTATGTGCTGGGCCCCCTTGTCACCGATGTCGCGCCGGGCTACGACCACATCGCCGGGGCCATCGGGGGCGCGGTAGCCGCAGCCGCCGGGGCCGACTTCCTCTGCTACCTGACCCCTGCCGAGCACCTGGGACTCCCCGACCGGGGGGATGTGCGGGAGGGTGTCATCGCATCGCGGATCGCCGCCCACGCCGGTGACCTGGTGAAGAGGAGGAAAGTGACTCAGGCCTGGGATCGGGACATGACCGCGGCCAGGGTCAGGATGGACTGGGAAAGCCAGCTCAGCCTGGCCATGGACCCGGTCCGGGCCCGGCGTTACCGGTCCGACCGCACCGGCGACCGGCCCGGTCCCTGCAGCATGTGCGGCAGCCTGTGCGCCATCGAACTCGTGAAGCAGTTCCTGGGAGGGGAGGTGGAGCGGTGCGAGTAGCGAGGGCGCTGACCGTGGCGGGGTCCGACAGCGGTGGGGGAGCCGGCATACAGGCGGACCTCAAGGTCTTCACGTCCCTGGCGGTCTACGGCATGAGCGCGGTAACGGCGGTCACTTCCCAGAACACCTTGGGTGTCAGGCGGATAGACGTCCTCACCCCCGAAGCGGTTGTGGCCCAGGTGGAAGCCTGCCTGGACGACATTGGCATCGACGCGGCCAAGACCGGCATGTTGCACGGCGCGGCCATCGTGGAGGCCGTGGCCGACGTGTTCCGCCGCTACCGGGTGAAGAACCTGGTGGTCGACCCGGTGATGGTGGCCAAGAGCGGCGACGAGTTGCTTCAGCCCGATGCCCGCGAGAGACTCCGGAAATGCCTGCTCCCCCTGGCGCGGGTTGCCACGCCCAACCTGCACGAGGCCCGGGATATCATCGGAGGACCGGTCAATGGCTTCGAGGGCATGAAGGACGCGGCGAGGCAGATAGCCGACCTGGGAGTCGAGGTGGTCGTCGTGAAGGGAGGCCATCTCGGAGGCAGCCCCCTGGACGTGGTGTTCGATGGACAGGCCTTTCATACCCTGCCGGGAGAGAGACTGCCCACCCGCAACACCCACGGCACCGGGTGCACCTTCTCGGCGGCCATCACCGGTGGCCTGGCCAAGGGGCTTGAGATTCGGGAAGCCATAGAGCGGGCCAAGGAACTCGTCACCTGGGGAATCGCCAACGGTTTGCCGATCGGTGGGGGTTACCGGCCCACCAACCACTTTTACTTTCAGATGCCCCATGGACCCGCCGGGGGGCGAGTGTCCCGGCAGGGCCAGCGGCACGTGGAGGAATGAGACGTGAAGATCACCGGTGTCCAGCTGAAGACCCTGAGAGAGAAGACCCCCCTGGTGCACCACATCACCAACTGGGTGGTCACCAATTTCACCGCCAACGTCACCCTGGCCCTGGGCGCGTCCCCGGTGATGGCCCACGCCCTGGAGGAAGTGGAAGACCTGGCCCGCACCGCCAACGCACTCGTGCTCAACATCGGTACTCTCACCCTGCCGGTGGTGGAAGCGATGGTCCGGGCCGGACGGGCCGCGAACGACGTGGGCATACCGGTAATCCTGGACCCGGTGGGTACCGGCGCCACCAGGCTCCGCACCGAGACAACCGCCCGCATCCTCCGGGAGGTCAAGGTGGACATACTTCGGGGCAACCTCTCGGAGATAGCCAGTACCGCCGGTGAAGAGGCCCGGATCCGCGGCGTGGACTCGGTGGCCGGCGGTATCGACCCCTCAGCGCTGGCCCCCGCGCTGGCGCGGCGCCTGGGCTGCACCGTGGTGGTGACCGGGCCCGTGGACCACATCAGCGACGGACACGTGCTGTACAAGGTCAGGAACGGTCATCCCCTCCTCGGCCGGGTGACCGGCACCGGGTGCGCCGCGACGGCGGTCGTTGGGGTCTTTGCCGCCGTGGACAGGGACTTCCCCCTGGCCAGCGCGGCTGCCCTTGCCTTCTTCGGGCTGGCTGCGGAACGCGCCGCCGTAGGCGATCCCGGCCCCGGCACCTTCGCTTCCCGGCTGCTCGACGAACTCCATCGCCTGACACCGGCCGACGTGGAAGCGGGAGCCCGGGTGGACGCCGGGGAAGTGGAGAAGAACTGAAATGGCGCGGGATCTCCGGAAGGACCTGCGTCTCTACCTGGTCACCGACCGGAACCTCGCCCGTGGCCGTTCCGAGCTGGAGATCGTGCGCCGGGCCGGGGCTGGCGGCATCACCGCCGTGCAACTCCGGGGCAAGGAGATGACTTCACGCGAACTCTACCACACGGGGCTCGCGCTCCGCCAGCTCACAGCCGACCTGGGGATCCTCTTTATCGTCAACGACCGCCTGGACATAGCCCTGGCCGTGGGTGCGGACGGGGTGCACCTGGGGCAGGAGGACTTGCCGGCAGCCGAGGCCAGGCGCCTGGCTCCGGACATGCTGCTGGGCGCCACCGTGGGCAATGCCGCCCAAGCGGTCGAGGCGGAAACCGCCGGCGTGGACTACCTCGGCACGGACGCCGTGTTCCCCACCGCCACCAAGACCTACGAGCGAGCACCCCTGGGCCTGGAGGGGCTACGCCTGGTGTGCGCCGCCACGAAGTTGCCCGTCGTGGCGATCGGGGGTATCAAGGCGGAGAACGCGGTGCAGGTGCTGAAAGCCGGGGCCGCCGGCGTGGCCGTGGTCTCGGGGGTCGTCTCCGCCCCGGACGTGACGGCGGCCACCTGCGAGTTCCGGCGGCAGATAGAAGGGGTTCTGCCTTGGTAACCGGGGGGGAATTCGAACTCATCGAACGCCGGCGCCGGGAGAGGTATGCGCGGTCCTCCAGGTACGCGTCAACAATGCGGCACCCTTATGATCCCCAGTCCCGGGCGGCAAGTCCTGCCGTGCCCCTCCCGGCCCGCGATAGCGTCATTGTGCCTGGGGGCAACCCCTGGTTTTCACTATAGCCCACGAGGGTTGACCGGTCTACCGTCAGATAGGCGGCAGCCGAAGGCGCGATGGGCCTGGACAGGCCGAGTTGGCTACGGGGAGCGAACCCGGGAGAGCATGGCAAAACGGCCCGGCCATGTCGGCTGCATCCGCTTGATGGCACGGCGCGAAGCGCCCGTGCCATCGGGAAAGTGTACGGCGCGGCACACCATGAAGCAGGGTGCTCGCCGCCGCGGCCTGTGGATTGTCCGCAGCGATGTACTCGAAGATGTCCTCAAGCCAGCGTTGGGCCTCGAGCGTCCAGGCTATTTCTGCCATGAGCGGATGCGGCGGCCCATGTCTTCATTCGACATCGTGCGCTTAGCATCCGAATCGGCGAGGCCGCGTTCAACCATGACGTGAAACGCGAGTTCACGGACGATCTCCTGCTGAAAACGCTGCCAAGAGGCGCGACGAAAGCGGCGACGGAATGCCCCGTGCCCTTTACTACCACCGTTCACCGTAGTACACTATCTTGTAGTGGGCATGCAAGGAGGGTAAGACTACATGCTGCTGGTAACCATTTCTGAGAAGGGGCAGATCGCGATTCCCGTGTCCTTGCGCAGACAATACGGCCTGGAGAAAGGAGATAGGCTGTCTGTGGAGGAAATCGATGGGAGCATCGTGCTGCGGCCGCTACCCCGGCACCCTCTCTTGGCCTTGAAGGGTAAACTGAGAAGTGCGGGCGGCGAGAGGCTCACGGACTTGTTGCTCAAGGAGCGTGCTGCGGACAGGGAGCGGGAGTACCGTTGACCACCGCCAGGAAGTACGTTTTGGACAGCCATGCCGTGCTCTCGCTGGTGGAGGATGAACCGGGTGCGCAAGTGGTGGCCGAACTGCTCATCTGTGACAAGGCGGAACTCCATTTGAGCGCCATCAGCCTGGGAGAAATCTACTATGTGATCTTGCGCAGGCATGGCGAGGCAGCAGCGGAAGAGATCGTGGGTGCGGTACTGCAGGAGCAGGCGCTAACCGTGGAAGAGGTGTCCTGGCCGAGGCTCAAGCAGGCGGCCTGCATCAAGGGAGGAGGCGGGATTTCCTACGCGGATGCTTTTGTGGTGGGTCTGTCCCGCGAACTGAAGGCGGTGCTGGTCTCCGGAGACCCCGACATCCGAGCAGTAGCGGGCAAGTTCGGGCTCGAGTGTAGCCCCATCGACTAGCCCGGACGTGTTGCGGACCTGGATGGCTGCCGAGATGTGTCTACCCCGGCAGGGCAGATGCAGTTGGAACTACCAAGACAAAGACAATTTCGGGCAACGGAACGGAGGCGAGCGCATGTCAGGACCGGTGGCGGTCCTCGGCGGCGGTCACGGGGGCCACTGTATGGCTGCGGACCTCACCCTGCGAGGACATGACGTCCACTTTTACGAGCATCCGCGCTTTGGGGAAAGCTTCCGGACCCCTCTCGAACGGGGCAGCATCCGCCTGGGGGGACCGTCCGCGACGGTCACGGGCGAGGCCCGGCCACGAAAAGTCACGATGGACATGGCCGAAGCGGTGCGGGGGACGCGATTCGTTCATGTGGTAGTGCCGGCCTTCGCTCACAACCTCTTCTTCCGCGAACTCCTGCCCCAACTCGAAGACGGACAGACGGCCATCATCTGGTCGGGAGATTTCGGATCCTTGCAGCTCACCTCGATGTTACGGCAGGAGTACCCTGACAGGCAGATCCTGGTAGCGGAGACCAATACCATCCCTTACGGCACCAGGAGGCGCGGTGCGGCTTCGGCGGAAGTGGACCTGCTGCTGATTGCGCCCCGGGTCACCATCGCCGCATTGCCGGCCACGGGCACCCGGGAGCTTTTGTCTTCCCTGAAGGCGGTATGGCCCTGTCTCGAGGCGACAGACCATGTGCTGGCGGCAGCCTTGAGCAACCCCAATTCCATCTGCCATCCGCCTGGCTCGCTCTTGAATGTGGGACGGATTCAGTATTCCGGCGGGCAGTTCTTCATGTATCGGGAGGGAATATCGGAAGCCGTCGCGCGGGTCATCAAGGCGCTGTACCAGGAGACGAAGGCTTTGGCCACCGCTCTTTCCAGCCGGGTCCTCGAGTACGAGGATGACGACTTTTCGACCACCGCGAGCATAATGGGTACGGCGTTTCAGGCGCCGGCCGCGACCAGGGCCGACACCCTTGAGATAATCGCCGGGGTACTCGGCCCGACCTCCACGAGCCATCGCTACATCACCGAGGATCTGCCGTACGGCCTGGTGCCCATGTCCCAGTTGGGAGACATGCTCGGCGTCGACACCCCGGTGATCGACTCCATGGTCCACCTCGGCTGTGCGGTCTGCAGCACCGATTTCTGGACCACGGGGCGTACTCTGAAGACGCTGGGAATCGAGGGCCTCGAGGGCAAGGCGCTGCTCAGGTACGTTACCGAGGGGATCTGGTAGAAGAAGGGAGGGGAGGCCGGCAGCCTTCGCGGGCCAGGCCGGGCGGACATGCGCGAAAAGGTGACCATTCCGCACCTCATGGAAAAACGGGCTAGAGGCGAACCCATCAGCATGTTGACCTGCTACGACTACCCCACGGCCCTGCTCGAGGAGAAGGCGGGGGTGGATATCATCCTGGTCGGAGATTCGGTCGGGATGACGGTATATGGACACTCGAGCACCCTGCCCGTGACGATGGACATCATGATCGCCCACTGCCAGGCCGTCCGCCGGGGAGCGCCCGGAGCCTTGCTCATCGGGGACATGCCCTACCTGTCGTACCAGATCAGCGTGACCGAAGCGGTGCGAAACGCCGGGCGGTTCATGCAGGAAGCCGCTTGCGACGCGGTCAAGCTGGAGGGCGGTCGGAGCATGGCCCCGGTCTTTCGAGCGCTGACCGACGCGGGCATTCCCGCGATGGGGCACCTAGGGTTGACCCCCCAGTCGCTGGCCATGCTCGGGGGCTTCCGGGCTCAGGGGAGGGACGCCGAGGCGGCCTTCCGGGTGATCCAGGACGCGGCGATCCTCGAGCAGGCGGGGGCCTTCTCTATCCTCCTGGAGGCGGTGCCGCCCGAGGTCGGGGAGGAAGTGACCGGCCGCGCCTCCATCCCCATCATCTCTATCGGCGCCGGGCCGCATTGCGACGGCCAACTCCTCATCGTCCATGACTTGCTAGGCTTCTTCGAGGCCTTTACCCCACGATTCGTGAAGAAATACGCCGACCTGAACCGCACGGTGCTCGAGGCTTTCCAGTCCTATCTGGGTGACGTTGCCGGCCGGCGCTTTCCCGCTGCCGAGCACTGCTACCCCATGAAGAAAGGGGAGCTGGAGAAACTCGCTTTCCTGCTGAAAGGTTCGGAAGATCCCCGTGAGGAGGTAAGCACGTGATGCGAGCGGCCGAATGGCTTGAGAAGGTGGGACTGCCATCGGGAGACGACTACGCCCTGCCTGATTCCCCCGGCCGGTTTCCCGACGGGGCGCACTACCGGATCGAGATCTCGGGGATAGAGAGGCTATCCACCCTGGAAGCCTTGATAGATGAGATGAACCGACAGGGAGTCGCCGTGCACCGTCTCATCTCGACGGTGATGGGAGCTACCCTGCTGACCCGGAGTGAGCTTCGCGACTTCGCCCAGATGGCGGCCGAGGCCCGATTGGAAATCATCATGACTCCCGGCCCTCGCCCCCAGTGGGACCTGGGCAAACAGATCGCGACGCCCGAGGGCGCGGTATCGGGGCTGCGCATCCGGGGCGCGGACAATCTGCGCTACCTGCTGGCGGACATCGAGCGTTGCCTGGAGGTCGGGTTCCGGGGCTTTCTCGTGTGGGACGAGGGCGTGCTGGCGGTCCTGGCCGAGTTGAAAGACAGGGGCGTGTTGCCTCCGGACGTGACGTTCAAGATCTCCATCTTCGGTGGGCACGCCAACCCGGCCGGGGCGCGGATGCTGGAACGGATGGGGGCAGGCACCTTCAACCCCGTGGTGGATCTGACCTTGCCTCAGCTTGCCGCCATTCGCCGGACGGTGAAACTGCCCATGGACTTGCACGTCTACCTCTTCGAGTCCTTTGGCGGCCAGAACCGTTTCTGGGAGACGGCGGAGTTGGCCCGGGTGGCGGCACCCTGCTACTTCAAGATCGAACCCGGGGTGTCGGTGGGCGCGCTCTACAAGCCGTGGGTGGCGCCGGATTCCCTGGCTTTCCTTGCCAGGGAGAAAGTCCGCCACGCCGCGATAATCCAGGAACTGGTGGGGAGGGTCAACCCGTCTATCCGTGGTTCGCTTCAGGGGCCGAGCGACCTGGCTCTGCCCAGACCATAGGCTGCGCCGGCGGGGGTCGCCGGTGGCCGAGAGCCTGCCGGGCCGCCTTCGGGGGAGTTTGACCGGGCCTACAGCCGATGGTATATTGGGAACACGGGCATATTCCCTGCACACGGGGCGCGGATGCGCATGATTCCGGGTACGGGGGCGTTGCGAGGAGACGGATTGCCGGACGACGAGTTGTTCATGGAACTGGCTCTTGAGCAGGCCAGGGAGGCCGGGGTCCGGGGAGAGGTCCCCGTCGGTGCGGTGTTGGTCCTGGACGGGCTGGTGGTTGCACGGGACCATAATCGGCGGGAAGAAACGGGGGACGCAACCGCCCACGCCGAACTCCTGGTGATCCGGGAGGCGAATCGGCGGCTGGGAGGATGGCGGCTGGAGGGCACGATCATGTACGTGACGCTCGAGCCGTGCCCGATGTGCGCGGGGGCGATGGTGCTGGCGCGGGTGGGGCGGCTGGTATACGGCGCTCCCGATCCGAAGGCGGGCGCGGCCGGGTCGCTCTTGAACCTGGTGGAAGATGGGCGGTTTAACCACCGGCTTGCGGTCCGGGGAGGGGTTTTGGCGGGCGATTGCGCAGCGGTCTTGCGTGATTTCTTCAAGGAACGAAGGCGTTCGGTCGTGGAGGGGTGCGAGAGCGGTTGAATCGGGCGGTCTCGAAAACCGTTGAGGGTGCAAGCCCTCCGTGGGTTCGAATCCCACCCCCTCCGCCAATGACCGCAAGTGATTCGGAAGGGTGCTGGAGTGGCTTAACAGGCACGCCTGGAGAGCGTGTAGGCGGGGGAACCTGCCTCGTGGGTTCAAATCCCACCCCTTCCGCCAGCGTTGGCCGTGCTAGACGGGGAGGTAGCGGTGCCCTGTTACCCGCAACCCGCTATAGCGGGGTTGAATTCCTGCTCGAGGCCGGGCTCGTTCGGGGTCAGTCCGGCGTGCGCGACGATGATGACCGGATCCCGCGCGACGGGGTCCTGGAAATCCCGCCAGGCCCGGAAGGGAGCAACGGTAACCGGGTGAATCCCGGGCGCCGCGGGGTAATCCGGTCGAAGTAGGCGGCGCCGTCAGCGCCCGGACGACCAGGTCGGAAGCAGGTGCACGGCCGCACCGATGGTAGGGCGGGACGATGCGGAATGCAGAAGTGTCTGTCCGGGAGGGGGCAGGGCCGATGACCCGCATGGTCCTTTACAGGCAGTGGCGCCCGCGCAACTTCAGCGAAGTCGTCGGACAGGCGGCGATCACCCGTACCCTCGAAAACGCCGTAAAGGCAAACCGGGTGAGCCACGCCTACTTGTTCGCCGGACCCAGGGGTACCGGCAAGACTACCGTGGCCCGCGTGCTGGCGCGGGCGGTCAACTGCCAGGCCCGAAGTGGCCCGGATCCGTGCAACGAATGCCCGACCTGCCGGAGTGCCCTGGAGGGGTCGTCACCGGATGTGGTTGAGATTGACGCTGCGTCGCATCGTGGCATCGATGAGATGCGGGACTTGCGCGAGCGGGTGCGTTTTGCACCGGCGATAAGTAAGTCTCGGGTGTACGTCATCGACGAGGTCCACATGCTGACGCCCGAGGCCTTCAATGCCCTGCTGAAGACGCTTGAAGAGCCGCCGCCCCACGCGATCTTCATCCTGGCGACCACCGAGCCCCATAGAGTGCCGATGACGGTGTTGTCGCGATGCCAGCGCTTCGACTTCCGCCGCTTGCCAGAGCCGGATATTCGCAAGGTGGTGGAGATAGTGAGCGCAGCCGAGGGAGCGGAGGTGACGCCCGGGGCGGTGGCGACGCTGGCGAGGCGCGCCGAGGGATCGCTCAGGGACGGCCTGGGGCTGCTGGAACAATGCCTGGCCTATGCCGGGTCTCGGCTCGACCTCGACCAGGTACACGAGGTCCTGGGCATGGTGGAGGGGGAGGTCCTCGAACGCCTGGCGCACGGTCTGCGGGAAGGTGCAGCCAGGGAACTCCTCGAGCTGGTGGAGGAGGTCGTCGCCGGCGGCAAAGACGTCAGGCAACTCGTGCGGGACCTCATGGATTACCTTCGGGAGCAGTTGGTCGCCGCCGTGGAAGGCGGGGGCGACGGCGGGTGGAAGCCTGCCAACTTGATCAGGACCATGCGGGAACTGGCCCAGGCGGAGGCGGACATGCGGTGGAGTCCTCACCCCCGGCTGGTCCTGGAGATGGCCCTCCTCCGCCTCACTCCTGTCTCGTCCATGGAGGTGGCGGCCCCGCCGCCGCCCGCCGAGACGGCGAGCCCGCCTGTTCCCGGGAGCGCTGGAGACGATCGGCCGGCGGGCGATGGGCCTCCCGTGGTCCAGCCGCAAAAGACGAGCGATGCGGGGGTAGACTGGCCACGGATATTGGCGGCCGTCCGCGCGGCCAACGTTCCCTTGCACAGTTTCCTCCGGATGGCTCAGCCCATCCAGGCAGGTGAGGGTCGACTCACGCTGGCTTTCCCCGCGCATGCCGAGGTGCAGATGAAACGCGCGGCCGCCCAGAGTCCAGGAATACTCGAACAGACCCTGGCCGAGATCACCGGTCAACAGTGGGAGATCTGCTTCGAACTCGACTCGAAGACGCCGCCGCGTCGCCCTCGCAAACGGAGCGAGACCAGTGAACCGCTGGTGCGGCAGGCGCTGACCTTGTTCGAGGGGGAAGTCGTAGAGGATGATGGAGGGGGAGGGGCGACGTGAAGGGAGCGGGAGATCTCTTACGGAACGTACAGAGGGTTCAAGAGCAGTTGACGCGCACCATGGCCGAACTCGCCGAGCGCCAGGTGGAGGCGACCGCGGGGGGAGGGGCGGTCAGGGCGATGGTGAACGGCCGGCGGGAAGTGGTGGACCTTGCCATCGCCCCGGAAGCCGTCGACCCGGCCGACGTGGGCATGCTGCAAGATCTGGTGGTGGCGGCGGTGAACGAGGCTCTCCGCAAGATGGAGACCCTGCTGGCGGATGAAGTGGCACGGGTGACGGGCTTCCGCGGCCCCGGTCCTTTCTGACTCATGCTGCCTGCTGGCGTGACCCGGCTGATCCGGGAACTGACCCGCCTGCCGGGAGTCGGACCCAGGACGGCTCAACGCATGGTCTTTTTCTTGTTGGCCCGGCCTCCTGCCGACACGCGGTCGCTTGCCGAGGCCCTGGTGCAGGCGAGAGAACGCACCTGCGAATGTAGCGTCTGCTGCGGCCTTACCGAGGGAGATCCCTGCTCGCTGTGCTCGGATCCGCGTCGCGATCCCGGGTCGATCTGCGTGGTGGAACATCCGGCGGATGTGGTGGCGGTTGAGCGGACCCGGGAGTTCAACGGCCGATACCATGTGTTGCACGGCGCTATCTCCCCTCTCGACGGGATCGGACCCGAGGATATTCGCCTTGCACAGCTCTTGAGACGCGTAAAGGAAGGCGGTTGCCGCGAGGTAATCGTGGCCACCAACCCCTCGGTGGAGGGGGAGACGACGGCCATGTATATCGCCCGCCTGCTCAAGCCCTCCGAAGTTCAGGTGACACGGCCGGCCTCGGGACTGCCGGCGGGGAGCGACCTGGAGTACGCCGATCAGGTTACCCTCAGCCGGGCCCTCCAGGGACGCAAGGAGATCTGACCGCCGCGGGCTGGCCTGTCCACCCTCTTGAACCGCGCGCTCGCGGCGCATCGCGGCGCATCAAAGTTGCGGGGGCTGATTCCGGGTGCTAAACTACTGGCAGCCTGCCTCAAGAAGGCTGTGACGCACGTGGAACAGGTGAGAGTCCGGTTCGCCCCGAGTCCTACCGGGGAACTGCACGTGGGCAATGCCCGCACCGCGCTTTTTTGCTGGCTATTTGCTCGAAGCCGTCAAGGACGTTTTATCTTGCGCATCGAGGACACCGACCCCGAGCGGACGGGCAGGGGCGGAGAAACTCCCATCCTCGAAGGCCTGGCATGGCTGGGGATGGAGTGGGATGAAGGCCCGGACCGGGGAGGGCCGGTGGGACCTTACCGGCAATCGGAACGCCTGGCCCTTTACCATCAGTACGGCAGGCAGATCCTGCATTCAGGCCGGGGTTATCCTTGTTTCTGCGATCCCGCGGTGCTTGCGGGACGGCGAGCCGGGGCGCGCGAGGGGGGGCGCGTCCCGGGCTACGACCGCAAGTGCCGGGACCGCGGCGAAGAGGAACGCGCACAACTCAGGACGGCGGGCAAGCCGCATGCTCTCCGGTTGAAAGCGCCGACCGGCGGGCATATCGTGGTAGAGGACGGCATCCGTGGTACGGTGCGCTTCAGTCATGAAGACCTGGACGACTTCATTCTGGTGCGCTCGGATGGGAGACCTACCTACAACTTCGCGTGCGCCGTTGACGATCATCTCATGGAGATCAGTCACGTCATTCGCGGGGAGGAGCACCTCAGCAACACTCCGCGGCAGCTTCTGATATATGAGGCGCTGGGCTTTCCGCCCCCGCGGTTCGCTCACCTACCCATGATACTGGCGCCCGACCGCTCGAAGTTGAGCAAGCGACACGGGGCGACCTCTCTCCAGGAGTACCGGGAACAGGGGTACTTGCCGGAAGCGTTGATCAATTACCTCACCCTGCTGGGGTGGTCGCATCCCGATGGCGTCGAGATCTTTTCGCCGGCGGAGGCCATTGCCCACTTTTCTTTGGACCGCGTCTCTCCGAGTTCTTCCGTATATGATGACGGGAAGATCACCTGGCTCAACGGGCATTACCTGCGAGCGTTGCCCCTCGACGAACTGGCGAGGCGTGCCCGGCCTTTCCTCCTGGCCAGGGGATACGACCCGGAAGAAGCAAGGCTGCTTGCCTTGATGGCAGTCGTGCGAGATCGCATAGCCCGGCTGAATGAGGCGCCGGATGCGCTTGACTACTTCTTCGAGACGGACTTCCCCTATGACGAGGAGGGTTTCGCCAGGCATCTCGGCCGTGATGGACTACCCGACCTCCTCGACGCGTGCCGGGGGGCCCTGGCGCCGATTCCCGCGGGGGACTTCAACGTGGTCGCCATCGAGGCGGCATACCGCAGCCTGGCCGCAGAACGGGGGATCCGGGCGGCAGACATCATACATCCCACGCGGCTCGCGGTCAGCGGTCGCACGGCCGGACCGGGCCTGTTCGACATCATGGCCCTGCTGGGCAAGGAGACGACGCTGCGCAGGATCGATCGACTGGCGCGAGCCCTGCGATCGGCCAGACGGTCTTGAGGTGAGGACCTGCTGGCCCGGTCGCGGCATCTCAATGCGTGGGTTGCTGCTCTTGACCCAGGACGGCCCTTTCCAGCGCCTGAACCCGGTCAAGGAGAGCGTTGGTCAATTCCACCACCGGGTCAGGCAAGTTGGCGTGATCCAGGGGATCGAGCTTGACCCCATCCTTGACCACAATGCGGCCGGGGATGCCGACCACGGTGCAGTTGTCGGGCACGGGGCGGATGACTACCGCTCCCGCTCCTACCCGGCAGTTGGCCCCGACAGCGATGGCGCCGAGCACCTTGGCGCCGGCGGCGAGCACCGTGTTGTTCCCGATGGTAGGGTGCCGCTTGCCCCTTTCCTTGCCCGTGCCGCCAAGGGTTACTGCCTGGTAGATGGTGACATCATCGCCAACTTCGGCCGTCTCGCCGATGACCACGCCCAGTCCATGGTCGATGAAGCAGCGGCGTCCGATCCGCGCTCCCGGATGGATCTCGATGCCGGTTGCCAGGCGCCCGAGATGGGAACAGGCGCGCGCCAGCAGGTAACAGCGGCGCCGATATAAGAAGTGGGCCACACGGTGTAGCCATAAGGCGTGAAGGCCCGGGTAGCACAGGATGACCTCGAGGAGGCTGCGGGCCGCGGGGTCGCGGGTGAAGGCGGCGGCGATGTCTTCCCGAATGCGGTCCAGCATCCGCTGGCCTCCTCCTCGACCGATCCACCGGGACATTGCCGCCCCCGTCCTCTCCCGCAGGTTGACACCGTTGAAGGCGGCGGATATAATCGAGCAGGAATTCGGGGCCGCGCTTGGTGTTCCTCTTTTTGTCCCGGCCCAGGGGAAGGTGAGGCATGCTACGGACCTTTCAGCCCAATGTGCGAAGGCGGAAGCGCCGGCATGGCTTCCGGAAGCGGATGAGCACTTCGGGCGGGCAGAGGGTGATCGCCCGGCGTCGGGCCAAGGGGAGAACTCGGGTCTCCGCTTGACCGGCAGTCGAGGAGGCCGGGGTGGGCGGAGAGCGAAGGTTGAAGCGAGCCGAGGATTTTCGAGCGGTCTACAGGGCGGGCAGGCGGTACGGGAACCGGCTGGTCGCCCTGTATGTGTTAGCTCGCGGTGACGGTCCGTCGCGAGTGGGCTACACCACGGGGCGGGGGATAGGAAAGGCCACCGTTCGCAATCGCCTCCGCCGGCGCCTCCGGGAGATCGGCCGGCGCTGGGAGAGAGAATTGGGAACCGGTCGGGACTTCGTGATGGTGGCGCGCACGGAGGCGGTCGAGGCGGATTTCGCCCGTCTCAAGGCGGGGGTGTTAGCGGTGCTGGACGAGGCAGCGAGGTGGGAAAGGGAAGAGGGTTAGCGATGATTGGACGCCGGCTTGCTCTTTTGGGCAGGGGCGCAGTATTGCTGGGAATCCGGACGTATCGGTGCTTCGTTTCTCCCCTGAAACCGCCATGTTGCCGGTTTACCCCGTCCTGTTCCCAGTATGCGGCGGAAGCCGTGGAGGTCCACGGTCTCAAAGTTGGTTTGGGGTTAGCGGTCCGGAGGATAGTACGCTGCCACCCGTGGCATCCGGGCGGCTGGGACCCGGTGGTTGCACCAGACCGCTCGGCGGGAGGGAAGTCCCATGACCTGGTTGGTTGAAATCGTTCTGAGCAGTCTCGATTTCCTGTTCGTCCTCACGGGGAGTTACGGGTGGGCGATCATCCTCTTGACCCTGGGCATCAGGGTGGCGTTGCTGCCGCTGACGGCAGCTCAGATTCGTTCCCGCAGCAAAATGCAGGAGATTACCCCGAAGCTGAACGAGTTGCGGGCCAAGTTCAAGGGTGACCGGGAGCGGCTGAATCGGGAAACCTTGGAGCTATGGAAGAAACACAAGGTCAACCCGCTTGGCGGGTGCCTGCCCTTGCTCGTCCAGTTACCTTTCGTTCTCGCGGTGTTCTGGGCTCTGCAACGGGTTGACTATCGGGTCACCCCGTATTTCCTGGGGATTAACCTGGCGGAGCCCGAGTTGTGGGTGCTGCCGATCCTGGCAGGGGCGGGCACCTTTGCGCAGTCGTTGCTGATGAGCGGTGGGGACCCGTCGCAGCGCGCGATGCTCTACATTGCGCCGCTGATGATCGCATGGGTCACCCGCAGTTTCCCCGCCGGCCTGGCACTTTACTGGGTCGGGACCAGTTGCATCGGCGTCCTCGAACATTACGGGTTCACCTGGCTATGGCGAGCCCGGACGAACGCGAAGGTGCAGTCCCGGTGAATCCCATCGAGGCGGAAGGACGTTCGGTCGAGGAGGCAGTGCGCCGGGCGCTCTCGCAGACGGGATGGTCGAGGGATCGCGTCGACATCGAGGTACTGGACGAGGGAGGCGGCTTGTTTGCCTGGCTGGGAGGCGGGCGACCGGCCCGGGTCCGACTGCGACCGAGGTTGGCCAAGGTGGACCTGGCGGTAGGACTGCTGAAAGACACCATCCGGATAATGGGGGTGGGTCCGGCAGCAGTCACGGCACGGGTGGAAGAAGATCGGATCATGCTGGACGCGCGGGGCCCGGCCCTGGGGGCGCTCATCGGGCGGCGGGGAGTGGTGTTGGATGACCTGCAACGGCTGATCAACGCCGCCCTGGCGAAGCAGGGCGACGACCGTCTGATGGTCATCATGGACGTGGAGGGCTATCGCCTTCGGCGGGAAATGACTCTGCGCCGTCTGGCCGAGAGACTGGCGGGGCAGGTTCGACGTGGGGGGAGTCCGGTCACGCTCGAGCCCATGAATCCCCGGGAGCGCCGGGTAATCCACCTGGCTTTGAAGGACGATCCGCATGTGACGACGCGAAGTGAGGGTGAGGAGCCGCGGCGTTGCGTGGTGATAGAACCCCGGCGTGGTGGCGCCTCACCGGTTGATGGGATGGGATAGGTGAGCCTTCCTGCGGCCTTGGAGGGTGGGCTGGCGGAACTCGGGTTGTCCGTGAATGCTGCACAACGCGATACCTTCCTTCAGTTTCGGGAATCGCTCATGAAGGCCGGGACCAAGTTGACCGGGTTCGGCTCTGCTTCCGACCTGGATCTGAAAGGGATCGTTGACTCGCTCACGTGCCTCCGGGCGGTTTCCCTTACCCGGGAACAGCGCCTGGTGGACGTCGGCAGCGGCGGCGGGCTGCCGGGGATCCCCCTGGCGGTGGCGGTACCCGGACTGCAAGTCACCCTGCTGGAAGCTTCCGTGCGCAAGGGAACATTCCTGAAGGGGCTGGTGGCGACCCTTGGCTTGGCGGAGGTAAGCGTCGTGGTGGCCAGAGCCGAGGAATTCGGAAGATCGGCCGCGCGCGCCGGTTACGACGTGGCTACGATTCGAGCGGTGGCGTCACTTGCCGTAGCGGCCGAATACTGCCTGCCGCTGCTCAAACGGGGAGGCGCCTTCGTGGCAATGAAAGGTCCGGCGGTGGCCGCGGAGATGGACGCGGGGATCGCGGCCGCGCGATTGCTCGGAGGTGGGCCGCCGGAGGTGGTCGAACTCAAGTTGCCCATCCTGGGCCATCGAAGGACCCTGGTGGTCGTCCGCAAGATAGATGAAACGCCGCCGGGTTATCCCCGGCGTGTCGGAGTGCCGAACAGACGACCCCTGGACGAAGGAGTGATTGCTCACCTTGGAGATGGCTGACGAACAGGTCGTTCTGATCCCCATAGCCCAGATCCGCGAGAACCGCCACCAGCCGAGAAGAGTGTTCGACGAGGGGCGGCTGCAGGAACTCGCCGACTCTATCCGTGTCCACGGGTTGATTCAGCCCATCGTGCTCCGGCCCTTGGCGGGCGGATTTGAGTTGGCGATTGGCGAGCGTCGGTTGCGGGCGGCAGTCCTGGCCGGGTTCGCTTCCGTCCCGGCCATCGTGCGGGAGATGGATGACAGGGAGCTTGCGCTGGTTGCCCTCGTTGAGAACCTGCAACGAGAGGACCTCGACGTGATGGAGGAAGTTGAGAGTTATGCCCGCCTCGTTGACGAATTCGGTCTGACCCAGGAAGAACTGGGCCGGCGGATAGGGAAGAGTCAGTCGGCTATCGCGAACAAACTGCGGTTGCGCCGCCTCGATCCGGCGGTGAGGGAGCGGATCTCCCGGGAGAAGTTGGGG
Source organism: Firmicutes bacterium UBA995 (assembly GCA_002291985.1). Taxonomy (GTDB): domain Bacteria; phylum Bacillota; class Sulfobacillia; order UBA995; family UBA995; genus UBA995. The sequence goes on from DBBB01000119.1 coordinate 22,029, forward strand.
GAGAGGCAGGCGCGGGCCTTGCTGAATCTGGCGGATCCGGCCTGGCAACTGAGAGTCATCGATGTCGTGGTGCAGAAGGGGCTCACCGTCCGGGAGACGGAGGGGCTGGTGGCCGAGACCGCCAAGTCCCTCGCGATGGGGCACACGCCCATGGAGCCGGACTGCGCGCCCCCGCCGCGCCAGGTGCGGCGGGTCGTGCGGGACATCCGGATCTTCCTCAACACCTTTCAGCAGGCGGTGGACGCTCTGAAGGAGGCCGGGTTTGCCGCGGAGATGACCAGGGAGGACATGGGGGATTCACTGGAGGTCCGCGTTCGCATACCCAAGGAGCGCGCCCGCCCGTAGGCGCGGCAGGAACGACATCCAGGGCGGAGAAGTAGCGGTGGGAGTTCCCCGGGGGTGGTGCGGACCGTGGGGAAGGTGATGGCGATTGCCAATCAAAAGGGCGGAGTCGGTAAGACCACGACTACGGTGAATCTGGGTGCGGCTCTGGCGTCGCTGGGCAAGCGGATCCTTCTGGTTGACGTGGATCCGCAAGGGCACACGGGCAGTGGGCTCGGGCTGGATCGGCGAATCATTCGCAAGAGCCTTTACGACATCCTGTTGGGCGATACAGCACTGGGCGACGCCATCCTGCCGACCAGATGGCCCTTGCTGTTCGTGGTTCCCTCCACCGTGGACTTGGCAGGCGCCGAGGTGGAACTGGTTGGCGCCATATCCCGGGAGACCCGACTCAAACAGGCCCTCAAGGACGCAAGGGGCGAGTTCGACTTCATCCTCGTCGATTGCCCGCCATCCCTCGGTCTACTGACGGTGAATGCCCTCACCGCTGCCGACACCGTGCTGGTCCCAATGCAGTGTGAATACTACGCCCTCGAAGGCCTTAGCCAGTTGATGAGCACGGTGCATCTCGTGAAGACCCATCTCAATCCCGGGCTGCGGATCGAGGGAGTAGTCCTGACCATGTTCGACGGTCGTACCAACCTGTCGATCGAGGTGGTGGACGAAGTCAAGCGCTACTTCCGCGACAAGGTCTACCGGACCATCATCCCCCGGAGCGTTCGCTTGAGCGAAGCGCCCAGCCATGGCATGCCGATCACGGCCTACGATCCTCGTTCTCGGGGCGCAGAGGTTTACCTCGAACTCGCCAAGGAGGTAGTCAGCAGTGCCTAAGAGGGGACTCGGTCGCGGTCTTGACGCCTTGCTGCCCGGGGCGGACGAGGCGGACCTGCAGGACCTGCCGGTGGGGGCGTTGCGCCCCAGCCGTTTTCAGCCCCGGGAGGCCTTCGACGAGGGGCGACTGGAGGAACTCGCGAAGTCCATCAGCCAGCATGGCATAGTCCAGCCGATCGTGGCGCGGCGGGCGAGAGACGGCTATGAGGTAGTCGTCGGCGAGCGGCGCTGGCGTGCGGCCGTCCTGGCTGGATTGGAGACGATTCCCGCGCTGGTGCGAGACTTCTCGGACGCCGGCGCCATGGAACTCGCGCTGATCGAAAACCTCCAACGGGAAGACCTGAACCCCATGGAGGAGGCTACCGCCTACCGGCGCCTGATAGACGAGTTTCAGTTCACGCAGGACACGGTTGCCGAGCGTGTGGGCCGGGAACGAACCCACGTTGCCCACTGCCTTCGATTGCTGGGGCTTGAGGCTGAGGTGCAGGATGCCATACGGCGAGGGGAATTGACCCTGGGCCACGGCAAGGTCCTCGCGGGGATCAGCGACAAAGAGTCTCAGCGGCGGTTGGCCGGCAGGGTCCGGGAGGCGGGATTGTCCGTAAGGGCCCTGGAATTGTTGGCCGGGCGGGCGCGCAGGGACCGGAGACCCCCTCGAGCCGGTTCCGTCGACCCTGCGCTGCAGTCACTGGAAGAGCGCCTTACCCGCCACCTGGGAACCCGGGTCCGGATCCGCCCCGCTCGGATGGGAGGCCGGATCGAGATCCTGTACTTCAATCCCTCCGATTTACAGCGTCTACTCGAAGGACTGATGGGTGAAGGAGCATGGCTGTGACACGTGGCACACCCGCTCCTACCCCTCGGAAGCGGCCTGGCATGCAGCCGCCAGCACGCGAGCGAGCGGCGTACCGGTTTCCCGGGCGACTTCCCGGCAGTCCTCGTACTCCGCCCACACCCGCAAGAACCCGCCTTTGCCGCGAACCCGCTTGACCCGTACCTCTTTGTCGCCAACCGGGACCAGAACCTCCTCCACCGGGAGGCGGAAGCGGCGAACAGAGAACTGCCGCAGCCCAGGAGTGGCCCCCTCGCGGAAGAGGATATCGGCGACGTCGCCGGCCTGAGACTCCATCGTGAGTGCGGTGAGCGTGACCCCCGGCCGCCCCTTCTTCATTACGATGGGAGTGGCCCACGCGTCGAGGGCGCCACCCTCGAGCATCGTCTCCACAAGGTAAGCGACAGCTTGAGGGGTGACGTCATCGAGATTGGCCTCCGTCAAGACCGCCTGGTCTCGTATCCATGGACCCGCCGCAGAAACTTCTCGGTCGCCAAAGTTGGGGCGACCCACGGCCAATCGGACCAGGTTGGGCGTGGGAAGGTCCCGGCTTCCTGCTCCGTAGCCGACCGCCTCCAACACCATTGCCGGCCAGTCCGGGGCGGGTGTGGCCCAGGCGGCAAGCATTGCCGCCCCGGTGGGCGTGACCAGTTCTGCACCGTGCGGCCCCGACCGGAGGGGAAACTGCCGCAGCAACTCCAGGGTTGCAGGCGCGGGTAACGGCAGTTCTCCGTGGGCGTTGTGCACCGTGCCCGGGGCAACGGGCAAGGATGAGCAGTAGAGATGCTCGATACCCAGGGCCGCAAGGCCCACCGCGGCGCCCACCACGTCGACAATGGCATCCAGGGCCCCAACCTCGTGAAAGTGGACCTGCTCCACTGAACAACGGTGGACGCGGGCTTCGGCTCTGGCCAGTGCGGTGAAGACGGCCTCGGCGCGGTCCCGAACTGCCGCTGACAGGCTACTTGCCTCAAGCAGGGCAAGGATGTCGCCCAAACGCCGGGCGGACTGGGGTTCGTCGGTAACCACTTCCACACGCGTACCGCCTACTCCCGCCCGGGTAACGTCTTTAACCTGCAGGGAGAAGCCGGAAACCTTCAAGGAGGCCAGACCAGCCCTGAGGCTGGCCGGGTCGAGCCCCGCGTCGATGATGGCGCCCAGCAGCATATCCCCGGCAATCCCTGAGAAACAGTCTAGATAACCGATGCGCCCCGTCCCGGACTTGTCGGCGGCCTCAGGGCCTATCCCCCTCAAAGCGCACAGCTCCCTTCCCCGGAATCCCGTCTTTCCGGCAGTGTTTGGCCACCATGGCCGATTTATCCTGTCCAGCAGGAAACCAGGGAGGTGAGCACGAATCCCCCCCCTACTCGCACGGTCAGGAGGCGGGGAACGTGGCCGACATCTGGTCGCCACAGCAGGCCATAGCCGGGGCAGCCCTGTTGCTGCTGCTGGCGGTCCTGGTCAGCACGCGGGTGTCCCTCGCCAGGCTGGGAGCGCAGGTGCGAGCCATCGCCGGCGGTCCGCCCGGCTACAATCTCGAAAGAGAACTGCGCCAGCATGCCCTCGCGGCGAAGAACCTGCTCAAGCGGATCGAGGAACTTGAGCGCCGGCTGGCGAGCACCGAAGAAAGGCAGGCCGGCGCCTTGCAGCGGCTGGGACTGGTGCGGTTCAACGCTTTTGAGGATACCGGGTCCGATCAGAGCTTCAGCCTGGCGTTGCTTGATGGCAGAGGCTCGGGATTCGTGCTGACCTCGCTGTACGGCCGTAGTGAGAGCCGCATGTATGCCAAGCCGTTGCTGGACGGAAAGTGCCCCTACAAGCTGTCCGATGAGGAACAGCAGGCTATGCGGGGCGCAGGAGAGGGTAAGACCTGGGTATCGGGACTTACTGGACATGGTGCCAGCGTGCCGGTGCCGCGGGGGCGGAGACCTCGACCCCGACCGCACAATGCGCGCGGGGCCGTCGCGGTGGGCGACGACGCTGAAGGATGAGGACTCGTGCGACAAACGGATGACAATCTCTACACAGTGATTTTCGTGCCCCACTCCGAGCGGCCGGTGTCTTCCTGGCGGTTGCGCACCCTTCACCTGCAGATTCTCGTCCTCGTCCTCACCGTCTTCTTCGTCGGCCTGATCATGATGGCCCATCACAACTCCCGGCTCGCCGCACACATGCGGGAACTCGAGGAGTTGCGGGAAGTCAACCAGGAACAACGGCAGTTGATCAGGAGCCTGGCCGAAGAGACCGGGTTACTTCGGGAGCAAATGCTCTTGCTGGAGGAACTCGAGAGACAACTTCGGGAGATGACCGACATCCTCCCTCCGGAGCTGCGCGGGAGAGGGCCGGGAAGTTCGCTTTCCGGGGAACCCGCGGCCTTGGCGGCGACTATCGCCTCCATGCGCCCGCAGACTTCAACCTGGACTCCTCCGGCCGGGGGCAACGTTGTCAGTCTGGCCCCGATCGCCCAGGCGCGAGACACGGCGGTGCGCATGACCGAACTGCGCACGGTGGCTGAGGATAGGCAAGACACCTTCGAGCAGTTCCGCAAGAGCATAGCCGCTGCCCAAGCGCAAGACGCCGCACGACCAAGCGGATGGCCGGCGTATGGCCATCTTACATCCCGCTTCGGCTATCGCAATTCGCCCTGGGGGATGGGTTGGGAGTTCCACGCGGGGGTGGACATTGCGGCCCGACGGGGGACGCCGATTGTGGCAACGGCCGAGGGGATGGTCGTTTTTGCGGGTTGGCTTGGCCTGTTCGGGAATACCGTGATCATCGAACATGGCTATGGCTACCGCACCCTGTACGGACACAACGACAAGAATGCCGTCACCATGGGAGAGAGGGTAACCCGGGGCCAGATCATCGCCTATATCGGCACCACCGGGCGCAGTACCGGGCCCCATGTCCACTACGAGGTTCACGTCCACGGTCAACAGGTGAACCCCGCACCCTTCCTCCGAGGGCAATGACCGGCTGACGGTCTCCCTCACTTTCGCGCACGGAAAGACCATGTCAAACACAAGGGGGTTCACGCATGTTCAAGCGCGACCCGGACGCGGGATTGGACCGGGTGGAGACGATCATCGGCCGCGGCGCCAACATCAACGGCAGTCTCACGGGAACGGGTACCCTTCGCGTTGACGGCAAGATCGAGGGACAGATTGTACACCGCGGTGACGTGGTCGTAGGGGAAACGGGCCTGGTGGAGGCCACCCTGCAAGCTCGAAATGTCACCGTGGCCGGCGAGATTCGCGGCTCGGTGGAAGCCGAGGGCAAGCTCGAGTTGGTGGCGACGGGCAAATTGACCGGTGACATCAAAGTCTCGGCCCTGATCGTCAATGAAGGGGCGTTCTTTCACGGAAGCTGCGTCATGAGGGGCGCAGAGCCGCCGGGCAAGGCTCCCCGAAAACCAGCGGAGGATGGGGTCTGAGCGGATGAAAGCCTTCGTCATCATCAACGCGACGGCGAGCGCCGGGCGCGCCCGCCGCATTTGGCCCGGCATCAAGGACCAACTCGCGACCATTCGCAGCTTCGAATTGGCCTACACCCAACGAGCCGGCCATGCCATGGAGTTGGCAAGGGAGGCGACTGCCGCCGGCTATGAACTGGTAATCGCTTTTGGCGGCGACGGCACGGTGCATGAGACGGCAAACGGCATCATGCGCGGGGGTGCCGACCGGACGGCGCTCGGCATCATCCCCGCCGGTTCAGGCAACGATATCGCTCGCACCCTTGGCATACCTGCAACCCCGGTCGAAGCATGCGAGTTTTTCCGCGAACCCCGCACGCGCCCCATGGACCTGATACAGGTAGGGGACCGCTATTGTGTCGGCGCCGGGGGAGTGGGGTTCGACGGAGAGGTAGCTAGCCTTGCCAACCGCTGGCCGAAGTACCTGCCCGGCCCTCTGACCTATGTGTTCGGCATCCTTGTGAAGCTCGCTACTTTCAGCCCGGTGGAACTCGAGGTCGAACTCGACAGCGTGCTGCATCGTACCCGAGCGTTCACGACCGCCCTCGGCAATACCCAGTACTATGGGAGCGGAATGCGTATCTGTCCTCAGGCCGAGACCGACGACGGCTTGGTCGACGTGGTGATCGTGGGTGCGCTGTCCAAGATCGAGGTCATACGGATGGTCCCATCGCTGTTCAAGGGGTTGCACGTCCTTCACCCGAAGGTCACAAGCTATCGGGCCAGAGAGGTACAGGTGCGCTCGAAGGTCCCCCTTTCTATCCAGATTGACGGAGAACTGGTGGGGAAGATCCCCGCCACCTTCCGCAATGTTCCCGCTGCTCTGCGTGTAGTGGCGGGCACGCCCCTTGCGCCTATGGCGTTGTAGGTGATGGGCCATGCTCTTCATCGATCGAGTTGATGCCGGTCGCCGGCTTGCCCGGAGACTGGCGCGGATTGAGTTGCGGGAACCACTTGTGCTTGCCATCCCCCGCGGTGGAGCAGTGGTTGGGGGCGAGGTGGCGCGAGAACTGGGCACCCCTCTCGACCTCATCATTCCTCGCAAGATCGGCGCCCCCCACAACGAGGAACTCGCCGTTGGCGCCGTAGCCCCCGATGGTAGTCTCTACCGGGATCAGCGCCTGATCAAGGGACTTGCCGTGCCCGAGGCCTACATCGAGCAGGAGGCAGGACGGCAGTTGGCGGAAATCCAGCGCCGCATGGCTCGCTACCGAGGGGATCGACCGCTGCCCAGCCTGGCGGACCGCACGGTGATTCTCGTTGATGACGGGATAGCGACCGGGGCCACCACTGCCGGGGCCTTGCTCGCTATCCGCAGACAACGGCCCGCCCATGTCTTGCTCGCCGTGCCGGTCGCACCGCGCGAGACGCTCGAGTGCCTTGCGGGGCAGGCCGACGAGGTGGTATGCTTGGCGACCCCCGAACCCTTTTATGCGGTAGGACAGTTCTACCAGGTGTTTGCACAGATAACCGACGAGGAAGTCATCCGCCTGTTGGGCGAACTCGCACCGTAGCAGTAGCAGAGGCACGTACGCCACCGCCCCGCACCCGGTCCCGACCCGCGACCATATAGGTCAGCATGATGCGGCCCGTCTCGGCGATCACCTGCTGGCGCCTGCTGCAGGGCCATGCAGTGGCTAGAGGAGGAGGGGAAGGCCCGGCGAACTGAAAGCGGATGATGGGAGGATCTGTCGGCCATGGTTAGTCCGCGCGGGAATCTTGCCGTCGTGCTCCTGCTGTGCGTGACTCTCGCGGCCATCGGATGGCTCGGGTCCACACGCAGCGGGCGTGGGCGCCGTGCCGGAGAGCCCCTGGTGCAACCGCACCCACTATGGGAGATGGAGGTGGCGCACGGGGCGACAGCAGTGCTGACTCCTGGAGGGTTAGTGCTGCTTCGCGAGGGCGACCGATTGCGGGTAATCGATGCCGGCGGACGCGACCTGCTCGAGGCGACTCTGCCGGTGGACAACCTCGTCCTGCCGGTGTCGGCCGCCGAAGCCGACCGATCCCTGCTCATCTTCGAGGTAATCCGCCTTCCGGCCGGCGAGCACCCTTATGGGGAAAGCGTTCGGATTCGCGCCGGGCTGGGGGGTCCCGTCCAGAATTATGATCTCCCGGGGGGCGCTCTGCTGGTGGCCGCGGCCTCGCGCGACGGGCAACGCATGGCGCTCGGGGTCATGAATTTCGACGGGGATAGACCCGAGGGTCATGTACACGTGCTGCACCCGGACCGGGGGCAGAAGGTCGCCCACCGCCTGGCGGCAGGGGCATTGTTCCGGCTAGAGCTGTGTCCTGCCGGCTCGTACCTCGTGGCCGCCGACCGCGACACAGCCTACTACCTTCACGGCGAGAGCGGACTGCTCGTCGGGAGTTGGCGCTATGGGGAAGGCGTGCGCGACGTGGGCCTGTTGCCGAGAGGAGGACCGGTAGTGTTGACGGCGAGTGCCCTCCAAGTCTACGATGAGCGAGGCGGACTCGCCTGGCGTCGACCTCTGCGGTCGCCGGGGGTAACCCTGAAAGTCGGTTTGGAGTTGATCGTCGTCGTTACGCGCGACAGCCTCGAAGTGTACGGTGAGAATGGCCGACGTGTTGGCCGGTGGCTTCCTCGCCGACCCCTTCGGGACGTGGACTTGTCGGCGGATGGCGAGAGGATGCTGGTTGTGTACGACGACCGGCGAATGGTGATGTACCGTTTTGCCCGTCCGACCGTTTCCGGTGGCGGCTCATGAAGGGGCTCCCTCTTTATCTGCTCATCTTCGCCGGCACTACCGCCGCCGCGCTCTCCCTTGAGTGGGTCAAGACCATGACCGAGATCCAGTTGCCGGTTCCCGTGCTTGCCGCAGCCTATTTCCTGCTCGTGAAAGTGATCGGCGATCTCATCTTGACGCTGGCATCTAACCGGGAGCGGTCACCGCTCTTTTACGGCGAGTATGCACTCGATCTCGCCTTCCATGCCGGTTTGGGAGTCGCCGCCGGCATCGGGATCGATACGGCCGCCGCTCTATTGCGCGGTCGCGCCCACCCTGCGGCCGTAGCCGTACTGGCCAATCTCGGCATCATTCTCCTGGGGGGGGCGAGGCGATGAACTGGCTGGATGCGGGCATCCTGATCCTGCTGTTGATTGGCGCTTTCCGAGGGTTTCGGCGGGGGATCGGGGCAGTGTTCGTAGGACTCGGGGGCTTGCTCCTGGCGCTCCTGGCAGCAGCATATACGACGCCGCGCATGGCCGCATGGCTTCAGCTCCGCTACGCGGCAGTCGACGCCGTCAGCGCGGTCCTGCAGCGGCATCTGCGGCTTCCCATACCGGATGCCGCCCTCCGCCTGGCAGACATGAGTCCGGCGGAGATGGAGGCCGCCCTGGCCGCCTTGCCTGTCGCCCCATGGCTGCGAGACCTCCTGGTACACCAGGCGCCGGCAGTCGCCGCAACCGCCGGAGGGAATCTCCGTACACTGGGAGACGCCGTCCATCACGTCCTCGGAGGCTATGTGGTTGCGGCGGTGTGTTTTGTCGCCCTTTTCATCGCGTCCCGGGGCATCCTGAGCGGCCTGGGCAGTCTACTTGGGCGCATGTTCGACGCCTTCCCGCTGGTCGGACCGGGCAGCCGGGTACTTGGAGCCTGTCTCGGCATTGCCGAGCAAAGCGTCATCATGGCCGTCGCAATCGGGCTGGCTACCGCCGCAGTCCCTCTGTTTCCGGGCCTGGGAACGGTGTTCGAAGGATCGGCGCTGGCGCCACTGGGTCTTACCCTGTTTCACCGGCTGGTACCGATGGCCCTGAGCCTGCGGGCCATGACCTTGCCATGAAAGGGGATGGCGCGCCTCGATGTTGCTAGAACAATTACGCTCGCTGATCGCCGCCGGCAGTCCATCGGCGGGAACATTGCCAACGGCATTGGCAATTCGAGGTGCGCAGATCGTGCTGGTGATCGCCCTGGGGTGGCTCGCGCTTGCGACCGCCCGCAGAAGGGTTGCCCGCGTGCTACCGGCGGGTCGTTCGACAGCCCCCTATCTCGATTCCCCACGCCTTCGGACTCTGGCCGGACTGGTCAACAGCGTTCTCCGTTATCTCGTCTACTTTCTGGTGGCCGTCACCGTCCTTTCGCTGCTAGGAGTGGACACGCGGTCACTCCTTATGGGTGCGGGTCTCCTGGGGTTGGCCGCGGGATTTGGCGCTCAGGGGCTCATCCGCGACTTCCTTGGTGGCTTTCTCATCCTCCTCGAAGATCAGTTCGCCGTCGGCGACCTGGTCCGCATGGCCGGACTGGAAGGTGTCGTCGAGGAAATGGGCCTGCGTACCACCCGCCTGCGAGCCCCCGGCGGCGAGGTGCATCTGATCCCGAACGGCCGCATCCAGGAGGTCACCAATCTCAGCCGCGGGGCCATGCAGGTCTCGTTCACGGTGAGCGTTCCCTATAAGGCGGATATCGACCGTGCCAGCAGCGTGATCGACGAAGCCCTGTCCCGGTATTCGGCAGGGAATCCGGCGATCGTGAAAGCTCCGACGGTGCTGGGTGTTGAGGAACTGACGGGAACGAGTGTCCGACTGCTGATCGGCGGAACGACCCGGCCCATGGAGCAAGGGCCGGTAGCGCGCGACCTGCGTCTGCAGGTGAAACGCGCCCTCGATGCCGCCGACATCACGCCCTCTTAGCTTCCGGGGCGGTGAGGTCATGCTTCCGGCGGGGCATCGTTACGCGGTTGGCGAAGTGGTGCGTCTGAGGAAGGTCCACCCTTGCGGTTCAGATCGTTGGCTGGTGACCCGCACCGGCATGGACTTCGTCCTCAAATGTATGGGTTGCGGCCGACGCGTCATGCTGACCCGGGTCAAGTTCGAGCGAGCGGTGCGGGCAGTGCTGGGGCCCTGTCCGGCCGGGGAGGACCCGGCATGACCTGGTCCTGGGGCCTGGTCGGCCTGCCCAATGCCGGCAAGTCAACCGTGTTCAATGCGCTGACGCATGGAGGTTCGGCTGTCGGCCACTACTCCTTCACCACCATTGAACCCCACCTGGGCAAGCTCTCCGTCCCCGATGAGAGGCTGGAACACTTGCGCGTGCTCGCCGGGGCGCCCCTGGCCACGCCGGCCATGCTGGACATCATCGACATCGCCGGACTGGTTCCCGGATCCAGCAAGGGCGAGGGTCTGGGCAACCAGTTCCTGGCCACGATTCGTGAGGCTGACGCCCTCATTCATGTATTACGCTGCTTCGAGTCCCTGGTTGCCGGTCATCCCCTGGGAACGGTGGACCCGATCAGGGATCTGGACATCGTCCTCACCGAACTTGCCCTGGCCGATCTGGAGACCATCCAGCGGCGCCGGAACCGGGTGTCGAAACCCGCACATGCCGGCGACCAGGCCGCAGCGCGGGAGTTGGCCCTGTTAGACCGCCTGGAAGTTCGCCTCAACGAGGGCGGTCGGCCGCCCTGCCCGCCTCTTGGCCCATCGGAGTGCGAATATGCCCTGAAGCAGCTATTCCTCCTCACGGCCAAGCCCTGCCTGTACCTGGCCAATCTGTCCGAGGATGGTCTCGAATCCGGGCCGGCCTGGGAGGCCGTCCGGGGCCGGGCCGCGAGCGACGGGGTGCCGGTGGCGTCGATCAAGGCGCGCCTGGAGATGGACCTGGGGTACCTGACGCCCGTGGAGCGAGCAACCTTCGCTCGGGAGTTGGGAGCAGCGGAGCCCGGGGAGCTGACGCAAATCCTCCTCCGTTCCTTGCAACTGGTTACGTTCTTCACCGCCAACGCGAACGAGGCAAGATCCTGGCTGATTTCCGAGGGGACACCGGCTGTCGCCGCTGCGGCAAGAGTCCACTCGGACATGGCCGAGGGTTTCATCCGGGCGGATGTGCTGCCGTACGGCAGCCTGGCACAGGCGGGCTCCCTGCCCGCCGCAAGGGAACGAGGTCTCATCCGCAGCGAGGGACGGGACTATCGGGTTGCCGATGGCGATGTGATGCTCTTCCGGTTCCGCGCCTCAAACTGACGAGCAAGCTTCACCCCTGGGCAGCCCGGAACGGGGGCTGGCGGCCGCGTACGTACAGCCGCTACGTACGTATTGCCGCGGAACCGCACCCGGTGATATAATGGCGGCCGGAGCATGTCCAGCCCCGCTCGGTGCCACCGCACGGAGCCATAGTCCGAGGGGAGGAGGTGAAAGGACATGCGAACTTACGAGACCGCGTTTATCCTTCGACCGGATCTGGAAGAAGAAGCCCTGGCAAGTACGGTCAGCAAGGTCATCGATCTCATCACTTCCGGCGGCGGTTCGATTGAGCATCGCGATGACTGGGGGAAACGTCGCCTGGCCTACGAGATCGGCGGAGAGCGTGATGGGCACTATACCATCCTGCGTTTCAAGGCCGACTCGCCCACGTTGAAAGAACTCGAACGCACCTTCCGCCTGAACGAGGATGTCTTGCGTTACCTGATCGTGCGCTGGGAGGTCCCAGTGCGCCGCGGACGCCAGCCTGATACGGCCGACACGGCCGATGCTCCCCAGGGACAGCCGACCGTATCGCTGGGCCCCATCGGGCCGGCCGGGAGGCCCTCCCCTGTACCATCCATGACCCCGGAGGCAGAATCCCGGGAGGTGTAGCCGGCATGCTCAATCGAGTGATCCTGATCGGCCGTCTGGCTCAGGATCCCGAATTGCGCTACACGCCCCAGGGGACGGCCGTGTGCAGCTTTAACTTGGCGGTTCAGCGTCCCCGTACGGGCGAAGGGGGAGAGCGGGAGCCTGACTTCATACCCATCATCACGTGGCAGAAACTGGCCGAGACCTGCAATACCTACTTGTCCAAGGGCAGGCTCGTGGCGGTGGAGGGGCGGCTGCACATCCGCAGTTATGAGGCGAAGGACGGGGGGCGAAGGCGGGCAGCGGAGGTGGTTGCCCAGGACGTCAGATTCCTGGACCGTGCGGCCGCAACCCAGACGCCCGACTCCGCCATGCCGGGCTTCGGGCAGGAGGCCGGTCTTCCCGAAGATGATTTGCCTTTCTAGGCGACTGAAGGAGGCGTGACGGGTTTGGCAAGGCGAGAACGCGGGCGTCGTCCCAGGCGCAAGGTGTGTAGTTTCTGCGTGGACCGGGCGACGGTCATCGATTACAAGGACGCGGGCAAACTCAAGCGATTTCTGTCGGAGCGCGGCAAGATCATGCCGCGCCGGGGTACCGGTAACTGCGCTCGCCATCAGCGGCAACTAACTGCGGCAATCAAGCAAGCCAGGGTCATAGCGCTGCTGCCCTTTGTAATGGAGTAGCAGGCAAACATTGACGGGTTCATGCCGGAGGGATCCCGCGGCACCGTACCGAATGCCCTGGCGGAGGCGGCGGAGTTGAGGCAGACCCGGGGGATAGCGCAGAACGCTCGTACTATAGAGTGGCTGAAGGCGGAAGTGGTCGCCGGCCCCGGGTCGGCATGCAGGGCGTTCCTCAAGGGCGACCCGGAGGGAGTCATCGAGAGCTTGGCCGGCCTCGTTATCTCCTGCTACCTGCTGGGACTCCGGGTAGGACTGGATTGTGGCCGACTGAACAACGCCATCCTGGCGAAGCTGGGTCGCAACATTCGCGAGGGCCACGAGATGGAAAGCTGGTACGGCGACTTGAGCCAACTGCGCGAGCGCTTTCAGGGGCGTCGAAAGTGACCACCCGGACGGTGGGTACTCGTTCCCTGGCCGAAGGCGCACTTCTGGCAGCCATCGCGGTCATCCTGGCTCTGGCGGGGATGTACCTGCCGGTCATTGGCTTGCTGGCGGGGCTGGCTTGGCCGATTCCCGTGATGTTGGCTCAGTTGCGTCACGGGATCCGTCTGAGCATGCTGGTGACCGCCGTGACCGGACTGCTGCTGACGGCAGGCGTCGGCCTGGTACCCGCGCTGGGGATGGTGTTCACCCTTGGCCCCCTGGGAATGGCGCTTGGCGAGGCTTTTCGCCGGGGCGTCAGCCCCGGCGCGACCCTGGCCGCGGCCGGCGGGGCAGCTTTGTTTTCCAACCTGTTCAGCCTGGGTGTGACCCTGGTGGTGATGGGCCAGAACCCCTTGTACCTCTATCGGACAGCCGTCGAAGAGGGACTTGAGTTGTCCACACGGATGTACGAGCGCATGGGGATGGATGTCACGGCCATGATCGGTCCCATTCAGGAGCAAACGCAGTTGTTGCTCGGCCTGTTGTTCCCATTCACCATCGCCATGGCAGCGCTGACGCTGGGAGGGATGAACTACGGCCTTGCCACGCTGGTGTTGCGTCGCCTGGGATACCGGATCGCACCCTTTCCCGCCTTCGCCTCCTGGCGGCTGCCGCGACACGCATGGTTGGTCTTGCTCATCGCCATCGGGCTGGTGTTTGCCGACGGCGGCCGGCGAGGGCTTGCCTATGCGGCAGGCTCCAACCTGATGCTGGCAGGCCAGTTTGCCTTTTTGGTCACAGGCCTGGCCGTCATCTACTGGTGGCTTCACCGTCTCCGCCTGAACCGGCTGGTGAAAGTGGTCGCGGTCGTCTACATTTTCGCCGTCCAGCCCCTGACCTTGGCCGCCATGCTGGTGGGCTTGACGGACATCGCGTTTGACTGGCGGAAGCTTCGGCCGGCCGGGAGCAGAGGAGGTGGTGGGACGTGAAGGTGTTGCTGCTTCAGGATGTTCCTGCGTTGGGCATACGGGGTGAGATCCGGGACGTGGCTGACGGTTACGCCCGGAACTACCTGATCCCGCGGGGATTGGCCCGCCAGGCCTCGACGGGGATTGAACGAGCAGCGAGGGTTCGGGCGGACTCGGCTGCCGCTCGTTCGGCGCGCGCGATCCAGGAGGCACGAGAAACGGCAGCACGGCTGAACGGGTTCAGCCTGACCATCCGCGCCCGGGCAGGCGAGAAGGGGCGGCTCTTCGGCTCGGTGACGAGCCAGGACATCGCCAATGGTCTTGCCGCAGTCGCGGGTGTCACCGTGGATCGACGCCGCGTGTTGCTGGATGATACGATCAAGACCCTGGGCACATACCGGGTCGGGGTGCGACTCCACTCCCAGGTGCAGGCTGTCGTGGAAGTCCGGGTTGAAGGTGAAGACGGGAGGGGAGTAACAGGGTGAGTGCTTTGGCCGACCGGGGCGCGGCCGATCGCGAACGACTGGGCCGGCAGGTAGGGGCCTTGTTTGGGATGTTGTCGACCTTGTATGGGCCCGACAGACTCGTGTTGAAGGCGGGCAAGCTTGAGGCACTTGACGGAATGCAGTCATCCGTCCTCGAGGAACAGGTCCAGGCACTACAGAAACTGGTATTCGAAGATCCGACCATTGCCCTCCCCCTCAACCTGGAGGAAATACCCCGGGCGCTGGAAGAGATCGAGGACGAACTGGCAGACCTCCTCGCCCGCCGGTCGGTAGAGGAACGGATCGACAAGAAGATCGCCGAACGCATGCAGCAGCGCCACGAGGAATACGTCAAGGAACTCCGGATCCAGGTTCTGAAAGAGGCGGGAAGCCCGGAGACAGCGCAGACACTGAAACGTTACGCCACCCTCGAGAAGATGGATCGACAACGACTGACCCGGTCGGTGATGGAAATTCTTCGCCCGTCCCGCCTTGAAGAGATTATCGGGCAGCAGCAGGCCGTACGGGCGCTTTTGGCCAAGATAGCGGCTCCCTTTCCCCAACATGTGATCCTGTACGGGCCGCCCGGCGTGGGCAAGACGTCGGCCGCGCGGCTGGTGTTGGAGGCCGCGAAACAGATCAAACGGAGCCCGTTCGGCAAAGATGCGCCGTTCGTGGAGGTCGACGGGGCCACCCTACGCTGGGATCCACGCGAGATCACCAACCCTCTGCTCGGCTCGGTCCATGACCCGATCTACCAGGGGGCCCGCCGCGACCTGGCGGAGGGGGGTGTACCCGAACCCAAGCTGGGACTGGTGACGGAGGCTCACACCGGCATCCTTTTCATAGACGAGATCGGGGAAATGGACCTGTTCCTGCAGGCCAAGTTACTGAAAGTGCTCGAGGAGAAACGCGTCAGCTTCGATTCCTCTTACTACGACCCATCCGACCCGCAGGTGCCGAGGTATATCAAGAAGCTGTTCGAGGAAGGCGCCCCGGCCGATTTCTTGTTGGTGACGGCTACGACCCGGTGCCCGGAAGACATCAATCCCGCGGTCCGTTCACGTTGCGCCGAGGTGTTTTTCGAGCCCCTGACCCCGACCGAGATCGTGCGGATCGTCCATGATGCCGGCCGCAAGCTTGCGGTGCAGTTCGAGGCAGGGGTTGCCGAACTCATTGCCGATTATACCGCGGAAGGCCGTAAAGCCATCGGGATCCTGGCTGATGCGTACAGCCTCGCCCTGCTCAGCCATCGCAAGCGGACGCGGCTGATCTTACGCCAGGACGCCGTCCGCGAGGTGGTCAAGTGCAGTCGACTCATCCCCAACGTGAACCAGAAGGGCCATTCGGGCCACGAGGTAGGTCGCGTGTTTGCCATGGCGGTCGCGGGCTACCTTGGTTCCATCCTGGAAGTGGAGGCGGTGGTGTTCCCCTCCCGGGAACCCGGGAAGGGTAGTCTTCGTTTCAACGATACGGCTGGTACCATGGCCCGCGACTCCGTGTTCAACGCCCTGTCTGTGGCCCGGCGGCTCACCGGAGAGGATCTGGCAAACTACGATGTCCACGTGAATGTGGTCGGCGGCGGACGAGTGGACGGCCCTTCGGCCGGGGCGGCCATCCTGCTGGCGGTGGTGAGCGCCCTACAAGGCCATCCCGTGCGACAAGACATCGCTGTGACCGGCGAGATCTCTTTGCAGGGACGGATTCGACCGGTAGGAGGGTTGGCCGAGAAGCTGTATGGCGCCAGGCAGGCAGGGATGAAAGGGGCCGTGGTTCCCGTGGAAAACCTGAAGGAGTTTCCCGGAGACGCGCACGGCCTGGACGTGTACGGAGTAAGCACTGCCGACGAACTCCTCCCCCTGGTCCTGGCGATGCCGGCCGCCCAAGAAAGCGGCGCCCCGCCCGTCGAAGCCACCCGTCGCCGTCCTCGCCATCCGAACCGGGGTCCTGTGCCCGCTTAGCGGGCAATACATGATGGCTACTGAGCCCAAGGTGCCGCCCCACAGCCTCGAGGCAGAACAGAGCGTACTGGGGGCGATGTTCATCGACCCCCAGGCGGCCATTCGGGCCTCCGAACTCCTGCGCGTGGACGATTTCTATCGCGAGGCCCACCGCCGCGTGTTCGAGGCTGCCCTCGCCGTTCGCGAACGCCGCGAGCCCATCGACCTGATCACCATGACCGAGGAACTGCGTCGCCGTTCCTGGCTGGAGGCGGTAGGGGGCATCACCTACCTGAGCCAACTGGCAGCCTTCGTGCCTACCGCCGCACACACCGAGCATTACGCCCGGATCGTGCAACAGAAGGCACTGCTCAGAGCCCTGATCCTGTCATCGATCGCCGTGCAAGAAATGGCATACGCGGGCACCGAAGAAGTAACCGCCCTGCTTGATCGGGCGGAACAGGCAGTGTTTGCCGTCACCCAGCGCGGGGCGCGCCGGGAACACCACGTCCTCAAGGACGTCCTGGATCGCTCCTTGAACCACATCGAGGACCTCTATCGCAGGGACACCGACCTCACAGGAGTCGACACCGGCTTTGCCGACCTCAACCGGCTCACGTCCGGGCTACAGCCCTCCGACTTCATCGTGATAGCCGGGCGGCCTGGCCAAGGCAAGACGGCCCTCGCCCTCTGCCTGGCGCGACACGCCGCCCTGGAGTGTGACCTGCCGACGCTGGTTTTCAGTCTCGAGATGTCTGCTGAACAACTATGTCTGCGCCTGCTCGCGGCCCAATCACAGGTCGACGGGACGCGCTTGCGGACGGGGCGACTCGGCAGGGATGATTGGGACCGGTTGTCGGAAGCGGCCGGTCGGCTTGGCTCGGCCCCCTTGCTGCTGGACGACACGCCCGCCCTCACTCTCATGGAACTCAGAGGTCGAGCGCGCCGCCTCCGGGCGGAACAGAGAGTGGGCTTGATCGTCGTGGACTACCTACAGCTCATAACCGTTCCCGGCCGCCATGAAAACAGACAGCAGGAGATCAGCGAGATCTCGCGGTCTCTCAAGGCGTTGGCCCGGGAACTCGAGGTGCCGGTGGTGACCTGCTCGCAGCTATCCCGGGCGGTGGAGCGGCGGGGAGAGGGGAGCCGACCACAACTCTCTGACCTTCGAGAGTCGGGGGCCATCGAACAGGATGCCGATCTGGTGGCTTTCATCCATTTTGACGCGCGCAAGGAAAACCGGGACATAGCAGACTTCATCCTCGCCAAGCAACGCAATGGGCCGACTGATTCCTTCGAGCTGTACTTCCGCCGCGACGTATCCCGTTTTGAGAGCATCGAGCGACGCCGTACCGCTCCTTGAGCAGAGCCGGCGTGCCCCTCCTCGCCCAGCCGGTCAATGAACAGGTGTCGTGCGCCGGTACCTGCTCGCTCTTCAGGAGGGGATGCGTCTCCGTAGCGCGGGCTTGACCCCCACGAGGATGATTACATTGGCCGCCAGGCAAAAGAAGGCTAGCAGCCAGAAAGATGGAGCGTAGGACCCGACCAGGTCATAGATACGACCGGCCAGAAAGGGCCCCAGCAATCCTGCCGCACCCCAGGCCGTGAACATCGCCCCGTAGACTGCCCCGAAGTGCCGGACGCCCCACACGTCAGCGGTCAACGCAGGAGAGAGGGCAAGATATCCGCCAAAGGACAGGCCACCGCTGATAGCGGCGACGCGGAGCAACCAGGGCGCGTCCAAAGACAAGCTCAGGGGCACCGCCGAGACGGCGGCCATCATGAAGACCCCGATGAGCACGAAAGTGTTCAGGCGCCCGATCCGGTCGGACAGAGGGCTGAGCACTATCCGGCCGCTGAAGTTGAACAGAGAGAACAGGGAGATCAGGGCGACCGCTGCCCCGGATGGAAGCCCGGCGAAATCGGTGGCGAACGGTTTGATGTGAGCGATGATGGCAAAGCCCGCTGAAGTGATGAGCAAGTAATTCACCCACATGCAGGCGAACTCCCGGGTGGCCACCGCGGTCCGGACCGTGGCCTCCTGCCCCGTGTACTCGGAGGTCAGGATGCGCCTGCCCTTTGCTGGGTCCCAGCCCAGCGGGCGCCAGCCAGGGGGAGGCAGGCGTAACACGAGGGACAGCAGCACGGTCACGCCGGCGAACAGCACGCCCGCAAGCAAAAAGACAGTTCGCCAACCATGGGCCGCCAGCAGGATATGGATGGGGGAAGCGAACACCAGGGCTCCCAGCCCAAATCCGCCCACCATTATGCCGGTCGCCGTCCCGCGGTGATCGGGAAACCAGCGGATACCTCCGGCGACCACTCCCGCATAGCCGAGGGCGATTCCCGTGCCGGTCAACAGCCCGAATGCTCCCGTCAGTTCCCCTAGCGTGCGGGCGTGGGCGCTGAGGATGTACCCCATGCCGCCCAGCACGGCGCCGGCCATGACGACCAGGCGGGGCCCGCGCCGGTCTTGTAGCTGTCCTGCTGGGAACATCATCAGCGCGAACACCATCGAGGCTACGGAGAACGGCAAGACCGCCTGCACCCGCGTCCAGCCGAAATCAGCCTGGAGCGCGGGGACGAACACTCCCCAGGCATAGAAGCCGCCCTGGGTGAGGGTGATGAGGAAGCCCGCCAAGGCAACGACATAACGGAATCGATGACGGATCAGCGAACTCGCCCCCAGTTTGGCCCGTCGAATCCGACGATGAAGAACGGCCCCGGATCTTCCCGCCCGGGGCCGTTCTTCCCTGCTGCCCGATTCTCAGTAGTCCATGTCCGGAGGCATGGGCGGCCCGCCGCCGCGCTTCTCTTTCTCCGGCAAGTCGGTGACGAGCGCTTCCGTCGTCAGCACCAGCGAGGCAATGCTGGCGGCATTCTGCAGCGCAAAACGGACCACCTTGGTGGGGTCCACGATCCCCGCTTTCACCATGTCTTCGTACTTCTCGGTCACAGCATTCAGACCCACGCCGGCCTTCTCGCGCCGGACCTTCTCCACCACCACCGATCCCTCGAGGCCCGCGTTGTTGGCGATCTGCCGGAGCGGTTCCTCGAGCGCCCGGCGGACTATCTGGATGCCAACGCGCTCATCGCCGTTACCCGGGAGCTTGTCGAGGTGGGGGATAATGTTGACGTAGGTGACGCCGCCGCCGGGCACGATGCCTTCCTCGACCGCAGCCCGGGTGGCAGACAGGGCGTCTTCCACTCGATGTTTTTTCTCCTTGAGTTCAGTCTCGGTGGAGGCGCCGACCTTGATGACTGCCACTCCCCCCGCCAGCTTGGCGAGCCGTTCCTGTAGCTTCTCGCGGTCGTAGTCGGAGTCGGTCTCCTCGGTCTGCTTCTTGATCTGACTGATGCGGCCCTGAATCTTGTCCCGGGAACCCTGGCCTTCGACGACCGTGGTCTTCTCCTTGTTGATCTTGATCTTCTTTGCCCGGCCGAGTTGGTCAAGCTGAACATTTTCCAGCTTGATCCCGAGGTCTTCGGATATGGCGGTGCCACCGGTCAAGATGGCGATGTCTTCCAGCATTGCCTTCCGGCGATCACCAAACCCGGGAGCCTTGACCGCCGCGCAGGACAAGGTGCCCCGAAGCTTGTTGACGACCAACGTGGCCAGCGCCTCACCGTCAACATCCTCGGCGATGATGGCCAGCGGCTTGCCGGTGCGGACCACTCGCTCCAGCAAGGGGAGCAAGTCGGTGATAGACGAGATCTTCTTTTCGTGGATGAGGATGTAGGGGTCCTCAAGGACCGTCTCCATCGCCTCGGCGTTGGTGACGAAGTAGGGCGAGATGTAGCCCTTGTCGAACTCCATCCCCTCGACCACCTCCACGGTGGTCTCGGTGCCCTTGGATTCCTCGACGGTGATCACGCCTTCCTTGCCGACCTTATCCATGGCTTCGGCCACCAGTTCGCCGATGATCTTGTCGTTGCCCGCAATCGCTGCCACATGGGCGATGTCCTGCTTGCCCTCCACGGGAATGGCGATGCGCCGGATCTCGGCTACGGCCGTTTCCACCGCCTGGTCGATCCCTTTCTTGACGAACATGGGATTGGCGCCTGCGGCGACGTTCTTGAGACCCTCGAGCACGATCGCTTGAGCCAACACCGTCGCGGTGGTAGTCCCGTCGCCGGCGACATCATTGGTCTTGGAGGCGACTTCCTTGCAGAGCTGGGCACCCATGTTTTCGTACGGTTCTTCGAGTTCGATCTCCTTGGCGACGGTCACACCATCCTTGGTGACGACCGGGGATCCGAACTTCTTGCCTAGCACCACGTTGCGGCCCTTGGGACCCAGAGTCACCCTGACCGCCAGGGCCACCGTGTTGACCCCGCGCTCAAGGGCGCGCCGGGCGTCAACGTTGAAAGCCAACTGCTTGGGCATATCTTCTCCGAAACCTCCCTTCCGACCGGTTTACTCCTTGATGGCGAGGATGTCTGATTCTCTCAGCACCAGGTACTCCTGATCCTCCAGCTTTACCTCGCTGCCGCCATACCTCGCATAGATTACCCTGTCGCCCACCTTGACCTCCGGGGGCACCCGCTTGCCGGTATCGAGCAGGCGTCCCTGGCCAACCGCCACAACTTCGCCCTCTTGAGGCTTTTCCTTGGCGGTGTCGGGGAGGACGATGCCTCCACGAGTTCGCTCCTCGGCGGTGATGGCCCGCACTACGACGCGGTCCGCCAGCGGCTTGAGCACTCCTTCCACTCCTCCTTTTCCCACAACCGTTAGCACTCATCTTGGCAGAGTGCTAACAGTATACTACCAATAGACTTTCCGGCTTGTCAACGTCCCCCGACGGGTTCGGCGGTCACCGCGTGACAATATCGCCGTCCGCCCACAAGTTCGGCGGTCACCGCTTGAAGGCGAGAAGACCTCAAGCTATACTGGAACCCGGGGAGGAGTCGGCCATGCCCGCAAACAAGCAGCGAGGGAGAGCCAGGTCCGCCGCGCTCTCCCGGGGGATCCCGGAAGGCCGCGCTACGAGACCCCGGGGGAAGCCCGATCGCGCGGGAGGACAACCTTGACCCCGTCAACTGATGTCATAATCATCGGGGCGGGACCAGCGGGCATTTTTGCCGCGTGGGAGTTGACCCGGGACTCCTCACTCCGCGTGCTCCTGCTAGAGAAGGGCCCTGCCCTGGCACTTCGAGAGTGCCATCGCACGGGAGGCGCCGGCGGCTGCTCTCACTGCCATCCGTGTCGCCTGGTCTCCGGCTGGGGAGGCGCCGGCGCTTTCAGCGACGGCAAGCTGACCCTGGCCCCGGAAGTGGGCGGGAGTCTGGGGGAGTACGTTGACCGGCCTGCCTTGCAGCAACTCATAGGCCAGGTTGACCAGGTCTACCGGGACTATGGCGCTCCCG
This sequence comes from Firmicutes bacterium UBA995, assembly GCA_002291985.1. GTDB lineage: Bacteria > Bacillota > Sulfobacillia > UBA995 > UBA995 > UBA995. The sequence goes on from DBBB01000119.1 coordinate 43,883, forward strand.
AGCAGCTATACGGCGCGGAACCCGAAGCACAGCGCGATCTCCAGCGCCGGGCGGTTGCCGCCGACCTGATCTTGATCCCCACTCCCGTCCGACACATGGGGACCGAGGTCTGTTTCGAGGTGTTACGAGGGCTCCACCAGCATCTGGACCGGCGAGTCACCATCAAGACCGGGACTCTGGCTGAGGAGATCCTGGTGGTCGATGGGGCCGTCCAGGGCGTGCGGACGGCGGATGGCGAGCTTCATCGTGCTCGCTATGTGATAGCGGTACCCGGGAGGGAAGGTGCTTCCTGGTTCCGGGGTGAGGCAGCGCGACTCGGCATCGGCCTGGCGAACAATCCCGTGGACATCGGCGTGCGCGTGGAACTGCCCGCCATCGTCCTGCAGCATCTCACCGATCAGTTTTACGAGACCAAACTCGTGTACTACTCCCGATCTTTCGACGATCAGGTCCGGGTATTCTGTCTGTGCCCAAATGGGGAAGTTGTCCTGGAGAACACCGGAGGTCTCCTGACGGTGAACGGTCACAGTTGGGCGAACCGCAAGACGGACTTGACCAACTTTGCCCTACTGGTCTCCAAGACCTTCACCCGCCCGTTCGACCGGCCCATCGACTACGGGAAGTACATTGCGACCCTGGCCAACATGCTCAGCGGCGGGGTGCTGGTGCAGCGGCTGGGCGACCTGCGGGCTGGACGCAGGTCGACCGAGAAGCGGATCGCCCGGGGCACGGTGCGACCCACGCTCTCCGAGGTGGCTGCCGGCGATCTGTCGCTGGTCCTGCCGTATCGCCACCTGACAAACATCCTGGAGATGCTGGAAGCCCTCGACCGGCTGGTGCCCGGCGTCAACTCCCGCCACACGCTGCTGTATGGGGTCGAGGTGAAGTTCTACTCCTCACGAGTGGACCTTTCTCCTGCGCTCGAGACCAGGATCAGGGGTCTGTTCGCGGCCGGCGACGGAGCCGGCGTCACCCGGGGGCTGGTCCAAGCATCGGCTTCCGGCATGCATGTCGCCCGACAGATCCTCGGCCGTGAAGGCCGGGACGCATAGGGAGGCGTTACCGTTGAGCACCCTGGTGGTGGTCGGGGCGCAGTGGGGCGACGAGGGGAAGGGTAAGGTCACCGACTACCTCTCGGCACGGGCGGACATGGTGGTTCGCTACCAGGGAGGCAACAACGCAGGGCATACCGTGGTGGTGGGCGACCGTGAGTATCGAATGCGGCTCATACCTTCCGGAATATTCCATGACAAAGCATGTGTCATAGGTAACGGCGTGGTGCTCGATCCGGCGGTGCTGGTGCAGGAGCTGGACTATCTTGCCGAGCAAGGCATTTCGACGCAGCATCTTCGCGTGAGCGGTGCTGCCCACATCATTTTGCCCTATCACATTCGCCTTGACGAGCTGGACGAGGACCGCCGGGGAACCCTCAGGCTGGGCACGACCCGGCGCGGCATTGGTCCCGCCTATGCGGACAAGTCGGCGCGGATCGGTATCCGAGTGAGCGAATATCTGAACCGGGCCGTATTTGCGGAGAAATTGCGGCGCAACCTCGAGGAAAAAAACCGAGCCCTGGCCGCCCTGTACGGGGCACCGGGTTTCGACTATGATGTCGTGTTCAGCCAATACCAGGCATACGCCGAGCGTGTCCGCCCCCTGGTGGCGGACACGTCCCTGCTCATCAATCAAGCTATCGACCGCGGGGAGAACGTACTGTTTGAGGGCGCTCAGGGGACCCTGCTGGACCTGGACCACGGCACGTACCCCTACGTGACCTCCTCTCATCCCGTGGCCGGGGGCGCCTGCATAGGAGCAGGAGTGGGTCCCACACGGATCGACCGGGTTCTCGGCACCGTCAAGGCTTACACCACCCGGGTCGGTGACGGGCCATTCCCCAGCGAACTCGCCGGAGCCGAGGGCGACTGGATCCGGGAACGCGGCCGCGAGTACGGTACCGTGACGGGTCGTCCTCGCCGCTGTGGATGGCTGGACACGACGATCGTCCGCTATGCCGCCCGAGTCAGTGGGCTGACCCACCTGGCGCTTACCCGCCTGGACACGCTGGCAGGCTTGGAGCGAGTTCGCATCTGCGTGGCCTACCGGCGGGACGGCGATATCATCACCGACTTTCCGCAGGAACTCGAAAGCCTGGAGGCATGTGAACCCGTCTACGTCGATCTCCCCGGGTGGCCCCCCTTCAAGGAGCCGGACAGCTCGGCAGACCTACCCGGGGAGGCTCGGCGCTACCTTGAGGAGATTGAGGAGCGCTGCCGGCTACCGCTGGCTCTGATCTCGCTCGGGCGTGAACGTGGCCAGACGCTGGCAATCACCGATGTCTTCGGAGACCCGCCGGCTTGCAGGAATCAGGCTGCCAGGATATAATGCTCCCAGGACGACCGAGTTCGCCGCGAGCGGGAGTAGTTTAGTGGTAGAACGTTGGCTTCCCAAGCCGAAGGCCGCGGGTTCGAATCCCGTCTCCCGCTCCAGTGTTTCATCGGTGGTGGCTCTGGCTGGCGTAGCTCAGAGGTAGAGCAGGGTCCTCGTAAGACTCAGGCCGCGGGTTCAATTCCCGCCGCCAGCTCCACACCATCCGGCCGGGCACGGCCGGTTCGCGTTCTTCAGGCACGATGTGCGCACCCCCGCGGGAAATGACGTCTTCCGCCGGATGTTCTCGGAGCAGACTAGCAGGATAACGACCGGGCAAGGGGGAATCCATCCCCTCGTTTCTTATGCCGCAGCCAGATGAGGGGGTGCATCCCAGATGTTGCCAGGTCAACCCTTGGCGACTCCCTCTCGCCGGCGGCGGCTCCTCGGGGGGCTGGCAGTCGCAGCCTGTTTGTTGCTCGTCGCCGCCATACTGTACTATCGGGCCTCGGCGCCAGCTTATGCCATCGTGTATCACGATCGGACCCTGGGCGTGATGCTCGACAAGAGCGCTGCGACCGGCTTGATCGAAACCTTCCTCGCTGAAGTGGCCGCTGAACGCCGCCGATCGCTGACCCCCGCCGAGACCTTGGAGATAATCCGCGTTCGGCGGCGCGCTGCCGTCGAGCCCGCGGAGCCGGCTGCCATCATGGCCGCCTTGCGCGACCAGGTAGACTTCCTGACGACGGCCTGGGCGGTGACGGTCGACGGGACGCCGATGGTCATCATGTCGACCCGGGAGGATGCCGAACAGGTCGTGTCGAGCATCCTCGCTGCGGCTCGCGAGCGATCAGAAGCGCGCCAGGGAACGGAAGTGATCGCGGTCCGATTCCGGGAACAGGTGGGCGTCCTCAAGACGCCCACGACGCTGGAGGGATTCTACGGAATCGACGAAGCGACGCGCGTCCTCTTGCGAGGCACCGACCGAATGGAGACCTACACCATCCGGCGCAATGACTCACTGTGGAGCGTGGCCACCAAACACCGCATGTCCGTGGCCGATCTACGGCGAGCGAACCCGCAGATCAAGGACCCGACCCTGATTCGACCGGGCGACCAGCTCAACCTGGTGGTCCCCGATCCCCACCTCACGGTGGAGGTCGAGGAAGTGCACCGTTTCTTCCGGCAAATCCCCTTCGCGCGCGAAACGATCCTGGATCCGGAGCGCTGGCCGCACGAGACTATTGTGCGGGAACGCGGGGTACCCGGCCGTGAGCAGGTGACCGTCGCCATCGTCCGGGTGAACGACGAGGAGCAGTCCCGGAAGGTGCTCGACGTGGCGCCGCTGTCCGCACCGGTCACCCAGGTCACGGTGAGGGGCAGCCGTCGCTACCCGCAACTCGGCACGGGGAACTTCGTCTGGCCGGTGGGCGGTGATGGCGGCAGACTGACCTCCCCCTTCGGTCGCCGTTGGGGCGGGTTCCACCTGGGGATGGACATTGCCGCCCCCTACGGTACGCCGGTGCTGGCCGCAGACAGCGGGACGGTGATCGATGCCTCCTTCCGGGGACGCCGCGGCTACGGGTGGACGGTCATGATCGATCACGGCGGGGGCACGGTCGTCACCCTGTACGCCCACCTCACGAGTCCGATCCCCGTCCGCGTCGGCCAGGTCGTGGAGAAAGGGCAGATCGTAGGCTATATCGGGTTGAGCGGGCTCACCACCGGGCCTCATCTCCATTTCGAGGTGCGAATCGACGGGCGGCCGGTCGACCCCATAGCCTATTACCCCCCGGTCCGGTAGTAGCAGCAGGTAGATTCCTAAATATGCGAGATGCCCCGGCAGGAAAACCTCGTGTCTTCTGCGAAGTGTTCGCGCTGCCGATCGGCGCACGAGGTGGAATGCTGGTGGCGAAGTTGATCATCCAGGGCGGGACGCCCTTGCGGGGATTGGTGCGGGCAGGCGGCCGCAAGAACTCCGCGGTGGCAGTCTTGCCGGCGGCGCTGTTGTGCGACTCTCCGAGCGTGCTTGAGAGTCTTCCCGCCATAGACGATGTGGCCGTCTATGGCGATATACTTCAGCACTTGGGCTGCAAGGTTTCTGCCTCTTCGGTGGCGCCCGGCTGCAACGGGGCGGTCACGATCGACCCGGGCGGCCTGCAGCCGGCGGAAATCCCCTATGAACTCACCAAACGACTGCGTGCGTCCTATTATCTGCTGGGCGTGATGTTGGCCCGACATGGCGCGGCGCAAGTTCCATTGCCCGGCGGCTGCGACATCGGACTGCGACCTATTGACCAGCACCTCAAGGGCTTGCGGGCACTGGGCGCTGAGGTCAACATAGAGCACGGCGTGGTCAACGCCAGGGCGGCATGCCTTACGGGAACGAGCATCTACCTGGATGTCGTGAGCGTCGGCGCCACGATTAACATCATGCTGGCGGCCACGCTGGCTCAGGGCACCACGGTGATCGAGAATGCTGCGCGGGAACCGCACATAGTGGACCTGGCGAATTACCTCAACGCGGCGGGCGCCCGGGTGCAGGGCGCGGGGACGGATGTGATTCGTATCCGCGGCGTCAACCGCTTGAACGGCTGTGTTCACGCGATAATCCCCGACGAAATAGAGGCTGCCACCTACATGATTGCCGCGGCGAGTACCGGGGGCGATGTGCAGGTAAACAACGTCATCCCCAAACACCTTGATCCGGTGATTGCCAAGCTCCAGGAAGCGGGAGCGGAAGTCACGGAGGAGGGCGACAGACTGAGAGTACGCATGAGCGGTCGCCCGCGCGCGGTCAACGTTAAAACGCTGCCCTATCCGGGATTCCCAACCGATGCGCAGCAACCCATGACCGTGCTTCTCAGCTTGGCCGAGGGCACCAGCATCGTTACCGAGAGCATCTGGGAGAGCCGCTTCAAGCACGTGGACGAACTCAAGCGGATGGGCACTAACATCAGGGTCGAAGGCCATACCGCCATCATCGAGGGCGTGGACCGCCTGACCGGCGCCCCCGTTACCGCATCCGACCTCCGGGCCGGCGCGGCCCTGATGGTAGCTGCCCTGGCGGCGCACGGGGAGACGGTAATTTCGGGCATAGAACTGGTGGACCGCGGTTACGAAAGCGTGACCAGCAAGCTGAAAGGCATGGGCGCCAACGTCCGCCGAGAACAGTGACCTGAAGATCTCGCGAGAGGAACGGTGAGGGCGATTATGGATTACTTCGCATACTCGTCGCGACCTCGCCGCGGTCTGTGGGGCTATCTGCTGTGCGCGGTCGCCGGGGGGCTGGTGGGCATGCTGTTGGCCGTCCACCTTTTCCCGGGCCTGCTTGCTGCGCGCATTCAGCCTCACTTGCCACCAGCCCTGCCGACATTCCCGGGGATTACCGTCCCGCCACCCATCGCGACGGGGGAAGCTCCGGTGGCCCGGGCGGCTGAACGGGTGCTGCCGTCGGTAGTAGGTGTCGTGACCGTGGCCCGGGTGAGGGCATGGCCCTGGGAAAGCGAGACTGAACAGCGCGCGACGGGGTCAGGGGTAATCATTCGCCCCGATGGCTACATCCTCACCAACCAGCATGTTGTGGCCGGACTGCAAGGTGACGCGCGTCTGTCGGTCGTCCTGGAAGACGGGCGGGAGGTTGAGGGCAGCCTGGTCGGCGCCGACCGGCGTACCGATCTCGCCGTAGTCCGAATATCGGCCACGGACCTGTCCGCGGCGCAACTTGGCGATTCCGATTTCCTTCGGGTAGGGGAACTGGCCATCGCCATCGGCAACCCCGGCGGTCTCGAGTTCTCGCGTTCGGTGACCGCAGGGGTGATCAGCGGTCTCGACCGGATCATCCGTCACGAGGAGGCGGTGTTCCGTCTCATCCAGACCGATGCCGCCATAAACCGGGGCAATAGCGGGGGTCCGCTCGTGAACGCCGCCGGCCAAGTCGTGGGGATCAACACGCTCAAGTTCGGCGGCGCCGGGTTCGAGGGGATGGGTTTCGCCATACCCATCAATCGCGCCCGGGAGATTGCCGAGCACCTCATCGAGCACGGACGAGTGATCCGGCCCTGGATGGGCGTCTCCATCGCCGAGGCGAAAGAAGCCAGGCTACGTCATGGCGTCCAGGTGGACAGAGGCATTCTCCTGGTTCGCGTATGGGCCAACAGCCCGGCAGATCGGGCGGGATTAAGGGACGGCGACATCCTGCTGGCTCTGGATGGACAGCCGATCGACGACTACGTCGACCTGCGGCTGTTCCTTGACGCGAGGGCAGTGGGCCAACAGATCGAGGTGCGCTACCTCCGGGGCACTGCTGAGCGAACCACCCGTATCACTCTCGAAGAGATGCCGGAGGCGCCGGGATAGGCGGGGACCGACTTCCCGGCCTCCTGGTGGCCGCCCTGGCCACGGTCTGTTTTGCCACCGCAGCCCCGCTGGTCCTCCTGGCGCCGGAATTGACCTCCGCCCAGGTAGCATTCGGGCGCATGTTGGGTGGAGCGCTGCTGGTGGCGTTGTGGGCGAGCTTTCGCCGTCAACCGCTAACCTGGTGGTCCGGTCGGCTGATGGTCTATGGGTTGTTCGCCGCCGCCCATTTCCTTCTGTACATTGCCGCGCTGCGGTTGACCAGCATAGCAAACACGCTGGTACTCGTCAACCTGTCGCCGGTATTCGTGGCCATCCTGTCACGGGTGGTACTGGGGGAGACGCTGCCCCCCTCCCGCTACCCGGGAATCATCCTGGCTCTGGCCGGCGTGGCGCTGATGGTCGGATTCGAACCGACACTCTCTGCCCGGAGCTTGCGCGGCGACGCGCTGGCCTTGCTGTCCGGCGTGACCTATGCCGCGTACTCCCTGGCGGGGAGACGAGAACGACAGCAATATCCCCTCTATGCCTATGCGGCCGGCGTGTATTTCGCGGCGGCCCTGGCCCTGGCGCCCGCCGCCCTGAGTCCTCCGCCCGGTAGCCGCGAACTGGTCGCTTCCTTCTGGCCCCTCTTCCTGCTGGCCCTGATTCCCACCGCCATCGGCCACACGCTGTATAATGCCGCGCTGCGCCGGGTCCCGGCTGTGTTGGCCAACCTGGTAGCCACCCAGGAGGTGACCCTCGGCGTCCTGCTCGGAGTGGTTGTTCTCGCCGAGAGGCCCACTCCCGTGGCGATGGCCGGGGGACTGATATCCCTCATCGGGGTCGCTCTCGTCCTCAAGGGCGGGAGGTGAGTGCGGTGACGCGCAAGGTGGCGGCTCAGTCCCCGCCACGAAGACCTCCTCGACGCCCTTCGGTCAGGCGACCCCTCCGATCTCACCTGTGATCGCGCACAGCCGCACTCGCACCACCCCCCGAGGGGTGACGAAGTCAGGAACGCCTGATGTACAGCTCTCGCCAACAGTTGTCAACCCTCAGCGGGCGGAAAGACAAGGGTGGCCGTCGATCACGAAACGCCAGGGCAACTCCCGATGCGGACCTGCGTAGCCGATGTTGATGCGAGGCGCCGTCCGGATCCGTGCGTCCGGCACGGATTGCCCGTCATCCGCCAGGTACAGCCGATCGCCTTCCAGGTCGGTTCCCGACAGGCTTGCGTCGATGCCGAGCGCCTGGCACAGTTTTCCCGGACCGCTTCCCCAGGCGGTCTCAGGAAGGCTCGCGCCGCGCCGCAGGGCCATCAGTTCCCGTCCTAG
>DBBB01000166.1 GCA_002291985.1 Firmicutes bacterium UBA995
CACCAACACGGTCACGGCGGGCGACGTGGAGGAGTTGCGGGCGAGGGGGGCCGGTTGGCTTGTCACGTCGAGCCCGGAAATGAACGGTCGCTCCTTCGCCGCCAACGTGGTCGACGCCATGCTGGTCGCGCTATCGGAGAAACGGCCGGAGGAACTGACCCGGGAGGACTACCTCGAGTTGTTCCGCCGGGCGGGCCTGCGCCCCCGGGTCGAGCGCCTGAACTGAAACTCGGAAACCGAGGCGGGAGCGAGATCATCTCGCCCCCGCCCGTGCATTTCCGGGCAAAGCCGGGTCCAGCGCGCGGTTTGCCTTACAGGAACAGCACCGCCACCAGTGTAGCGACCACCAGGCCGCTGATAACCGGGACGACATTACGGCGCAGCACTTCCATTACCGGCACGCCGCACATGCCGGCCACCGCCACCAGCGTGCTCCAGGCGACGAGGGTGCCGCCGCCGGCCCACACAGCACCCATCTGGCCGATGGCGCCCAGGGTGGAAGCCAGCCCGACATCGCCTGCGGCCAGCGACCCCGCCAGGCTGCCGGTCAGCGGCAGGCCGGAGAACCCTGAGCCATCCAGGCCGGTGATGACGCCGATGATCAGCATCCCGAACCCGGCGAGCAGGCCGGTGGCGGGAATGTACTGGGCTACTATGTTGCCCACATCGAACAGGTAGCCCGGCGAACCCTCTCCCATGATCCGGGCCGAGGCGTCCGGCGAACCGAGGAAGAAGAACGCGGCGATGGGGATGATCGGGCCCATCACCTTGAACGCGAAGGTGAAGCCTTCAGCCAGTCGGTCTCCGATCTCGTCGAACCCCTGCCAGCCGTAAGTCGCCAGCGATGCGATCAAGAGGATGATCGCCGCGCTTCCCCCCAGCAAGGCAGTGGCGTCGCCGCCCAGGATGCGCATGCTGATCATGGCCACCAGGGCGAGCAAGACGACCAGGGGGGTGAGCCGGGATAGCAGGAGCGCCACCGCCGGCTTGTTCACCGCCGCCGGCTCGTCGTGCACGCGGGCGCGGTAGGCCACATCTCCCGTTGCCGCCACCTTGGCGAATTCGGATATGTCCTTGCGCCCGAGGTAGTAAGCCAGCGGCAGGGCCACGGCGCCGACGATCAGGGTCAGCAAGCCTCCCCTCCAGACCACCGCTTCCACCGGCACGCCGGCGGCCAGGGCGGTGAGGCGAGGCGCTCCCTGGATGATCACATCGCCGGCCAGCGCCATGCCCTGACCCGCGATGGCTACGGCCACCGCCGCGGTCACCGGGGGTAGTCCGACGACCACCGCCGCCGGTACCAGCAGCCCGGCCACCAGCGGCACCGAAGGCGTGGGCCAGAAGAACAAGGCTACGATGAGCGTGGTGATGGCCAGCACGCCGTAGCTCACGGCCGGAGAGACCATCAGCTTCCGGAGGGGGCTGATCATGATGCTGTCGGCGCCGGTTGCCCGTAGCGCCCGCAACATGGCCACCATGACGGCGATGATCAGGAAGATCCCGAACAGCTCAGTGGCCGCCACGATCATCGCGTTGAATAAGGTCTGCACCGCGAAGACCAGATTTTGCCGGAACGAAAGCGCGATGAGGAAGGTAAAGATCACGCAGGGGATGATCACCGAACGCCGGAAGGCCATGGTGGCCAGCACGGCCACGACCCCTATCACGTATAACCAGTGCCCGAACGTCATCAGCAGGACCTCCTCGCTCATTCCTCATTACTGATGAGTAGCAGCAGTCAAACCCTTACTGCCCACCAACCCTCCCCATCCCCCCTATGCCTCTCCATCTCCTTGATCGAGTTGATTCGACAACGAAACCGTTATTCCTGCGTCCCCCGGTCAGCAAAGCACCGGCAAGCTCTAAGCAGGTCCTAGCCAGCCTCTCACCCGCATGGCATCGGCTACCCGTTTCACCGCCACCATGAACGCCGCCGATCGCATGGGTATCCTGCGTTCCTGGGACATGTCGTAAACGGTCCGGAATGCCCGGACCATAGCCCATTCCAGCTTCTGGTTGACCTCCTGCTCTGACCAGTAGTATCCCGACAGGTTCTGAGACCATTCGAAGTAGGACACGGTGACGCCCCCGGCACTCGCCAGGATATCGGGCAGTACCAGGACGCCGCGGTCGAAGAGGATTACGTCGGCTTCGGGCGTCGTGGGGCCGTTCGCCGCCTCGCCGACGATCCTCGCCCGGACCCCACCGGCAACGCGGGCCGTCAACTGGTTCTCGAGGGCGGCGGGGATCAGCACTTCGCACTCGGTCTGCAGGAGTTGTTCCGTGGTGATGGGCGTCCCGGTGGGGAAACCACCCACCGTTCCGGTGCGTCGCTTGTGGTCGGCCAGTGCCGCCGGATCCATGCCGCCCGCCTGGAAGGTCGAGCCGCACGAATCGCCTACCGCCACTATCCGGGCGCCTCGTTGGTGAAGCAGGTGCGCCGCCACCGAGCCGGCGTTCCCGAACCCCTGGATCGCCACCCGAGCGCCGGCCACGGGAATGCCGAGCTGTTTCATCGCCTCAAGACAGGTGTACACACAGCCCCGACCGGTGGCTTCGTTGCGCCCGGCCGATCCGCCGATGAGCAATGGTTTGCCGGTCATGACCCCGAAAGAATTGTAGTCCCGCAATCGGCTGAACTCGTCGACCATCCAGGCCATGATCTGGGGGTTCGTGTACACGTCGGGGGCGGGTATATCCCGCTCGGGCCCGGTGATGGGCGCCAGCGCCCCCATCAGCCCCCGGCTCAGCCGCTCGAGTTCACCCCGGGACATCCCCCGCGGATCGCAGCGGACGCCTCCCTTGCCGCCCCCATAGGGCAGCCCGAGGACGGCGCACTTGAACGTCATCCACATGGACAGGGCCTTGACCTCATCCACGGTCACGTCGGGGTGGAAGCGCAGCCCGCCCTTGAAAGGCCCCAGGGCATCGTTGTGCTGAGACCGCCATCCGACAAAGTTCCGGACGTGACCGTCATCCATGATCACGGGGACGGCCACCTCCATGACTCGCCTCGGCTGCTTCAAGATCTCGTATGCGGCCGGCTCCAGGTCGAGAGCATCGCATGCCTCCTTCACCTGTCGCCGGCAGATTTCAAAGCAGTTGAGGGTGAGTTCTTCGGTCCCCGTTCCGCACTTGATCTCCACTGTCCACTGACCCCCCCCGGAATCAAAACACGTCAAGCTTTCGGCGAGCGGGCAGGAGCCCGGCCGGGAAGCCCGTACTTCGCCATCTCAAACCCACCCTGAGCTTCCTCCACCGGCACCATCCTGATGCAACCGCGCTTTGCTATGTCGGTGCATACGCGCAGACAGGCTCCACATCCCTTGCAGCGATCGATGGCAATGAATGCCGTATTGCGCCCCTCGTCGTAGAGGAGCGTGTTCGGCTCGGGGCAATAAAGGGTGCACAGACGGCACTTGCTCTGGGAGCACTTGGCCGGGTCAATCTGGGCTATCTTGTACATACGGCATCTCTCTTCCTGTGAGGGGGGTGAACCCACCCGTGCTGGATTGCGTACGCGTGGGCAGCTCGAATTACCTCCATATTCTTCTCGACCAGTTCGGCCTTGTGAGCGAAGCCCTTCTCCGCAGCCCGGTCGAGAGAGGCGGTCCCGCCCGACGCCACGAAGTCCTTGCCCAGAAAACGCGCCCGTACCGCCTTTTCCAGGGAGTCGAGATCGGGCAGGCCCAGGATCGCGGCCACGGCCCCGACCATGGCCATGTTCGTCGCGACATCTCTCCCCGCATGCTGGAGTGCGAGCTGCACGGCGGGCAGGTAATGAACGCGGGCTCGCCGCTCTTCGAGTTCCCGTTCCTCGTCTGCGCCGAGCTTCAGGGGGTGCGGGGAGTTGATGAGGATATCCGCGTCTTCCTTCAGCCCGGAATAGAACGGCATGGTGTACGACTTCCCGTGCGTGATCACCTGGCTATGGAAGATGGCGATGAAATCGGGATAGATGATCTCGCCGATCTCATACAGCCGGCCATCGGCTATCCGCACATAGCTCTCCACCGGGGCCATCCGCTTTTCGGACCCGAAGAAGGGGACCACCGTGCTTTCTCCACCACCCAGGATTACCCCGTTACTGAGGACATGGGAAGCCGTGACTACTCCTTGTCCCCCCACTCCCGCCATGCGAATGTTGTGGCGCCTCATCGCCCTTCACCTCCCTCCGCGGCCACGCTTTCGAGGTAAGCCCCGGCTTCCTCGCTGACAATCTCGAGGTAGCCATAACGCTCCTTTTCCACCTGACGCGCATCATCGAGCACCTTGTCGGCCGGTATGGAGTACTCGATGTTGCACGATGTGTAGACCTGAACATAGGAGGGTCCAATCTTGCGCGCCACCAGCACCGCTTTCCGGATGGTGCTCACCACCCGGCTGGGGTTGGCCGGGGTGAGACGGGCGATATAGGCCACGCCTGCCGTCCTGGCCAGACCCAGCATGTCGATCTTGTCGAACTGCTTTCCCCGGGGCGCCATCTTTACCATGGTCCCGCGGCACGTCATGCCGCTTTCCTGGCCACCCGTGTTACCGTACACCTCGTTGTCCAGCATGACCGTGGTGAACTTCTCCTTGCGGAACCAGGAGTGCATGACCTGGGAGAAACCGATGTCGGCAATCCCTCCGTCTCCCGCCATAACCACCACGTCCTTGTCTTGCTCGGGGAAGCGGATGGCTAACCCTCGCTTCAGGCCGGTAGCAACGCCGTTGGTGTCACAGTAGTTGCCGTAGACGAACGGTATCGCCGCCTGCGACAGGGCCATGCGCCCGCAACCGGCGGTGCCGACCATGATGGTGTGCTCGGGGTTGGGCAGCCCCATGAGTGCCAGGCGGATGAAGAACGCCATGGCGCACCCTTCGCACATCGGATGTTCCTCGAGTATCTCCTTGAACGTGCCGACGTCGGACAGCTTGACCTGGCGTCCGAACGGGCCGTTTTCGACAAGGTCCTGGTACTCTTTGGGCATGAAACGCATAAACCCGGGCGCCACTTGCAGGGTCCTCAATGCCATCGCCTGACACCTCGTCCTGTGAATGGCCTCAAACACATCATCCCGTCATCAGCGTCCCTGCTTCCCCGGGCAGGCCCACTCGAGGATCATCTCCGTGGGCATGGTGATGCCCCCGAAAACCCTGGGCCCGTCGGCAATGTGCAGGTCCGCGCAGCCATACAGGGTCGCGCGCACTTCCCGGTTCAGCCACCCGGCGCAGTTGAACTCGGGGACGATGATGTGCTTGGCATTCCTGCAGGCCTGACGCAATTCCTCGCGAGGGAAGGGACGCAAGGACTTGATCTTGATGAGGCCGAGCTTCGTTCCCATCTCTTCCGCCCGGCGGAGCGCTTCCCGGGACTGGGAGACCGCGCTGCCCGAGGCCACGATCATGGTCTCCGCCTCGGGATTGGTTACCTCGATGAGTTCGTCGAGATACCTGGCAACCCAGGGGCGCGCCCTCTCCTGCGCGGCATGGACCTCCTGTTGCCAGGCCGCATGCATCTGGTAGCTGATGAAGTTGCTCTTCTGTATGGGCGCATCCCGGGCAATGCGGATGGGCGGGTTTTCGTTATCGATCATCGGCACGGCTTCGCTGTAGCCATCCCTGCCGGGGAGTTTTAGCTCGGCGGAGGGCATCTCCACCCATCCCCGGGCATGGGTGACGAAGAAACCATCCACGGCGACGGCCACGGGCAGGGTGACCTCGCACTTCTCCGAGATGACAAACCCGGCAAGCGTGTAATCGAAGAAGTCCTGCTGGTTTTCGGCATGGAGCACGATGTTCCCCGTCAGCAGCATGTACCCCAGTTCCAGGTTGTCCGGCTGAATGGAAAGGGGCGCATTGATCGCCCGGCACATGATCAGGAAGACGAGCGGCAGGCGATGCCCGGGCCACGAGGCGATGACCTCCAGACCACGCATGAGTCCCGGGCCCGAGGAAGCCGTCAGGCAACGGACGCCCGTCCGCGATGCGCCGGAGATGGCCGAAAAAGCGCCGACTTCATCTTCGGCACGGTAGTAGTCCTTGAGATATCCCTCACCGTACAACTCCCCCACTTGCTGCATGGTTTCGCTCTGGGGGGTTATGGGATAGGCGATGGCGATATCCACGTTGGCCCGGCGTACGGCCTCGTTGGCTGCCTCGCTGCCGGTGATGTACGATCTCGTGCGGGGGGCCTCGAAGAACATGTATTCAGGCGTGACGACACGCTGATTCCCTGCACCATCCACGGTGGATTCCTCCCGTAATACCCTGGCTTGCCGGCATGAAGGGGCGGCCGCGCGATGCCGCGGCGCCCGCTCAGGCGCCATCCCCGTGCTGCCACACCAGCCCTTCCTGTACGGCCTGCTGCGCCCCGGTCAACCGGATCCCGCGAGCTTCCCCGTGGAGCGGACGCAACCCCTGCCGTTTCAGACGCCGGATGGTACCGGTGAGAGCGCGCACCTGTTCGGCGCCGCAGAACGGGAGGGAGGCCATCGAGTCCTCATGGCCGGCGGAGTGACACAGGGTAACCGTGTAGCAGTTGGTGCCGGCCCGGATCATCCGCAGGGTGATGTTAGCATAGTGACAGTGAACTCCCACGAAGACACAAACCTCAATCTTATTGTGCCAGATGGTGAGGTTCGGATGGCACGGGTTGATGACCGCCTCGGGGTCGATCTTGGGATAGATGGGTCGGTAATCCGGCATGGGTATGATCTGCACGCCGGGAATCTCCTCCGCCAGCTCGAGCACCGCCGCCGCCTTGGGCGAGACGCCATCACGCCAATCCCATAACACCAGGGGACCGGGGAATACGGTGGGATGCTTGCGGGTCAGCAGCTCCCGGGCCATCACTTCCAGGGCCGCCTGCTCGCCGACAATGCGCCCCTCTACCAGGCCCTCTCCCTTGCGGGGAAGTACGACCCCGCAGGATGCGGCGGAAGGGGGAAGCAAGCCCGCCGGGCCGGGGCCGATAGAGCAAGGGTCCATTTCTGCCACGGTTCATACCACCTCGACAGTCGGCGCCGGTCTGGCCCGGCACCGTGCATCGTTTGACACCCCGGGGACGGGGGGGCGTTCAGGAGTTCAGGACTCCCCGCCCTTCCCGCGGATCTGCCCCACCGCGGAGCGGTCGAATTCCAGTTCCACCTTCTCGGCTACCTTGATGTTCACCGAATGCTCCTTGAGCGCGGTGATCACCCCGTGAATCCCGCCGATAGTCACCACCCGGTCGCCTTTCTTCAGGCTTTCGAGCATTGCCCTCCGCTGCTTTTGTTGCCTGGACTGCGGCCGCCACACGAGGAAGTACATGGCGGCAACCATGGCGATCAGGGGCAGAAAAAAAGCGAGATTCGACGCTGTCGGTTGCTGCACGACATCAACACCTCCCTGGTCTCGTCTCTCAGGTCATTCTGCCGCCGCCGTCGATTTACCTTCCCGGTAACGCTGGATTTGCACTTCGCGCCAGTTGTCGAATTGGCCGGCGGCAATGGCCCTCCGGGCGTCTGCCAGGAGGTGGAGCGTGAACTGGAGGTTGTGCACCGTGGCCAAACGCTGTCCCAGCACCTCTCCGGCCACCAGCAGGTGGCGCAGGTATGCCCGGGAGAAACCTTGACAGGCAGGACACACGCAATCCTCGGCGATGGGACGGAAGTCGCGACGGAAGCGGGCGGCGCGAAGACTGATGGGGCCGTCGCGAGTCAGCGCCGTGCCGTGCCTGCCGGCCCGGGAGGGATACACGGAGTCGAACATGTCCACCCCCCGGGCGACGGCCTCGATCAGGTCGAGGGGCGCACCGACCCCCATCAGGTAGCGAGGTCTGGTCACCGGCAACTCCGGTAGGGTCGTCTCCAGCATCGCATACAGCGCCGGCCTGGGCTCGCCGACGGACAGCCCGCCGAGCGCATACCCCGGGAAATCCAGGTCCGCCAGGTCGCGGGCCGCCGCTCGCCGCAAGTCCGGGTAGGTACTGCCCTGGACGATCGCAAAGAGCGCCTGGCGCGGCGAAACACTCGTCCGCGACCGCCTTGCCCAGTCCGCGGTCAGTTCGACCGCGCGGCGGGCCTGGGACCGCTCGCAAGGGTACGGCACGCATACGTCCAGCGGCATGGCGATGTCCGCCCCGAGCGCCCCCTGGATCTCCATCACCTTCTCCGGCGAAAGGGCGTGCACCGAGCCGTCCACGTGCGAGTGGAACGTCGCCCCCTGCTGGTCCACCGAACACAGTCTGGCCAAACTGAATACCTGATAACCGCCGCTGTCGGCCAGGACGGGGCCGTCCCAGCCCATGAAGGCGTGAATCCCGCCCGCCGCCCGTATGGTCTCCCCGCCGGGTCGTAGATAGAGGTGATAGGCGTTGACGAGAACAAGCTGGGCGCCCAACCCCTTCACTTCGCCCGGGGTGAGGGTCTTCACGCTCGCCCGTGTGCCGACGGGCATGAAGGCGGGCGTGGCCACCTCACCCCGGGAAGTGACCAGCCGGCCCAGGCGAGGCCCGGCGACGGCGCCGGTCATCAGATCGAACTGCAGGTTGGCGGTATGTTGCCCGGCGGGGGCACCGGTCTCACGCACTTGCGCGCCGGGTACCAACGGGGGACGCCAGCACCCGCTCGACACGGGACTCTGACAGTTTCATGGGTATAGTATACCATGGTCATCGACACGCCAGGTCAACACGCTCGTTTCGCGCCAGGGATGTGCAGTATTCCCTGCAGGTCTCAGCGGGTCCGGCCGCGAGGCTGCGGTTCACCGGCCCTTTACCTCTTCATCCCTTTGTTCTCTTTGTCCTTATCATCCTCGTCCCCGCCGCGATCCTCGCCCTCCTCCTCTCGTTCACCGGGTCCGCGCCTGCCTCGGCCGGGGGGCTGCGGCCGGTCTTCGCGGTCCCGCCCGGGTCGGGCAGGGGGGCCGCGCTCATCTATTTCCTCCCCTGGGTCCCCCGCACCCCCGGGACGCTGAACGTCCTGCTTGCGCCCCTCGCCCTCCTCTGCGCCCCCCTGTTCCCGCTCATCCTCACCATTTACCTCATCATCCGGCCGGCCCGGCCGCTCGTGTCGCTCATCTCCGTCCTCATCCTCGGGCCGCTCGTCCTCATCATCTTTCTCCTCATCTTTCCCCGGATCTCGTCCGGGGCGGCGGGTGCGATTGCGCTCCCGGAACTTCTCGGCCAGATCTTCGAGTACCCCGGGCGGGTCGTCCCCCGCCATCACTTCCTCCGCCAGGCCTCCCGCCTTGCCGATTGCCTCTCCCAGCCTGCCCTGGCGGACATCCTCCACCTCGAGCTTGAGCCCCCGCTCCTGTGCCCGGAGGAGGACGGCAAAGCGACCTGCCGAGAGCCCGACCGCTCGCGCCTCCTGCCACACCGCCTGGCTTACCTGCAAGGAGGCCAGGGTGATTCCCCCGGCGCCCGTAAGCTCACGGCCGGCCGCCATCTTTACCCGCTCACCCAGCGCCTCGATCCCGCCGGCCACCCGTTCTTGCCCGGGGAGAAAAGACGTCACGGCCAGCACGACCACATTAGGGCCTGCGGGGTCGAGGTACCGGTGCTCGTACGCCGCCCGTAGCAAGCGTTCAAGGACGGCGCCCAGGTCCCGTCCCCGGACGGTACCCGCCGCCCTCACCAGTTGCCTCCCGCTGCCATCGACGCCGACGGTTTCCACCACTCGCTCCCGGGCGTCAACCGCCAACTCGAAACTGGGGTTTATGTCGAGGGAGATCCGGGCCGCTATCGGCCCGGGCGCGCCCAGACGAGGCACCATTAACATGAGGGTGACCAGGGCAGCCATCGCGAGCGCCGGTCGCAACAGCGGTCGTAGCGCCAATGATTGCCTCCGGAGGACTTGGACCTCGCCGCCGAGACCTCCCCGCTGCCCCTTGAGCGGCACCCACCGGAACTCCCCGCCGTCAGCCAGCACGAGTGCTGAACGACCGCGGACTTCGAGCACCATTCCCCTGCCGGTTGACTCCCTGCCCATGCCGATCACTCCCGCAAGAGATAGCTCTTGAGATAGGGGAAATCTTCCAACAAGATGAGCGCCGTGGCCACAATGTACCTGCGGTGGCGTTCCAGGGTCTTGCGTTTCATTCCCGAACGCTCTGCCAGCATCTTCAGCGGCACCGCCTGTCGTTCGCGAAGGAACCCCGCCAGGGCCGGATCCTCCGCCAGGGTCCGGGCAGCCCGCAGCGCGCTTCGTCGCGTATCCGCGTGACGCGGAGCCGCCCGCACCAGATCGGCAAGACGAACCCCATAGTCCTGCAGCAGTTCCCGGTAGCGCAACACCTCTTCCCGGCGTTCCCCGGCTTCTGCCTCGGCCCGATGGGCCAAAATTGCCTCCCGCACTTCGGGAAGGCGCGATGGGCCCTGCACCGGGTCGTCAATGGAACTCAAGGGGACCTCTCGCCGGGCAAGTCGCTGCTTGCGGTAGTGGTCGACCAGCCGGCGGCGTATTACCTGCTCGGCGAAGGCGAAGAACCCCCCGCCACGCTCGTCACGATAATGGTCGATGGCCTCGTTGAAAGCCGCCAACCCGATGCTGAACTCGTCATCGCGGCCGGGCTCCAAGCGGCGACGGGTTACCTGGCCGGCCACCCGCAGTACGAAAGGCTGATACTGCCTGAGGAGGGTCTCCCTGGCCTGGGCATTGCCTCGGCGCGCCTCGGCCATGAGATTCTCGGTCAGGCCCGCAGGTCTTGCTTCACGCGCACCTGCTTTGCCCCGCCGGGCCAACCCATCCACCATCCTGAATCAGATATTCGTGATGGCCGATCGTCTATGGGGGGGTATCTCGATCACGGCTGTTCGTCGAACAGAGGCGCCGGCAGTCGCGGCTGGGGTAACCCGAGGTGACGGTAGGCCGTACCGGTCAACATCCGGCCGCGCGGCGTCCGCTTGATGAAGCCGAGCTGCATCAAGTAGGGCTCGTACACGTCCTCTATGGTCTGGACCTCCTCGCTGATGGTCGCGGCAATGGTCTCCACTCCCACCGGTCCCCCGTCGAAGAGGTCGGCTAGCGACCGGAGTAGCTTGTGATCCACCCGATCCAGTCCGAGACCGTCCACTTCAAGCAATTCGAGGCCATCGTTGGCGACGGGCAACGATATCACGCCGTCCGCCCGGATCTGCGCGAAGTCCCGCAACCTTTTCAACAGCCGGTTCGCCACCCGGGGCGTGCCCCGGGCCCGCCGGGCAATCTCCCGGGCTGCTTCCTCGGCGAGTGCCGTATCGAGAATGAGCGCCGACCGCCGGACAATCTGCTCGAGTTCCGCCGAGGAATAATACTCGAGGCGGCTGACCACCCCAAATCGGTCACGCAGCGGCGAGGTGAGCTGACCGGGCCGGGTGGTGGCGCCGATCAAGGTGAACCGTGGCAGGTCAAGTCGAAGTGAACGCGCCCCCGGGCCCTTGCCGATGATTATGTCGAGGGAGAAGTCCTCCATGGCGGGGTACAGTATCTCCTCCACCGTCCGATTCAGGCGGTGGATCTCATCGATGAACAGGACATCTCGATCGCCCAGATTGGTGAGGATCGCCGCCAGATCGCCCGCACGCTCCACGGCCGGGCCCGAGGTCGCTCGTACCGCGACGCCCAGCTCCCCGGCAATGATGTGGGCAAGGGTGGTCTTGCCCAGCCCGGGCGGACCATACAGCAGGACGTGGTCGAGCGGTTCGCGCCGCTCCACCGCCGCGCGAATGAAGATACCGAGACTCTCCACCACCCGTGCCTGACCTACATATTCGGTCAGCCGTCGCGGTCGCAAGGTTAACTCGAACTGGCTCTCGTCGTCCGCCCTTCGACCCGACGTTATCCTGTACTCCCCCGGTTCGGCCATCGACTCTCCCGCCTTACAGATGCTTCAGACTGGCCTTGAGCAACGCGGAAGTCTCAGCGTCCGCCCCCAAAGCCCGGGCAGCTCGTTCAAACGCCTTGCCGGCCTCGGCCCGGTCATAGCCCAGCGCCATCAAAGCGTCGATCACTTCCGTCGTCCGGTCCAACCCTGAGCGCCGGCCGAGGGCCGGCAGGTCCACCCCGGGGACGCAGTCGGCCAGCTTTTCTTTGAGTTCGAATACCAGTCGCTGCGCGATCTTGCGACCCACTCCCGGCGTCCGGGCCAGCGCCGCCACGTCTTCGAACAGCACCGCTTCCATGAAGTCCCGCGGGTTCAAGGTCCCGAGGAGGTTCATCGCCAAGCGTGGCCCCACTCCCGTCACCTTGAGCAAGGTCTCGAACAGCCGCGCTTCTTCGGGCTCGGCGAAACCGAAAAGCTCCATGCCGTCGTCGCGAAGGCAGAGCACGGTCTGAAGCACGGCTTCTTCTCCTGGCGCCGGCAGGCGGGAGCAGGTGTCGGCCGACACCGTCACCCGGTAGCCCACCCCCCCCACGTCGATCACCACGATGGACGGGGCCGTCGCCGCAATCTTCCCCCGCAGGAAGCCGATCATGCCGGCTGCCCTCCCTGGCAGTGGTGCAGGCAACATATGGCCGTAGCCAGCGCATCGGCTGCGTCGGTCTGGAGATCCCCTTGACCCAGTCCCAGGATGGCCTGGACCATGAACTTCACCTGCCGCTTGTCCGCCTTCCCATAGCCGGTGACGGCCTGCTTGACTTGCGCGGGCGTGCACTCCATGACCCCAACACCCGCCGTCTCTGCCGCCAGGATGGCCACCCCGCGGGCCTGCCCTACCGTCAGGGCGCTACGGGCATTACGGCCGAAGAACACCTCTTCCAGCCCCACCACCGCCGGTCGGTGATCGGCGATCAACGAACTCAACTGCTGATGGATGGCGGAAAGACGCCTGGGTGTGGGCCATTCGGTAGGCGTGTTGATGACTCCGTGATCGACCACCCGGAGGCGCCCCCCGGAGGTCTTGACCACCCCGTAACCGGTGCGGGCAGTGCCCGGGTCAATACCCATGGCCAACATGATCCGATCCCCGCCGCGGTACTTCCACGGGGCTCGGCCGTAATCCTTGCGAGCGAACCCGGCAAAGGACGGCTAGTCTTCGATGCCTTCGAGTTGGGCGAGCACCCCTTCATCGCGAAACCCGCACGAGCAGGGCCGAGTTCGGGCGGAACTCCCGGACTTGCCGGTCGGGAATGGCCGCCGCCAGGCGCTCCCGCGTCCAACCCGCCACCGTCTCCCGCCGCGCGACCTTTCGGTAGTATCACCGCGGCGATCCCGGGGCATGCGAGTTCAAGGCGCAGGTAAACCCCGCACGAACCGGTTGAGCATCCAGAGCATCCCGGGTATGCCCGGCACCAGCGCAGCCAGGGTGAGGATGGCCAGCCCCACCCGCACCACGGTCAGCCTCGTGTCCGGCTCGTCCCCGCCCTCCAGGACGTAAGTGGCCAGCAGACACAGGAGCCCGAGGAAGGGGAGCAGCATCCAGTAGCCCAGGTTGGCCACCACCAGCAACTGGCTCGCCCCGAGCCTGGCCAGAAGGGTGGTTTCCCCCAGCTCGACCTGGGCGGTACCGCCGAGGGGGCGATTCACCAGCCAGTAGCCCGGCTCGGCATCGGGGCGTCGCAAGGTGGATCTGGGCGTCAGTTGGATCTCCAGGAGGACGGGTTCGGCGCCAGGATCCGCCTCGCCCGGTGGCTCGACGGCGTATACGACGCCGGCCACGCTGATGGTCTCAATGGGGCGCGCCGTCCACATGCCCCGTCCGGTCACCAGGAGCAGGGTCACCCAGATGACGGTAAACGCGGCCACCGGCACCAGCAGATAGTAGCGGCGGATTGCTGACGGTCGGGGAACCCAGGCCATGATCATCGCCTCCTTGGCGACCTCCCCCGGTGGGAGAGGCGTCGCCGTACGTACGTATTGCCTACCGGACAACAACCTGATAAAATGGTCGGCGAAGGCAGAGTAGGCACTGCGCGTCAAGTGTCAGGGGATGGGAAGTCGCCCCTGAACGAAAGGCCGTTCGGCCTGCGGTGCAGGTGTCGCGTCCGCTGCTACTCGAAGGGAAGAGGTAGTGAACCTCCCTTTTCTTCGGTGGGGCGTCTGCCGCCCGAAGAGAAGGGAGGTGAAGATGGTGATTCGAACCCGCACCCTTGCCTACCTGGGATTGCTTACCGCCACCAGCGTGGTCCTCACCCGTTTCTTCGCCGTGATGGTGCCGATGAGCGGGGTCGGCGCCCTGCGATTGTCTTTCGGCGAGGTGCCGATCATCCTGTCGGGGTTGCTGTTTGGTCCCGTAGCCGGAGGCACGGTGGGTGCCCTCGCCGACCTGATCGGTTTCCCGATCAACCCCTTCGGCGGAGCTTACTTCCCACCCCTGACCCTCACGTCCGCGCTTCATGGCATCTTGCCCCCGCTGCTCATCCGGATGTACGCCCGGGCGCCTTATCGCTGGCGGGATCTCGGCGCTACCGTGCTCCTCAATGACCTGGTCGTCGCCGTGGTCCTCCAGACGTTCTTCCTGTCATTGCTGCTCGATCGCGCGATCCTGGTGCTCTTGCCCATGCGGTTGCTCGGTCGGATGCTGCTGGTACCGGTCTATACGACCGTGCTGTATCTGGCCGCAACTTCTTACTACGCCTGCGACCGCAATCGGCTTGCCCTCGGCTTAGCCGGGACGCGCAAACCAGGAGCGTCACGCTAGCACGTCGCCTCACGCTGCGGGGCCCCGGCTTGCCCGGGCCCCGCGGCGGTCATTCCTCCTCGACATTGGCATGCACTCGCTGTACGTCCTCGAGTGCGTCGAGTTCCTCCAGCAGCTCCCCAACCTGTTCGGCCTGCTCTCCGGAGACTCGCGCGGTCACGCGGGGCACGAAGGTCACTTCTGCCTCCTTGACGGCGATGCCCCCGGCTTCCAGGGCGGTCCGTACCCGTTCCACGTCGCCAGGGCCGGCGGTGATCAGGTAGTCGTCTTCCCTCGGGCCGAGGTCCTCGGCGCCCGCGTCCAGTACCGCCGCGAGCATCCGCTCCTCATCAACCGTCCGGGCAGCGGTGATCAGGGCCTTCTGGTCGAACATCCAGACCACGCAACCGGCTTCTCCCAGACTGCCTCCGTGCCGGGCGAACACGTGCCGCACGGCCGCCGTCGTCCGCCTCCGGTTGTCGGTGACCGTCTCTACCAGGACGGCGATACCTCCCGGACCGTACCCCTCGTACAGCGACTCTTCCAGTTGGGCGCCCCCCGGTTCCCCGGTCCCCTTGAGGATGGCCCGCTGCACATTGGCGACGGGTATGTTCGCTTCCCGGGCCCTGGCGATCGCTTCGCGTAACCGGGGGTTGGCCTCGGGGTTGGGACCGCCCTGCCGGGCGGCCACCGAGAGCTCCCGCGACAGCCGGGAGAACACCCGGCCCTTCTGCTCGTCCACCTGGGCCTTGCGGCGCTTGATGTTGGCCCACTTCGAGTGACCGGCCATGCCTCCACCCCACCTAGCGTCTCGGCATGGGCGGCGCCTGCCGCTTGTGCCGGCCACGCCGGGAGAGGGCCCCGACCCGGTCGGCCACCCGGCGGGGTCCTCCTCCCGTCAACAGGTAAGCATCGAGTTCCGCGTAGGTTAGGCCGAGTTCCCCCTCATCCGTCTGTCCCGGCCATAGCCCGGCCGTCGGCGGACGTTCGAGCACCGCGGGCGGCACCCCGAGCTGTTGCCCCAGCTTCCGGACCTGGCTCTTCACCAGGCGCGCCAGGGGTAGCAAGTCCACCCCCCCGTCGCCGTATTTCGTGAAGTACCCCAGCTCAAGTTCGCAGCGATTACCGCTGCCCACCACCAGGTAGTTGAGGAGGTTGGCGTGATAGTAAAGGCAGGTCATGCGCAGTCGCGACTTCAGGTTGGCGCGGGGCAAACGCTGGTCGGCGCTTTCATCCCCTTGCCCCATCTCGCCCAGCAGCGCCCGATAGGCGGGTTCGAGGTCGATGATCCGCACGGGCACGGCCAGCTTGCGGGCGACTGCTTGCGCCAAATCGACGTCGCGCGGGTCGCTCTCACACGGCAGGATCAGGCCCAGCGTCGAATGAGGAAAGGCCCGATGAACCAGGCAGGCCACCACGGCCGAATCCAGTCCTCCGCTCAGCCCGAATACCCCTCCGACCGCCCCGGCCGAACGTACCCGTCGCCGTATCCATCCCGCCAGCCGGACGGCGGTTGCCCGGGCGTCAAATGCCTCCGCGTCTTTCATCCGTTTAGCTCCTCTGCGCTCAAAGCCTCATTCATGCTGCCGCTGCGATATCCCCGCAAATCGAGGCACACCCAGACATAGCCGATCGCCCGCAGGCGGTCCACCACCTCGTCCCGCACGGCGAACAGTTCTTCCATCTGCTCACGCCCCACCTCGATGCTCGCCAAGCGGCCGTGATGGCGGACTCGCACCTGGTGAAAGCCCAGAGAGCGAAGGGCTTCCTCCGCCGCGCCTAGCCGGGTCAGGGCCTCGAGATCTATGGACTGTCCGTAGGGAAAACGGCTGGCCAGGCAAGCCATCGCCGGCCGGTCCCACGTGTCCAGACCCCGGTCCCGCGATAGACGTCGCACCGCCGGCTTGCAAAGTCCCGCCTCGAGCAACGGGCTGCGTATGCCCAGCTCTCGAGCGGCCCTTGCGCCGGGTCGGAAGTCGGCCAGGTCGCTCTCGGTGGAGCCATCGGCCACCCAGGCTATCCCCTCTTCGCCGGCCATGGCGAGCAGGCGAGTAAACAGTTCGCGCTTGCAGTGATAGCATCGCTGGGGAGGATTGGAGCAAAAACCGGGGTCGTCCAGTTCCCGGGTCGAGATGGTCAGGTGCCGGACGCCGAGGCGAAGGGCGCCCCGCCGTGCCGACTCCAGGTCGCTTGCAGGGTAAGTGGGCGACAGGGCCGTGACCGCCGTGACCCCCTTGCCCAGCACTTCCACGGCGACGTCCAGGAGAAAAGTGGAGTCCACCCCGCCGGAATAGGCCACCAGGACGGTATGCATGCTTTCGAGTATCTGGCGCAGTCGGGTCATCGCCGCGGTCACGCCGTCAGCCCCTGTCCGGATATTGGTTGGACTAGCC
>DBBB01000003.1 GCA_002291985.1 Firmicutes bacterium UBA995
GAATCTTGACCCGAAGCCACCCCTTCCTCATGTAGTCATCAAACTTCTGAGTGAAGATCTGGCGAAGGACTTCCGGTGAAAGAGGGCCACGAACCTTGGTCGGATCAGACTTCAACTCTGTGATATGAATTCGGATTCCCGGCCTCTCCAGAGCGTCGCGCCTCCGCGCGCTATCGAATTGCGCTTTGTCTGCGCCCTCCTTCAAGGTCACGCAGATCGTATCATCGGTTGGAGATTTCTTAGACAAGAAGACGCACTTCCGTCCAATCTGCTGGAAACTGAAGAGCCCAATTCCGAGTCGACCTATCTGGCCAACACCACGCGATTTCTTGGCAGAGTCGGCAACACGCTGCAACGCGGTCTCAAACTCGCGTCTGTCCATGCCGTACGGGTATTCAATCGTGATGTTTTGTTTGGAGACTGTGAACACAACATCGCAGTGAGTCGACGCACTCCCTTCGTCCTGAGCCTTCAAGTGTTCATCGATTGCGTTACTGATGTGCTCCTTTAGCGCGTCGGCGGGGTTTCGATACACTGTCCCAAGCTGCCGGAGGGCGCTGCCGACGTTGAGCCGTATCGGGACCTCGCGTGTCACTCGCGGGTCCCCTTCCGCTGAAAGGCGGCAAAACGGTTTGTGGTGGCCGCGAGCCACCTCCTGAACTTGCCCTCGTCGGAGAACATCGCCAAGAGGGTGGACAGGTAGCCGAGATCGAAGGCGTCCAGCTCAGCGCGCAGGACATTGCGGACTTCTTGCGGACCATCGCGGAACCATGCAAGCTCATCGTAGAGGAGTATGAGGAGCAACCTCAGGCGCTCTGTGCGGGTCGCGGCATCCCCGAGATCAGGCGGAGACTTCGGGGTGGCAATGCGAAGTTCCTCAGCGAGACGTTCCATCACCAAACGAGGTGGCATCATGCCCTCGGTCAATGACTGATGAAGATGCTCTGATTCCCAGCCAATTTCCCTGGCGAGGTCAGATGTCGAAGCATAGCGGTGTTGGGTTTTCCACCAGCTTCGTATTGCATCCCATACAGCACTCCAGCCTGCGCTATCCCGACTAGCCGCACCAATGTACGACTCAAGTCGAGAGGTGGCCTGGTGACGGACGCCCTGGAGTACCCGCCCGGAACCACCTTCGGAAAGTATCGAATGGTATCCCCAACCGGTCCGCAAGCTGGTGTCGGGAAAGTCTCTCAGCCTTCCGCGCCGCTTCTATCGCTGCAAGTATCTCCTCAACACGCCCACGCGGGTCTTGAGTCATCTCGCTCTCCCATCCTGACTCAACCTTGATGAGCCTTCCCCAATAGCGCTTGAGCGGACAGTAACCACCTTGAGGCACTTGCGCTTCGAGGGGTCATATTTCGTCAGGCAGTGTAAATTCATCGCATACTAGTCTCCACCAGTCCCCCCTTCATCCTGGTGCAGTCACGCCTGTCTGCGCAGGCTCCGTCTCTGGCCGGATTTCGACGGCAAACGTGAAGTACCTCCTGTCGGCTGCCTGCCAATCCTCATCGATCTCGATCAGCACCGTGCCTAAGAGACACTGCACGGCGGCCGGGACGGGGAATACCCCCACCACCTTCTTAGACGTTTCACTCCTTGTTCACTCGTTCCAGGGGATTGGTCGAGCGCATTCCGCCTTCGGTGGGACTCGGGTAGCGCCATGTAAGCTAAGGTCTCGTCCTCGGCCTAACACTACAGCGCTACATCGCAGACGCGAAAGAGCCTGACGCGGGGCAACTATTCAGCCTTCTCTGGCAAGAACTAGCGACTGACTTCTTCTGCTTCCCCCCATCTGGTGTGTCAGGACCCGACCAGCGTCCTCAGATCGGCAAGAGCTGCGGGCAAGGGTGACTCGAACAGCCGCCGCAGTTCCGAGTTGATGGCCGTTGTCGGTCGCCTGGTCCACTCCCGGTACTGGCCGGCGAGCCACAGATACCTGTCCAGTTCGCGGATGGTGAGTTCGAAGCCGGTCAGCGTGTGGAGTTTTCCGAAGTTGGCCACGAAGGACTTGTAGGCGTGGTCGCTGTCGCCAACCAGACCGCCCCGGCCCAGGTGGCGCCTGACCATCGCAACGGCGTAGTGGTCGTAGATGGGAAAGCGCTGCGCGTCGATGAAGAAGTGGGCGAACTTGGACGCAAAGCTGTAGTGTCTGCGGTAACGCTTATGCTCAGCGGTTCTCGGTAACGCGGCTATACGCTCTACCACTTCCGAAGGGTCAACGCCTGTGCTGACGTCCCGAATGACGCCACGAACGTGCTCCGCCATCCTGGCGATTGCAAAGACGTTTGTGTAGTGTACTGCCGTGTCGCAACTGCCGTCCACGGTGCCTCCGGGGGGCACCGGCCGGTCGATCATCCCGCTTCCTTCCTCAGCAGGGTAAGCCCACTCTCCTGTCCGCCGCATCTTCCTCGCCAGGGCAGGAGGTGATCGCCACGGACTGACGAAGTCGAATGCGATTCCGCCTGGATCTTCGTGAGGCAAGTCCTACCCTGGACAATACGCGAGAATTTCGTTAGGATAACACTTGTAGTGACCACGACCTCGCGCCGTTCCGCGGCCGCTTGATGGCCGTGGCCCGACGGCTTCGGGAGGAGATCAAGCATGGCGCGATGGCGACCTGGACCACTGGTGGGGATGATCCATCCCCCCGAAAACAAGGAACGCACGGCGTCGCGACCGATCCTCCGCCCGGCCCTGCCGGACCGGGTCGTGATACCCCTCTGGCAACACACGGGTAGTCCTTGCGAACCACGAGTAGCCCGGGGCGAGCGGGTGACCGTCGGGCAGAAGATCGGCGAGGCCGTCGGCCCGTTATCGGCGCCCATCCATGCAAGCATCTCCGGCAAGGTCACGGCGGTCGAACCCCGCCCCGATCCGCTGGGCCGCGAGGTCATGGCCGTGGCCATCGAGGGCGATGGCGAGGACGAACTGGCCACCACCGTTGAACCCCGGGGTACGGTGGATTCGCTGTCGCCGGAGGAGATCCGGCAAGCGGTCCATGAGGCGGGGATCGTCGGGTTGGGAGGGGCCGCTTTCCCCACCCGGACCAAGCTCTCTCCTCCTCCCGATCGAAACATTGACACGTACATCCTCAACGGCTGCGAGTGTGAGCCCTTCCTCACCGGCGACCACCGGCTGATGCTCGAACGCCCGGCGGACGCGTTGCTCGGCCTGCGCCTGTTGATGAAGGCGGTCGGGGTAACGGGGGGCTATGTGGCCGTCGAGAGCAACAAGGCGAACGCGCTGGAGGCACTGCGGCCTTGGGCCGATGACGCCGGCATCAAGCTAATCCTGCTCCCTACCCGCTACCCCCAGGGGTCGGAGAAACACCTGATCAAAGCCGTTCTGAACCGGGAAATCCCCTCCGGGGGACTCCCCATGGACGTGGGCGTACTGGTCAGCAACGTGGGGACGGCGGTGGCGGTGGCGGATGCCGTGTACCGGGGCATGCCCCTCCTTCAGCGGGTGGTCACGGTTACGGGACGGCCGGTGCGGGAGCCCGCCAACCTGCTGCTACGAATCGGGACCACTTTCGGCGCAGCCATCGAGGCGGCGGGAGGTCTTGGCGAACCGGCCGCCCGGGTGGTCATGGGCGGGCCCATGACCGGCGTCGCCCAGGCCAACACCGATGTCCCGGTAATCAAGGCGACCACCGGCATCCTCGTCCTCGGGCGGCGGGAGAGCCCCCCGGTGGTGAGCACGCCTTGTATCCGCTGTGGGCGCTGCGCGCAGTCCTGTCCCATGCGTCTTCTACCCCTGCAGTACGATGCCCAGGTGCGGGTGGGCAACTACGAGCGGACCCGGGAGTTGTTCGTGATGGACTGTATCGAGTGCGGCGCCTGCGCCTGGGCTTGCCCGGCGCGGCGACCGCTGGTGCACGCGATAAGACTGGCAAAAGGCGAGTTGAGGGGCCGGCGGGTCGGCCGCTAGCGACCATCTGTCCGGGAGGAGATCGAGTTTGAAGGACAACGCTGTCGACAGCGCCCGCCAGGACATCCTGGTCGTTTCCGCTCCGCCTCACCTCTTCTCGCCCACCCGCACCGATCGGCTGATGCGGGATGTGCTGATCGCCCTCGTACCCGCCACCATAGGCGGCATCAACCTGTTCGGCCCCCGGGTGCTGGCGGTGATCGCCACCGCCGTGATTGCGGCCGTCGCGACCGAGGCCATCGCCCAGCGGCTCCTGGGTCGGCCCTCCAGCGTGGGCGATCTCAGCGCGGCCGTCACCGGGCTGCTCCTTGGGCTGAACCTGCCGCCCGGGGCGCCGCTCTGGCTGGCCGCCGTCGGTTCCGCCTTTGCCATCGGGGTGGTGAAGCAGTTCTTCGGCGGACTGGGCTCCAACTTCCTGAACCCGGCGCTTGCTGCCCGGGCCTTTCTGGTAGCCGCCTGGCCGGGCTTGATGACCACCTGGGTCAAACCCGGTGACTGGACGCTCGAGGCGATGACCGGCGCCACTCCCCTGGCGATCTTGAAAGATCCGGAGATCCTGCAACGTTTCCCCTCGTACGCCGAGCTGTTCTGGGGCTGGATCCCCGGCACCATCGGCGAGACGAGCGCCGCCGCCCTGTTACTCGGGGCCGGGTACCTCCTCGTGCGCAAGGTGATCCGGTGGCACATCCCCGTATTCTTCGTGGGCACCGTGGCCCTGCTGACCTGGGTGCTGGGTCCCGAGGGTCTGTTCACCGGCGACCCCCTGGGTCATGTCCTGTCCGGCGGCTTGCTGCTCGGCGCCTGTTTCATGGCTACCGACTACGTGAGCGGCCCGGTGACTCCCGTCGGCCGCGTGTGGTTCGGCGCGGGCTGCGGCCTCCTGACCGTGCTCATCAGGCTGTACGGAGGCTATCCGGAAGGGGTGTCGTTCTCCATCCTGATCATGAACATGGCGGCGCCCCTCCTCGATCGTTATACCGTGCCCACTCAGTTCGGGGGGGGCAAGACGCGATGAAAGAATCTCTCAGGCTGCCCCTGGTGTTGGCCACGGTCTGCGCCCTGTCCGCCGGCATCCTGACGCTGACGCACGGGGTCACCAGCGAGCTGATCGCGGCCCGCGCGGCGGAGGCGCTGGCGGCAGGCCTCCGCGAGGTCCTGCCCGAGGCCGAGACCTTCCACGACCGCAGCGACGTGCCGGCGATCGCGGCTTTCCCCGAGATCGGCCAGGTCCACGAAGGCCGGCGCGGCGATGCCGTGGTCGGGGTGGTCTTCCGCGTCACCACCGCCGGGTACGGCGGGCCGGTAGAAGTGCTGGTGGCAGTGGATGCCACCGGCAGCGTCGCCGCCGTGCGAGTGGTGGGGGCGGTCCGGGAAACTCCGGGCCTGGGTACCCGGATCACCGAGCGCGAGTTCCTGGATCAGTTCACCGGCACGGCCCGGCCCCCCCTGACCTTCGGACGCGACGTCCAGGCGATCACGGGGGCAACCGACTCATCCAGGGCGGTGCTGGACGCCGTGAATGTCGGGCTGAAAGCGCACGCCGCACTCGGCGCCCGGTGACGAGGAGGTGTCTCGACTGCGTAAACTCGTGGACGACTTCCGCAACGGCATAATCCCCGAAAACCCGCTCTTGCGGCTGGTCCTGGGCATGTGCCCGGCGCTGGCCATCAGCACGGCGGTGATGAACGGGTTCTGGATGGGCGTCGCGGTGACTTTCGTGCTCACCGGGTCAAACCTTTTGATCTCGCTGATTCGCGGCCTGATCCCCTCCCGGGTGCGTATCCCCTGTTTCATCGTGGTGATCGCGACTTTCGTCACGGTAGTCGACCTCACCATGAACGCCTTCTTGCCGGAAATGCATCAGATCCTGGGTATTTTCGTCCCCTTGATCGTGGTCAATTGCATAATCCTGGCCCGGGCGGAGACCTTCGCCTCACGCAAACCCGCCCTGAACTCGGTAGTAGACGGGCTGGGGATGGGGCTGGGCTTCACCCTTGCCCTGGTGATAATCAGCTCGATCCGGGAGATCCTGGGCACCGCCAACCTGGTGGTCGCCGGCTGGCGGGTATTCGGGGCGGGATTACCCTTCAACCCCGCGCAGGTCATGGTGATGCCGCCCGGCGCCTTCGTCACGCTGGGCCTGATCGTCGGGGCGCTCAACCTGGCCACGCGCCGCAGGAGCCGACGCGCGGCCTGCCGCGAGGAGGCTCGCTCATGACGCTCGATCTCGTCGCCATCGTCATCTCCGCCATCCTGGTCAACAACTTCGTGCTCATGCGCTTCCTGGGGATATGCCCCTTCCTGGGCGTATCCCGCCGGCTGTCAACGGCCATGGGCATGGGGGTGGCGGTGATATTCGTCATGACCCTGGCGTCCGCCATCACCTGGATCTTCCAGCACGGGCTGCTGACGCCCCTCGGACTCGACTACCTGCAGACGGTAGTATACATCCTGGTCATCGCCTCGCTCGTGCAGTTCGTCGAGATGGTCATCCAGAAAACCAGCCCTGCCCTTTACCAGGCTCTCGGCATCTACCTGCCGATCATCACCACCAACTGTGCCATCCTGGGCGTCGCCTTCATCAACGTCCGGGAGTACTACAGTTTCCTGGAGAGCAGCGTCAACGGTTTCGCCGGGGGCGTTGGCTTCACGCTGGCCATCGTCCTCTTCGCCGGGGTGCGCGAGCGCCTGGATGTAGCGGAGACGCCGGCCGCCCTGCAGGGCGTGCCCATCGCCCTGATTTCGGCCGGCCTCATGTCCGTGGGTTTCTTCGGCTTTCGGAACCTGTTCCACTTCCTCTTCTCCTGAAGGAGGTTGACCGGTGGTTGCAGCGGTGATAACGCTGTTCGTGATGGGCCTGGCCTTCGGCGGCCTCCTTGCCGTGGCCGCCCGCAAGTTCGCCGTCGACGCGGACCCCCGGACCGAGGCGGTCCAGGCCGCGCTGCCCGGGGTCAATTGCGGCGCCTGCGGTTACGCCGGGTGCTCGGCCTTTGCCGAGGCGGCGGCGCGCGGCGATGCCCGACCGGACGGCTGCCCGGCGGGCGGCCCGGCGTTGGCCCTCCAGCTCGCCGCGATTCTGGGCAAGAAAGTGGAGGCCCGGGAACGTGAGGTGGCGCAGGTGCTGTGCGCGGGCAGCCGCAGCGAAGCGCCCGATCGCGCCGTCTACTCGGGGATCCCCGATTGCCGTGCCGCGGTGCTGATCGCCGGCGGCCCCAAGGGCTGCACTTACGGGTGCCTGGGCCTGGGAACCTGCGTGCGGGTGTGCCGGTTCGACGCCATGCACATGAACGCCAATGACTTGCCCGAGGTGTCGGGAGATCGCTGCACCGGGTGTACCGCCTGCGTCAAGGCGTGCCCCCGCGGCATGATCGTCATGGCGCCCGCATCCCGCCGCGTGCACATTCGCTGCAACTCCCGCGACCGGGGAGCGGTGGTCCGCAAGGTCTGCACGGTGGGTTGCATCGCCTGCCGGCTCTGCGTGAAGGAGTGCCCCCGCGAAGCCATCACCTTCGCCGATAACCTGGCCCGCATCGATTATGCCCGCTGCGACAACTGCCAGGCGTGCGTGAAGGTCTGCCCCATGCACACCATCGGCATCTCGCCCGAGCGAGTTCAGGCTCGCGGGGCGTGACGCCAATGTCGGCGCCGAGCTAAGGATATGGGCATGGGTCTTGCCAGAGCACGGCCGGATGTGGTGGTAACCTGTCAACCCCTGGCGGAAGTCGTCCAGGAGATCACAGGTGGCAAGTGCCGGATTCACCGCGTGGACGAGGCCCTGCATCGTTCTCCGTCATTGCTCAGGGGGCAGCTGCAGCGGTTCATCGACGCCAATCCCCATGACCGCATTACCCTGACCATGGGGCTGTGTGGCGGGGCGACCGCCGGCCTGCGGGCCGCGGGCGGGGGACTCACCCTGCCAAGGGTTCATGACTGCATCGCCTTGCTCCTGGGCTCGCAGGAAGCTTACCGCCGGTTGGCCGCCGAATGCGCCGGCACCTACTACCTGTCGAAGGGGTGGGTGGAGGCTTGCGGGAGCCTCCCGGCCGACCACGCACGTTACGGGGAGCGATGGGGCGCCGACAAAGCGGGCCGGGTCTTCGGCGTCCTCCTCGAGAAGTACCGCCGGATGATCTACATCCATGCCGGCCTGCCCGGGGAAGACCTCGCCGTGGATCGGGGCAAGGCTTTCGCCGCGCGGTTCAACCTCGACTTC
>DBBB01000068.1 GCA_002291985.1 Firmicutes bacterium UBA995
CTATTCTCCAATCCCGACCTCGCATCCATCTACTCATTTCCGCTACACCTTGTAGGGGAGGGCCTGGGTCGCGGCCTCGCTTCCCTGCTGGGACTCGGGTCGACTCCGCCCGACCTGGGGGCGTGGGAATCCATGGTCGGCCGCTTGCTTGAACCCCGCCGGCGATTGCGCATCGCGCTGGCAGGCAAGTACGTGACCCTGCCCGACGCTTACTTGAGCGTGACGGAGGCGCTGACCCACGCCGCCGCCGCCCGGCATGCGACCGTCGACATCGAGTGGGTGCCGGCCGAGGAAGTGGGGGAGGACGATCCACGACTGGCCGGGGTTGATGCCATCGTCGTCCCGGGCGGCTTCGGCCGGCGGGGCATCGAAGGGAAGATCCGCGCGGTCAGGTACGCGCGCGAAAAGGAAGTCCCGTTTCTGGGACTGTGCCTTGGCCTGCAGTGCGCGGTGATCGAGGTGGCCCGCAACGTGGGTGGCCTTGATGCCCACAGCACCGAGTTCGCCCGCCGCACCCCTCACCCCGTGGTGGCGCTGTTGCCGGGACAGCGGGGGGTCAAGGCCAGGGGCGGGACCATGCGGCTCGGCGCCTATCCTTGCCTTCTGGCGGCCGACTCCCGGGTGGGCAGAGCCTATGGCGCGGCAGAGGTGAGGGAACGGCACCGCCATCGCTGGGAGGTCAACCCCGCCTATCGAGTACGCCTCGAGCGATGGGGCTTGCGGCCGGTCGGCATCTGGCCGGGTGGCGACCTGGTGGAGATCATGGAACTGGAAGGTCACCCCTGGTTCGTGGGCACCCAGTTTCACCCCGAGTTCGCATCCCGGCCCGAGCGTCCCCACCCGCTGTTTGCCGGGCTGATCGCGGCCGCCGAGGCCTTCGCCGAGACCGCCGCCCCTGGCCGCTGACGGCGCGGCGAAAGGGACGGGACCATCCCCTCAAGCAGGAAGCCGCACATGATGGAGCTAATCGATCGCGTAAGGAGAAAGGAGTGAGCTCATGCCCAGATCGAAGGTCGGGCGGGCCGCATGCGTGCTGCTCGGGCTGGTGGTGCTGGCGGCCTGCGTGCAGTTGGCGCTGGTCGAGCCGCGGCCCGAGCACGAGTTCTTCGCCGAAGAGACCCCGGTGATCATCGCCCACCGGGGGGGGAAGGGACTTGCGCCGGAAAACACGCTGGAGGCCATGCGGACGGGCATCGAGGCGGGAGCGCATCTCCTCGAGCTAGACCTGCGGGCGACGCGAGACCTCGGCCTGGTGGCCATGCACGACGAGACGGTTGACCGGACGACAGACGGCACGGGGGCGGTGCGCGACCTCACCCTCGCGCAAGTGCGCGCGCTGGACGCCGGCTACCGGTTTTCCGGGGACGGGGGAGCGACCTTCCCCTTCCGGGGCAAGGATATCCGCGTTCCGACGCTGGAGGAGATCCTCGCCGCCTTCCCCCATCAACGCCTGCTGATCGACCTAAAAGAGACCGATGGAGAAGTCGTGGCCCGCGTGGCCCGGGTGATCGCCGACCACGGCGCCACCCGGCGAGTGCTCCTGACTTCTTTCCACGACGTGACCAACCGCGCCTGGCGGGAACTGATGCCGGAGGCGGTGCGGGGTACCGGGGAAGACGCAACCCTGGTCTTCTACATCTTTCATCGTTCACGGCTGATGCCCTTCTATCGGCCGCATGCAGATGCGCTGCAGGTGCCGGAGTTCTCGGGGAGGATTCGCGTGTTGACGCCGGGGTTCGTCCGCGATGCCCACGCCAAGAACATGCGGGTATACGTGTGGACCATCGACGAGCGCGCGGAGATGAGGCGCTTCCTGGCGATGGGTGTCGACGGCATCATCACCGGCTACCCCGATCGGCTGGCGGCGGTGCTCGCCCAGGGTCTGCCACCGGTCGCCCATCCCTCGCCGACCATACGCTGGATCCAGCGGTGGGCCAGCCCCTCGCTCGACAGTTTCTTCATCTGGGTGACCCGCCTGGGGCACGAGGAATTCTATTTGATCGCCTTGCCCCTCATCTACTGGGCGGTCAGCAAGCGGTGGGGCCTGATGCTAACGGCCGTCTTCCTGCTGTCCCACTTCGTCAACACCGCCCTGAAGAACTTCTTCGCCGTGCCGCGCCCAACGGGCGCCGAGGGCATCCGCATCCTGTATGCCGAATCGGCCCCCGGCTGGGCTTTCCCTAGCGGACACACGCAGGGCACGGCGGTGTTCTGGGGATACGGGCCGCGGCTGTTCCGGCAGCGCCTGCTGGGCTGGATCGGGCTGGTCATCATCGCCCTGGTGGCCGTATCCCGGATGTACCTGGGCGTCCACTGGCCACAGGACGTCCTGGGCGGCCTGGCCGTGGCCGCCGTCATCACCCTCGTCGCCTTGCGGGCCGAGCGTTGCCCCGGGTGGGCTCGCCTGGCAGCCCTACCCCTGAGTATCCGGCTGGTCCTGGCTTTCGTGGGCCCGCTTGTGCTGCTGCTGCTCGACCGGTCGCTGGAATCGGCCAAGGTGATCGGTTTCCTGGCCGGCTTGCTGGGAGGCTGGGTGCTCGAGCAAACGCTGGTCGACTTCCCCCAGCGGGCCACGCCCCTGCAGCACGGAGTGCGCCTCGTCATCGGCTATGCCGGGCTGTTTGCCCTGCGGGTGCTGACCCGGGCCATCTTCCCCGAGGCCGTCCTGCCCCAGGTGGCGCGCTATGTCACCATGGGGCTATGGGTGGTCCTGGTGGCGCCCGCCGTATTCGTGCTGCTGCGGCTGTACCGCTCGCCGCCGGGACCCGGAGGCGTGCGGTCAACTCCCGCGCATCCCGCCGACTGAAGCGCACGGTGGGGTGGTGCGCCCCGGGGTCATCGGGCGCACCGCCTCACCATCGTACCCTCTCCCCGGGGCCGGCGCGGCGGACCTGCTCCCGCATCGGCCCATGCGCCCCGCCGCTGCATGGTATAATAGATTTAAGGCCGATGGCGTGCTTCGGCCACGGAGGTGCGGAGACTGTCCACCCCGGAACCGCGTTCCTGGCAAGACGATCTCGCCGCCTTCGCCGGAGGGGTTGAGCGGGCCTACCTGGTGGGCGCCGAGGCGCAAAACGGCGCCTGGACGGCGGAAGACTCCCTGAAGGAGCTGGCCGACCTCTGCCGCACCCTGGAACTGGAGGTGGTTGGGCGGGCGGTTATCCGCCGCGGCCGCAAGGACGCCCCCTTCCGCATCGGTCAGGGCAAGCGGGGGGAGATCCGTCAGCGTTGCCAGGAGGTGCGCGCCGGCACGGTGGTGGTCGACGCCGAGCTTTCCGGCTCGTATCAGCGTGACCTGCAAGCAGGCCTGGACGTGCGCGTCTTGGACCGCACCCAGATCATCCTCGATATCTTCGCCCGGCGGGCCCGCACCCGCGAGGGCAAGCTCCAGGTGGAGGTCGCCCGGCTAAATTACCTGTTGCCCCGACTGGCGGGACGGTGGCCGGAGCTGTCGCGGCTCGGCGGCGGCATCGGCACCCGGGGTCCGGGTGAGACCCGGCTGGAGATGGAGCGCCGCCGCTTGCGGAGGCGGCTGGCCGATCTCCGTCGGGATCTGGAAGAGGTCCGGCAGCACCGGGAGTTGCTTCGTACCAGCCGCAAACAGGTTCCCTTTCCCCTTCTTGCCCTGGTGGGGTACACCAATGCGGGCAAGTCCACCCTGTTCAACGCCATGACCCGATCGGAGGTGCTGGTCGAGGACAGGCTGTTCGCTACCCTCGACCCGACAACCCGGGCCATCGTCCTGCCCAATCATCAGCAGATCTTGCTCACCGACACGGTCGGCTTCATCCAGCGCTTGCCCCCCCAGTTGGTGGCGGCGTTTCGGGCCACGCTGGAAGAGGTGGCCGAGGCCGACCTCCTGGTGCATGTCGTCGACGGCAGTCATCCTCGCTGGCCGGAACAGGCAGCCACGGTAGACGCCGTGCTGGCGGAACTCGGGGCGGGAGACCTCCCCGTGCTGACCGTACTGAACAAGCTCGACCGGATGCCCGAGGACGCCGTGCCCCATCCCGCGGCGGCGGAGCGAGCGGCCCTGACCATATCGGCCCTGCACGGGTGGAACCTCGATCGACTGCGCGACCGGATCGCCCAGGCCCTGGTCGCGACCCGCTGTCGCATATCGCTGGCCGTGCCCTACAAGCACGGCAATCTCCTGCAACTACTTCGGGCCAAGGGCCAGGTGCTGTCCGAGGAATACGGCGAACACGGCGTGGTCGTGGAAGTGGAGATCGAACGCACATGGGCCGACCGCATCCGGCATCGACTGGCGACGGGCTCAGCCTGAACCACCTGGAACGCTTCGGCATAGGGCGCAGGCTCCTGCGACTGGCCGAGGAGGTGGACGAGGAGATCCGGCCCGCGCTGACGGGCATCCGCAGGGTCGAGGCCGTCAACCATGCCCGGGTGCTGGCCGCCTTCCAGGAAGTCCGGGTCAGCCCCTGGCACTTTGCCGAGACCAGCGGGTACGGGCTCGGCGACGCGGGTCGACAGGCCCTGGACGAGGTCTGGGCCCGGGTATTCGGCGCGGAGGCAGCGCTGGTGCGCACCCAGATCGTCTCGGGGACGCACGCCATCGGCCTGTGCCTCTTCGGGATCCTGCAGCGGGGAGACCGCCTGCTATCCCTGACCGGCCCACCTTACGACACCTTGCGGGGAGCGATCGGCATCCGTCCGGGAACCCCCGGTTCCCTGGCCGAACGGGGAGTCGAGTACGGGGAAGCCTGCTGCCTCACCCGGGGCAAGGTCGATGGGGAACGGCTTGCCGCCCTGGTGGGCGGGCGCAGGCATGGCCGCACCCTGGCCCTCATCCAGCGCGCCCGGGGATATGGCTCGGGTCCCGGCGTGACCGTCGCCCAGATCTCCGAACTGACGCGCGCGGCCTCGCGGGCCTGCCCGGAGGCGATCGTGCTGGTGGACAACTGCTACGCCGAGTTCACCGACCGGACGGA
Organism: Firmicutes bacterium UBA995; assembly: GCA_002291985.1. GTDB lineage: Bacteria > Bacillota > Sulfobacillia > UBA995 > UBA995 > UBA995. The sequence goes on from DBBB01000068.1 coordinate 4,950, forward strand.
GCCTACTCATGAGGGAGCCCACCTGGTGGCCGGATCGCTGATCAAGAACCCGGGAGGGGGCCTGGCCCCTTGCGGGGGATACGTCGCCGGCCGCCGCGACCTCGTGGAACTGGCGGCGGGGCGGCTTACCCTGCCCGGGCTGGGCGGGGAGCTGGGGGCCACCCCTCCGTGGGGCAGGCTGCTGTTTCAAGGGCTATACCTGGCTCCGGCCATGGTCGGCACGGCGATGGCGGGGGCGGTGTTCGCGGCCCGATTCTTCGAGCGACTTGGCTTTTCCACGTGCCCCGCCTGGGATGAAACGCGGTCGGACATCGTCCAGGCCGTCGAGCTGGGCACCCGCGAGCGCGTCCTTGCCTTCCTCCGGGGCGTCCAGCGAGCGTCGCCCGTCGACGCTTTCGTCACCCCCGAACCCGGCCCCTTGCCCGGCTACGGCGACGCGGTGGCGATGGCGGCGGGCACTTTCGTGCAAGGGGCTACCCTGGAGTTGAGCGCGGACGCGCCGTTGCGCGAGCCCTACCGGGTGTATCTCCAGGGTGGACTGGTCGGCGACCAGGCCAAGTTAGCTTGCCTTTTGGCGGCCACGGAGATGGGCGCCTGATCCCGGCGGAATCGGGCCGGGGCAAGGCGTGCATCTTCCCGCGCATCGGCTTCCGGGCTGAGCGCCCGGAAGGAACTCGGCCTCCGGGGTAAGAAGAGTACCCTCCCACTTCTCTTGTGCGCCAAAGTAGCGGTGGAGTCAGCTGTTTTGAAGCAGGTGGGATAGCCATCGTCCTGTTCATTGCCCTGGCCCTCATGCTGCTCGGCACGGCAGGCACGGTGCTGCCGGTCGTACCGGGGCTGCCCCTTGTCCTGCTCGGAATGATCATTTACGGCGCCGTGCATGGTTTCGCTGCCGTCGGCACCGACCTCATGCTCCTGGCCGTCGTCCTGACCCTGGCGAGCGTCGTCCTCGACTATCTGGCCGTGGTCCTCGGGGCGGGCAGGGCGCGAGCCTCCCGCCAGGGGATGCTGGGAGCACTGGTCGGGGGAGTGGTGGGGGTGGCCGCCCTGGGCTGGATCGGCCTGCTGGTGGGTCCGCCCATCGGGGCGGTGCTGGGGGAGGTGAGTTCGAGCCGAACCCTCAAGCAGGGGCTGCGGGTGGCGGTGGCGACCGTCATGGGGATGGCGGCGACCGCCGTCCTCAAGCTGGCGATGGCGGGGACGCTCACGGCCATGTTCGTCCTGAGGGTTACATAACGCCATATACTTGACACGATATTGACAGGGGCGTCAGGACGGGGTAGAGTGGTGGGAGGATGGTGACTCTGACCTGACGTCATTCTCACAAGAGGGGAGGTGACAGTGATGGCGGGGATGGAAAAGGAACGTCCGATATACCCCATTGGGATGGTGCAGGAACTGACCGGGCTGACCGGCCGGCAAATCCGCTACTACGAGCAGCGCGGGTTGCTGAAACCTGCGCGGAGTGGGGGAGGCCGGAGACTATACACCCCGAGGGACGTCAGGATCCTCCTCGAGATCAAGGCGGCGTTGGCCGGCGGTGCGAGTCTCGATGCCCTGCGCACGAGGGCGGGCAGGCAGTTTCCGGCGTCCGCGACGGAGACGGCGAGCCTCGCGCAACCGCGGGATCTTGAGGTAGTACGTAACTACTTTCAGGAAACCCGCGGCCCGACCTCCGTGTATCCCATCGACCACCGGGAGCAACTCATCGAGACCATCGACGAACTCCGGCTGAAGGGCGGCGCCAGGCGGGTCCGCCGCGGGGAAAAGGAGAGAGGTCCTTGAGTCTCGGGTCTTCAGGCATCGACGCCAAGCATCTTCCCGGCCTGGTGAAAGAGCATCGGGTCACCGCTATCCGACTGCAGTTCACCGATATCCTCGGCATCATCAAGAGCGTGGCCATTCCCGTCGGTCAGCTTGGCAAGGCCCTCGACGGCCAGATCATGTTCGACGGTTCCTCGATCGAAGGCTTCGTGCGAATCGAGGAGTCAGACATGTTCCTGCTCCCCGACCCGGCGAGCTTCGCCCTCCTTCCCTGGCGGTCGCCCGATGGGACCAGGACCGCCCGCCTGATCTGCGACGTGTATACTCCCGAAGGACAGCCCTTTGCCGGATGTCCCCGGGGCATCCTCAAGCGCTGGACGGAACGGGCCAGGCGCATGGGGTACGAGATGATGGCCGGCATGGAGGCAGAGTTCTTCCTGTTCCTGCGAGACGAGCAGGGCCGGGCCACCACCCGCACCCATGACCATGGCGGGTACTACGATCTGGCGCCGGTAGACGGCGGCGAGCAAGCCCGCCAGGAGATGGTGGAAGCCCTGAACGGCATGGGGTTCGAGGTGGAGGCGTCCCACCACGAGACCGCTCCGGGCCAGCACGAGATCGACTTCCGTTACGCCGACGCCGTTACCACCGCGGACAACATCGCGACTTTCCGCTACGTGGTGCGGGTGATGGCCCGCCATCATGGTCTGCACGCCACCTTCATGCCCAAACCGGTGTACGGGGTGAACGGATCGGGCATGCACACCCACCAGTCGCTGTTCCGGGAGGCCAAGAATGCCTTCGCCGATCCGGCAGGGCCCTGGGGCCTGTCGGCCATCGCCGGGCAGTACCTGGCCGGTCTGATGACCCACGCCCGGTCTTTCACCGCCATCACCAATCCGCTGGTCAACTCGTACAAGCGGCTGGTGCCGGGCTACGAGGCGCCGGTATACATCGCCTGGTCGGAACGCAACCGCAGTCCCTTCATCCGCGTGCCCTCGAAACGGGGTGAAAGCACCCGGCTGGAGTTGCGCAGCCCCGACCCCTCCTGCAATTCCTACCTGGCGCTGACGGTCATGCTGCGGACGGGTCTCGACGGCATCGAGCGGCAGTTGCCCACTCCCGCGCCGGTGAACCGCAATCTCTACCGGCTGAATGAGCGAGAGCGCGAGGATTTGGGCGTGGAGAGCCTTCCCGGAAACCTGCAGGAGGCCCTGGAGGAGATGAGCCAGAGCGACCTGGTGCGCGATGCGCTGGGAGAGCACGTATTCCAGCGTTTCCTCGAGGCCAAGCAGATCGAGTGGTCCATCTACCAGTCCCAGGTGCACCAGTGGGAGCTGGATCAATATCTGTCCGTCTTCTGATCGCCCGGCCGGGGAGGGGCGGCGCCCTCTCCCCGGTTACATCCGGCGGAAGAGACCGATGACCTTGCCCAGGACGGTGGCTTCCGAGACCAGCAGCGAGGGCAGGGTGGGGTGGTCGGGCTGCAACCGGATGCGGCCGTCTTCCCGGTAGAGGCGCTTGATGGTAGCCTCATCCTCGACCATGGCCACCACAATGTCTCCGTCTTCGGCCGAAGGCTGCTGTCGGACCAGGGCGTAGTCGCCCTCCATGATCCCCGCGCCGATCATGCTGTCCCCCTTCACCCGCAGCATGAACACTTCCTCGGAACGCACCAGGTCGAAGGGGAGGGTGTAGGTGTCCTCGCGGTTCTCGATGGCCAGGATGGGCACGCCCGCCGCCACCCTTCCCAGCAAGGGGACGGATACCGTGCGTTGCCTGCGCTGGTCGACCACCTCCATCGCCCGCGGCTTGGCCGGCTCCCGGCGGATCAGGCGCAACTCCTCGAGCTGGTTCAGGTAGCCGTGAACGGTGGAAGGGGACCGCAAACCGACTGCCTGGCCAATCTCCCGCACCGAGGGAGGATAGCCTTTGCGGCCGGTCTCCCGTTCGATGAACGTCAGGATCTGCTCCAATCGCGGACTCAGGGTTTCGCCCATCGATTTCGCCTCCTCTGCCGCCCATTATAGGGCAGGCGCCGGGAAAATGCAAACATGCGTTCGACGCGTCCCATCGAGAAGAAGGAATTCTCTGGTGCCGGCAGAAGCACACTGCGAATATGGAACACACCCGGAGACGGTGAGACGTTGGACAAAGACCGATCGCGCTACATTGACCACGAGAGATGGGAAGCCCGGCGTCTGGATGGTGCCCTCGCTGAACGACGGCGGAAGGTCGAGCGGGCCATCGTGGCCATGGTTGACATCCTGAAGAACGACCGCTCGATACGCAAGGTCATCGTTTTTGGCTCGGCAGCGCGCGTGGATACCACGGACCCGGGTGACATCGACCTCGCAGTCGAAGGGCTGGAAAGTCATCGGTACCTCGACATCTGGCTAAAGTTGGAGGCGGTCGCTGAAGGTGTCAGTTTCGACCTTGTAGACCTCGCCGACGCTTCCGAGATGTTGCGGGGCAAGGTGCTTGAGGAGGGGGTGATATGCTTTGAACGGGGCTAA
>DBBB01000059.1 GCA_002291985.1 Firmicutes bacterium UBA995
GTCAAGCCTTGCCCTGGCTGCCGAGAACGTGGACGTGGTTACCGTATCCCGTACGTCGGCTTACATGCCCGCCAACGCGAAGAGCCACCGCATCACCACGCCCGCGACCAGCCCGATGAAGGGGTCGGTGGCGGCGGTGACGACCGTCACCACTCCCGCCAGCACCGGATCGGCGGCCACCGCGAGGCGGATGTTGATCGGGAAGGCCACGAGCGCGCCCAGCACGAACAAAAAGCCGGCAATGGACTCACTGGGAATGTACCTGGCAAGCACGGGCAGGAGACGGGCGGCCAAGATCACGGCCATGATTCCCATCATCAACATCCCCGAGATCCAGGGATCGGGAGCGGCGCCGGTCCCCGAGATGATCGCCTCGACGGGACCTCCCCCGAACAGCCCGCTCAAGGCGTCACCCACTCCCGAGTACAGGGTGACATGGTCGACGTTCACCGGCACACCGGCCATATTGCCGGTAATGCCTGCATAAACGATGTTGCCGCCGATCTGGAAGCAGACCATCGCCAGCGTGCCCCTGATGACGCTCGGCGATCGCAGGGCGAGCTTGATGGGCCGGATTCGCTCGATGGTCAGGTCAACGCCGCCGGCCAGGGCGGCTCGCTTGCGGCCGGCCAGACTGACGACCGTGGCCAGGACGACGCTGGCCACGATGGTGTAAACCAGGTTGCCGTCGAAAAAGGCATAGACGAGGACCGCCGTGAGCATGGAACTGGCCCCCACCAGCGGCGATTTCTTCAGCATGTTGACGGCGACCACGGCGAGGATGATGCCCACGCCGGCCATCATGCCGTTCTCGATCGCCGGTCCGATAAAGCGGATGGTGGGTTCGATGAGACCCAGTCCTCCGACCACGATCATGATGATCCCGGTCAGAAACACGATGGTGCAACGTTCAAACCGGTCCTTGCCCATCGTGCCGGCCAGCACGATCGACTCGGCCTGGAAGGAAATGGGGGCAACAGAACGGAAGATGAAGGCGCCGGTCAGGCCGCTGGCAAAGGCCAAGGCCGATGGCAGGGCGGCGAAACCGAAAGACATCGCGAGAAGCCCCTGGGGAATGCCGTTGATCACGACGGCAATAGCCGCGAGCAAGTTCTCCAACCCGAGATCCCTCCGTTACCTTTCGAATACCGGCAAGTCCGCGAGATAGATGAGTTCCCCATCGTAGAAAGTGCCCTCTTTCAAGACGGCCGCCCTCCTCACCACCTCCGCTCCCGCCTGGCTGAGCAGCGCCTCAACTCCCTTGATGCTGCCGCCCGTTGACACGACGTCGTCTACTATCGCCACCCGGCTTCCTCGCAGGCGTTGCTCATCGACCCCGTCAAGCACGAGTTGTTGCGTACCGCGGGTAGTTATCGACCGGACCTCCTGCACCAGGGGATCCTGCATGTATGCTTTGACCCCCTTGCGGCACACGATGTAACGCTTCAGCCCCAGCAGCGTCGACAGCACCTGCAGGAGCGGCACCACCTTGGCCTCGGGGCCCACCAGGCAATCAAGCCGGTCGTCACTGAGTCGGGCCGCCAGGTTGGCGGCACAGATGTTGACCAGCTCCGCATCGCCAAGCATGACGAAAGATGCGATCCAGAGCCGCTCCCCTACCTGCACCACCGGCAACTCCCGCCGGAGACCGGCAATCGACAGACCATACGTCTTCTGTCCAACGTACTGCACGACATCACCTCGTTCGTGTCGGCACGGACTCCGGGCGAAGGCCCGCGATTATCGTGGCAAGGGACTACCCGTGTGACGTGGCTCTTCGTGCCGGCCCAGGTCTACCACTTGCCTACCCAGGTCTACCGCGACCACCGCCGATAGCGCGGCCAGGGCCCCGCCGAGTTCCAACAGGTCCAGCCGGGAAGGCAGGCGCACTCGCAGCTCGAGCAGCAGTTCACACGTCCCGCCGGCCGGGCGGACCTGCACGTCCCGGATGTCCACGCCCCGTGACCCCAGCAGCGAAGCTACCTCGCCGATCGCCCCCGGCCGGTCACGGATGGTTATGACGAAAGGCAAGTGCTCCCGCCCCGGCAACACCGCATCTTCCAGCCGCGACAGCACGACCAGGGTGATGAGCACGATGACGGTCACTACTGCCGCCTCGGCGAACATGCCGATGCCGACGGCCAGGCCGATCCCTGCGACAACCCATAGCCCCGCCGCCGTGGTAAGGCCGCGCACGGTGGCACCCTCGCGGAGGATCGCGCCGGCGCCCAGGAAGCCTATCCCCGTCACCACCTGCGCGGCGATCCGTCCGGGGTCGCCGTCACCGCCCGCGACCCCGGCCACTACCAGCGACACCATCATCATCAGCGTCGAACCCAGGCAGACCAGGATGAAAGTGCGCAGGCCCGCCTGGCGCCCGCGCGCCTTCCGCTCAAGACCGACCAGGCCTCCAAGGATCACGGCCAGTCCCAGCTTGCTCAAGGCGTCGAAAAAGTCGATCACCTGCCCCGCCCCCTCTGCCGCCACATGGCCCGGAGAATGTCGCCGTACATACGGAGGCGAGCGCCGAAACCGCGGGTGAAACCCATCTTCTCTTCCTTCATCACGTGAGTCATTCGGGGCAACGAGACGGTGACGACCCGGGCTCGTGCTCGTTCGGCGGCGCGGTTCAGCGTCACCTCCGTGCCGAAGCGCGCGAGGTCCAAGCCGCCAATCCCCTGCAGCAAGGACCGGAGCACCGCTCGCTGGCCGGACAGCCCGGGAGTTATTACCTGGGCCAGGTCGGTGAAGGTCCGCCCGCGCTCGAACACGCCGATGGTCATGTCGGCCTCGCCGGCAAGCACCGGCGAGAGCAGCCGCCGGACATGGTCCGCCTCGAGCCCGACCAGGTCGGCATCGAGCAGTAGCACCACCTCTCCGTCACTTGCGGCGATGGCCGCCTGGATGGCAGCTCCCTTGCCCCGATTCTGCGGCAAATCGATGACCCGGGCCCCGGCGCCGCTCGCCACGAGGGAGGTGCCGTCCCCCGACCCATCGTTGACCACCAGCACCTCGGCGACGAGGGGCGACGCGACTATCGCCCGCACTACCTGCCCCACGGTGCGTTCTTCGTTATAGGCCGGTATCACCGCCGTTACGCGCACTCCCCAACCTCCCGGAAATGTCGTTGCGTGCTGCTTTCATATTCCCCGCTTCTACCCGGCCTCCTCTAACGTCTGCCAACACCCGGTCAGTAGGCTCGCCCGAATACCACCACTTCCCCGCCGCGACGGCCGCAGTGCACGCAGGGAAGGCCGCTCGCTTCGCGGCAAGCATCGGCGACCGGAGTCTGGACGCCGGGTAACGGCAGGCAACGGATGGTGGCGCCGGTCTCCGTCTTGACCCGGGATTCGCAGCCCGCGTCGCCACACCAGCCGGCGACGAGGAGACCCCGGCGTTCCTCCAGGGTAGTTCGGAAAGCCGCAAAATCCTGCACGATCCGTGTGTTCTCCATGGTGAAGGTCCACGCCTTGCGCCTCAGGGCTGTCTGCACCTCCTCCAGCAACTCGGCCAGGCGCCGGCTCACCCCCGCCATGGCGACTTCCTCGCGCGTGCCGTCGTCGCGCCGCGCCAGCACGACCCGACCGGCGGCCAGATCCCGGGGACCCAGTTCAATGCGGACGGGCACGCCCCGCATCTCCCACTCGTTGAACTTCCACCCGGGACTGTGCTCCTCCCGGTCGTCCAGTTTCACCCGGAACTTCGCCGCGAGGTCGCCATGTAGTTGCCGGACCGCCTCCAGGACCTCCTGCCGCTGCCGCTGGGGCGCAATGGGGACTACGATCGCCTGCACGGGGGCCACCCGCGGCGGCAGGACCAGCCCGCGATCATCGCCATGGCCCATGATCAGGGCGCCGATCAGCCGGGTGCTGACTCCCCAGGAAGTCTGCCACACGTGTTTCTGCTGCCCGTCGCGGTCGAGATACAGGATGTCGAAAACCTTGGCGAAGAACTGGCCCAGGTTGTGGGACGTGCCCGCCTGGAGCGCCTTGCCGTCAGACATCAGCGCCTCCACCGTGTACGTCCGCAGCGCTCCCGCAAACTTTTCCGCCTCGGTCTTACGGCCCGGTACCACGGCCAGCGCCATGTCTTCCTCAAAGGTTTCCCGGTAGATGTCGAGCATCTGTAGGGTCTCGTGTTCTGCTTCCTGCTCGGTGGCATGACAGGTGTGCCCTTCCTGCCAGAGGAACTCGGTCGTGCGCAGGAAGGGCCGGGTGGCCTTCTCCCACCGCACCACGTTGCACCACTGGTTCAGGAGCATGGGTAGATCCCGCCAGGACTGAATCCATCGCGCATACATGTGGCAGATCATGGCCTCGGAGGTCGGCCGGATGGCCAGCCGTTCCGCCAGTTCTTCTCCCCCGCCATGCGTCACCCAGGCCACCTCGGGGACGAAGCCTGCGAAGTGCTCCGCCTCCTTCTTCAAGAAGCTCTCGGGAATGAACAGCGGGAAGTAGGCGTTGGCATGTCCCGTGGCCTTGAACCGGGGATCGAGCGCCCCCTGGATCCGCTCCCAGATGCCGAACCCATACGGCCGGAATACCATGCAACCCTTGACCGGGCTGTAGTCCATCAACTCCGCCCTGGTCACCACATCCACGTACCACTGGGAGTAGTCCTGGTCCCTGGGCGTGATCTCGCGGACGAAGACCTTGTCCTGCATGTAGCCCACCTCTCATCGCATCGGCGATCAACCGCAAAACACAAAGCCCGCCGCCGGAAGGGCGAAGGGCTCGCGGTACCACCTTCCTTGGCAGGCATGCGCCTGCCCGCTCGTCGCAGACTGAGGTCTGCATCGGATAACGGCCGAATGCCGGGCGGCCGGCCAAAGCCGACTGCCGACTCAGGGGTGGGTTGGCGCCGCATCCCCGCCGATCTCCCAGTCATGGACCGGCTTCCTGGTGGGAAGGCCGTGGCGCCTGGCCCCATCATTGCCCGAAACAGGCTGGATTATGGCCTAATGTTAGCAAAGCCTTGACACCATGTCAACGCAGTGCGTCTCCTTTTGTGAACGGACAGCGATATTGTCACGTTGTAAGCGGACAGCGACAATGTCACCATGAGGAGCGAAAACGGGTTGTCGGACAGGGAGGCAAGAAGAGTCTTCGTTATGGAGCGGGTGGTGAAGGGACAGCTGACGGTACGGCAGGGCGCCAGACTCCTAAACCTGGGCGAACGCCAAGTCAAACGCCTCAATGCTTCAATCTACGGCCCCGCGCGGGGGCCGACGTGGTCGGGAGCACGGACCTGAGTTCCGGATAACGTTTCAATCCGACGGCAACCACACTTGCGACTCATGGACCCGCAATCGTGAACTTTCTTCTGCATACGAACGTCTCAAAGATACGGAAATCGAACGAGGAGGGAACCAGCTGATGCGCCGAAAACTCGCCGGGTTGCTGTTAGTCATGCTCCTCGCCGGCTGCCGCCCGGCGGGAGAGGCGGGCAAGATCATCGATCGCGAAGCGCCCAGCCCTCCGGCCCCACCGGTGGCGGCGCCCCCCGTGCCCGGCTCGCCTGCGCCGGGCCCTTCTCAGCCGAGCCCGCCGCCGGCGCCCCCGTTGGTGGCGCCATCGCTGCCGGGTACGCCCTCAACGCCTCTCCCCGTGCCGGGTCTGCCCGTGTTCCGGGAGAACGAACTTGCACTCGGACGTGAGACGCGGGAATGGATCGAGCGGATGCACCGTACGCCGGGAACCCACATCCTGCGCGAAGGCCCTTACCAGCACGTACTGATCGCCCTGGGCGAGCGCCCGACGGGGGGCTTCCGGGTGGAGCTGGAGGCGGTCACCGAGTTTCCGGACTACATCCTGGTAAAGGCGGTGGAGATTGCCCCCGGCCCTGGAGACATGGTGATCCAGGTGCTCACCTATCCCTACCTGCTACTATCCATCGAGACTCGCAAGGACGTCCGGGCTTCGGTAATCCTCACGGCCGGGGCAAAGGGGTCAGGTCAGGAGCAACATCGCTAGCGGGGCCGCGGGGGTCGCGGGCTGACGCCGGTCGGAAGGTCCGCTCCGGGGTCGGTCGACTCCGAGAGAAACCGGTCGAGTTCGGCCAGGAATGCGTCTGGCAGGCGGTGCGCGGGAATCCTTCCCGATATTTCCCCCTTGCGGAACAGCAGAGCCTCGCCCTTCCCTCCCGCCAGGCCGATGTCGGCCTCGCGGGCTTCTCCGGGGCCGTTGACCACGCACCCCATGATTGCCACGCGTAATGGCCGCTTGACCCCGGCCAGCTTTTCCTCGACGGCGCGCACGATGGGAGACAACTCGAGCGCGCAACGGCCGCAGGTCGGGCAG
>DBBB01000041.1:0-8571 GCA_002291985.1 Firmicutes bacterium UBA995
CATCGCCGCCGGCCTCCTGAACGGACTCGACCGCGATGCCGCCGCCCGGTTCTCTTTCCTGCTGTCCGTCCCCGCGATCCTGGGCGCCACCGCCCTGGAGGCCGCACGTGCGGGACCGGCGTCGCTGCTGCAGCCGGGGTTGGAGGTCACTTTGCCCGCCATGGGCGCCGCCGCCGTAACCGGCTTCCTGGCGGTGACCTGGCTACTGCGGTTGGTGCGCCGCGGACGGCTGGGCATGTTTGCCTATTACTGCTGGGCGGTGGGCGGCGGCGCCCTGTTATGGCTATCACTGGGAAGGGCTTGACGGGGCGCAGGACCTCGCTGCCGCCGCGTAGAAGTGCGAGAGCGGAGGCGAGGAGCGATGCCCCGGAAGCGCCGGCGGACTGATGATCAGTTTGGCCGGGAACTGAGGGGAATTGTGTTCACCGTGGGCGGGGCGGTCGGCGCCTTTGCCCTTTTGTTTCCCGGCGCCGGGTCGTGGGGCGGGTGCTGGCCCAGGCACTGGCAGGTTTGGCCGGGCAGGGCGCGCTCTTGTTGCCGCTGGGCCTGGTCGTCGCCGGCCTCGGCATGATTGCCGCGCCGGGCAGACCCTTGCCGTCGAGGCGGGTGTGGGGATGCGTTCTGCTCCTGGCCGGCCTGCTCGGCATGCTCCATCTTCGTTACCCCCTGCCCGAGTTCTTCGCCCACGCCGTCGAAGGCCGGGGCGGGGGAGTCATGGGAGCGGCCCTCGGATGGATCCTGTTTCAGGGTTTTGGTCTGGTGGGCGCATGGCTGGTGCTTGCGGCACTTGTGTTGGCCGGTCTCGCGCTGGTTTCCGGCGTCCCCCTGACGCGCCTGGGCGCCGGCGCCCTGCGCCTCAGCCGCAAGTGTGGCGGGCGCCTCTTCGGGGCAGTGCGCGATTTCTTCGTGGCGTCGGTGGAGGACGAGCCCCGTCGATCGCGAGAGGGGGTCCGCGAGTTGCCGATACTGGAGGTGGCGCCCTCCGAACCCCGGCCCCGCCCACGCCCCCATACCGAGCCGGAGGACCCGGCGCCCGAACCACCGGCCTACCAGTTGCCGCCCCTGTCGCTCCTGGCCCGGGGGGGCGCGCGGACCGGCGCCCGGCAGCGCCTGGACATCGACGATCGGCGGCGCCTGATCGAGGACACCATGGCCAGTTTCGGCGTGAGGGCGCGCGTGCTGGAGGTCCAACAAGGTCCGGTGATCACGCGCTTTGAGGTGCAGCCGGCAGTGGGCGTCAAGGTGGCCCGGGTAGTCGCCCTTTCCGACGATCTCGCCCTGGCGCTGGCCGCGGAAGATGTGCGCATCGCACCCATACCCGGCAAGGGCGTGATCGGGGTAGAAGTGCCCAACACCGAAGTCTCAGCCGTTCACCTGCGCGACGTGCTGGAGAGCGAGGAATTCCAGGGTGCGTCTCCCGGCGTGACCATAGCGCTGGGGAAGGACATTGCCGGACGGCCGCTGGTGGCCAACCTCGAGAAGCTGCTGCACCTCATGGTGGCGGGGACAACCGGGTCGGGCAAGAGCGTCTGCCTCAACGCGATCATAGCCAGCATCCTGATGAGTCATCCGCCGGATCGCGTCAAACTGTTGATGATCGACCCGAAGGTCGTCGAACTCAGCGTGTACGACGGCATCCCCCATCTGATCTCTCCGGTCATAACCGATCCCCGGCTGGCCGCCGGCTCCCTGCGGTGGGTGGTCCGGGAGATGGAGAACCGGTACGAGCTGTTCGCGGCGGCGGGTGTGCGCGATATCGGCCGCTACAATGCCGGCTCTCCCCCGACGCTCTTGCCCGCCATCGTCGTGATCATCGACGAGTTGGCCGACCTGATGAAGGTCGCGCCGGCGGAAGTCGAGGATGCCATCTGGCGTCTGGCGCAGATGGCGAGGGCGGCGGGCATCCATCTCGTGGTGGCGACCCAGCGCCCGTCGGTGGACGTGGTCACGGGGGTCATCAAGGCCAACATCCCCTCCCGCATCGCCTTCGCCATGTCGTCTCAGGTAGACTCGAGGACCATCCTTGACTCCCCGGGGGCGGAACGCCTGCTCGGCCAGGGCGACCTCCTGTACCTGCCGGTGAGCGCGACCCGGGCGGTGCGGGGCCAGGGCGCCTATATAGCGGATCGGGAAGTGGAGGAGATCGTGGCCTTCGTCAAAGCGCAATCGTCCCCCGAGTATCGCGAGGGGGTGGTGGCCCAGGGCGCCCTCGAGGAGGGCAAGGAGCCCGAGCCGGAGGACGATGCGCTGTTCTCCGACGCGGTGCGGGTAGTCATGGACACCCGGCAGGCGTCGATCTCGATGGTACAGCGCAAGCTGCGGGTGGGTTATACGCGGGCGGCGAGGCTGGTCGACGCCATGCAGGAAAAGGGGATCGTCAGCGGTCCAGACGGCGCCCGCCCGCGGGAGATCCTCATGACCTGGGATCAGTTTCGCCGTGATTTTCTCGATCGCAAGCCTCGGGAGTGAACGGAAGCAGGCCAAAAGAGAAGCGAGACCCGGCGCCTTCCCGGCTAACCTGCACCAGGTAGTAGCGGTCGAACAAGAGCATTTCCTCCGGACCTGCGGGCTGGCCTGCCAGGGCCGTCCGGTAAAGGTCCTGGAGGGCGGCCGGCAACTCCTCGGCATCGGAGGGATTCCCCCCGGGGATGGTGAAGAGACGGGAGGTTCGCTCGCCCCCTGCCCGCGTGATGGGTGAGGGGGTAGGCGACCGGCTGATAGCCCCCGGGGGGTGACCGCGGCGTGGCCCCGCGACTGACTACCGTTGCCGAGATAGGCCGTCACCTTGACGGCGTCGTGACGCTGCAAGGGTGGCTTTACAACCGCAGGAGTTCGGGCCGGCTCGAGTTCCTCATCATCCGCGACGGCACCGGGTACCTGCAGGCGGTGGTCAACCAGGCGGACGTGAGCCCCCGGACGTTCGACAGATGCCGGGAGCTGACCCAGGAGTCGGCGGTTCGCGTCGAGGGGGTCGTCCGGGGTGACCGCCGGGCGCCCGGAGGTTATGAACTGGCCGTCGCCGACCTCGAAGTCGTCGCCATCGCCGAGCCTTACCCCCTCACCCTCAAAGACCACGGCGCTGACTTCCTCCTCGACCACCGACACCTCTGGCTGCGCACCCCTCGCCAGCACGCCATCATGCGCGTGCGAGCCACGGTCATCGCCGCTTGCCGGGAGTTCCTGGACGGCCGGGGTTTCCTGGCCGTGGACACGCCCATCCTCACCCCCGCCGCCTGCGAGGGCACGACCACCCTGTTCGAGACGGCCTACTTCGACACGGCCGCCTACCTGTCGCAGAGCGGCCAGCTCTACAACGAGGCGGGAGCCATGGCTTTCGGGCGGGTATACTGCTTCGGGCCGACCTTCCGGGCCGAGAAGTCCCGTACCCGCAGACACCTGATGGAGTTCTGGATGGTGGAGCCGGAAGCGGCCTATCTCGACTTCGAAGGTAACCTGGCCCTGCAAGAGGAGATGGTCGGACACATTGTGGCAAAGGTGCTGGAGCAGCGCCGACCGGAACTCGAGCGACTGGAGCGCGATACTGCCATGCTCGAGAAGGCCATTCCCCCCTTCCCCCGGGTGAGTTACGACCAGGCGCTCGAACTCCTGGCCGCGACCGAGCCGCTCAAGTGGGGAGAGGACTTTGGGGCGCCCCACGAGGTAGCCCTGGCCGCACACTTCGACAGGCCGGTCTTCGTACATCGTTTCCCTGCGGCGGTCAAGGCTTTCTACATGAAGCCCGATCCCGAGCGGCCCGAGGTCGTGCTGGGCGCCGACCTGCTCGCTCCCGAGGGCTACGGCGAGATCATCGGCGGGGGCGAGCGCCTCGCCGACTACGGCCTCTTGCGCGCGCGTCTTGAACAGCATGGGCTGGCGGAGAGCGCTTTCCGGTGGTACCTTGACTTGCGGCGCTACGGAAGTGTTCCCCACTCCGGCTTCGGCATGGGCGTCGAGCGGGTGGTGGCCTGGCTCTGCGGGCTCGAGCACATACGCGAGGCCATACCGTTTCCGCGTTTACTCAACCGGATCTATCCTTGAGGATTATGGAGGGAAGCGGGAAGTGAGCACGGAGGAACTCGGGGTCCGGTTACGGAAGGCGAGGGAAGAACGGGGGCTATCGCTCGAGCAGGCGCAGGCGGACACCAAGATTCGCCTGCGATACCTGGTGGCCCTGGAGAACGGAGATCACAAGTTGATTCCCGGGGACGTGTGCGCCCGTGGTTTCGTGCGCAGTTACGGAAAGTACCTCGGGCTCGACCCGTCGGAACTCATAGCCCGGTTGCATGAGGACGAAATGCCCCAGGAGCAGGCCGTCTTATCGGCCGGCCGTTTGCCCCGCCGGTTCTCGCCCTTGCCGGCGGCCGTCCTCGTGGGCGCACTGGTGCTGGTGGCGGCAGCGATCTATTACTTCGGAGTGCTGCCCCGGGCGCCAGGGGAGCAGGAACCCCCGCCTCCTCCACCGGTTGAGGAACCGACTACGCCCGTCGAGCCCGTCCAGCCGCCGCCCGTCGTCGAACCCGTGCCGCCACGACCGGAGGTACGCATCGTGCGGGAAGACGCGGGCGATGAGGTGCGCTTCCGGGTGGCGGCCGATTCCCTGGAAGTCACGCTGGAACTGACCGATTACTGCTGGCTGCAGGTATACGCGGACGACCGCCCGGTACAGCAGGGCACCCTGCCCCCCGGCACGGTTCAGGTGTTCACCGCCGCGCGGGCGCTCAGCATTCGCGTGGGGCGTCCCGGCATGGTCCTCGTGAAGGTCGGCGAACAGGAACTCGGCCTCCTGTTCCAGGATCCGGCCACCGATCCGAGGACGGTGCTGTTCGAGTTGGAGGCGCCCTGAGGGGGGGAGGGGGGAGGAGCAAGGGACAAGCTAAACCACATGGAATCCGCTCCAACTCCCGTGGGACCCGGCCGGGGGGCCGCCGGTGGCCGATATCCTAGTATGCCGGCAGGCAGCCGGGCATGCCCACCTGGCGGCGCAGGCGCGCCGCGCGGCGGCATAGCAGCTCTCGCTGGCGAGGGGACAGGCCGGGCCGATGGACGGCCGCCTCCACCACCGCCAGCGCCCGGGGGAGATCCTCTAGCACGCGTTCGTAGTGCCTCGCCAGCTCGAGGTGGGGAACGAGCGATGGTGAACCGGCGGCTATTGCGTCATGCCATACCGTTGCTGCCGCCTCATGGTGACCCAGGCGCCGGCACAGCCTCCCCAGCCGCTCTCGCGTGGGGTGCGCATGGGGGGACTCGAGGCCGCGGGCCATTGCCTCCATGTAACACGCCATACTTTGGGGTGCCCAGCCCGCCAGCTCACATGCTCGGGCCAGCCCGACCATCTCCAGGGGATGGGCGCCGGCAGGAGGTCTGCCCGCCGCCGCCTCTTCCGCCCAGCTTCCCAGGTGGCAGGCCAGCGTGACCAGGGAGAGGATATCGCGCTGATTGTGGCGGAACACGGGCCCGAGGCGGCCGAGATTCCCGGTGAGCAGGTACTCCCGGTAGAAAGAGGGCACGAGGTGGCCGGGAACATCATCCTCCCGGACGAAGCCCAGCACATGTTGCTCCAGGGATGCGAGACTGCGACTTTCGAGCCGCAACCTCCAGACGCGCCGCGCCACCGGCAGAAGGTCGATGTGAGGGATCTCCGGTAGCAAGGGGCCGCGCCGGTTGAGGATCAGCCGGTTCTCGAGCTGGGGCAAGTCGAATCGGCAGCCGTTGAACGTGACCAGCCCCGCGGCCTCTCCCAGGTGGTCGAGCAGGGCATCGAGGAAGCCGCCTTCCGTGTCAGGGTCGTCAAGGAAAAAGTGGCGCACGACGAAATTCCCCGCCTCGAACCGGCCGGCGCCTACCAGGAACACAAGCGTGCCCGCACCCATTCCCAGCCCGGTGGTCTCGGTGTCCAGGAACAAGAGGTCGGACAGTTGAAGACCGCCCAGGTCGGGCCACCCGGCCAGGCCACCCAGCGGCCCTGCCGGGTAGCCAAGCGCGTCCGACAGGTGACGGCCGCCGTGGCAATGGTGGATCGACAGGCGCACTTCCTGGACCGCGACGCCGGCGGGGCGTGACGTTACGGTCATGACGGTGGGCTGCCGAGGAGCTGCCGCAGCCGGTCCTCGCCGCCCGCCCGCAGGATGCTCAGGGTTGCCCCCTTGCCGCCGGGCCCTAGCTCGGAAGCCGGGCCCACACAGGAAGGACAGCCGTCCGCGCAAGGGCACGCGTCCGCGAGTTCGCGGCAAGCCCCCAACAAATCCAGGTGGAGTTCATATAGCTTGTCGGCGAACCCCACTCCCCCCGGGTAGCGTTCATAGATGTACACGGTGGGAAGGCGCGTGAAAGGGGAGCGAACCTCCACCACCGATCGGATGTCCCGGACATCGCACAGCAGGTAAAGGGGGGCGATGTGCACCAGGAGGTTCGCCACCCCCAGCAGGCCGGCCTCGAGTTCCTGGGGTCGCAGGCCGGAGTACGCTTCCTCGGACAGGTACAACCAGTAAGCGGTGGTGTGCATTTGCTCTTCCGGCAAGCGTATGGGGCCCGATCCCAGGTTCTCATGGGTCCCGAAGCGGATCTTCTTGAACATGGTGGGCAAGGACGTGACCAGAACTTCGCCGGAACTGCGGCCCAGCCGCCGGAGGGGGTCGTCCCGGAAACGCGCCAGCACCTTGATGCTCACGGCGGAACTGGCGTCGGTGTAATAGTCGACCTCTACCGGACGCACATACGCCTTCTTCTCGTCGTAGTCGAGTTTCTCGACCTGGTACTGGTCGGATTCATGAAGGTAGATGGCCTCTTCATGCAAGAGCAGGGGAGCGCTGAAGCGGTCGACCTCGCCGATCGCCCGGGCGGTGGGCCCGGTCACATCGATGATGACGAAGTTCTCGGCCGATGCCGAACGGAGGCTGATCTCTTCCGCGGGATAGGTCTCCGCCATCCAGTGCCACCGCTCTGGCGTGCGATGGACGATGGCGGCGGCCGCCAGTTGCTCGAGGATGGGTTCCACGGGTGCCGTGCCCAGACTTTCGCTGCGCTGAAAAGGCAACTCGAAGGCGGCGCACTTGACGTGGCCGGCCAGGATCTGGGGATTGTCCGGGTTGATCAGCCCGTGCTCGGGGGACCGGCCGAAGAAATAGTCGGGGTGATTCACCAGGTACTGATTCAGCGGGCTGGAATCCGCGATCATTACCGCCGCGGAGGGGCCGGTACGCCGCCCCGCCCTCCCTGCCTGCTGCCAGGCGCTGGCTATGCTGCCGGGATAGCCGGCCATGACCACCGCGTCCAACTGCCCGACATCGATCCCGAGTTCCAGGGCGCTGGTGCTGACGGCCACCTGTACCTTGCCTTCTCGCAGACCGCGCTCGATCTCCCGGCGCTCGTGGGGGAGATAGCCGCCACGGTATCCTCGCACCGCCGCTTCTCCCGCCCCGGGCAGGATGCCCGCCGCGGCGCGTTTCAGGTAGGTTACCAGCACTTCCGTTGAAAGGCGGCTGCGGGCGAAAACCAGCATGGGTACACCCGCGCGCAAGAAACGCCCGGCCAAGTCGGCCGTTTCCAGGAGGGAACTGCGGCGGATGCCAAGCTCCCGGTCGACGACCGGGGGGTTATACAGGATGAAGTGCTTCTCGCCTGCCGGGGCGCCGTTATCATCGATCAGCGTGACCGGCTCTTCGATCAGCCGGGAGGCCAGTTCGGCGGGATTGGCTATGGTGGCCGAACACAGGATGAACTGGGGCCGGGTGCCGTAAAAGGCGGCCACCCGCTTGAGCCGGCGGATCAGGTTGGCGAGGTGGCTGCCGAACACCCCCCGGTACTGGTGAACTTCGTCGATCACGACGAAGCGGAGCCGCTGAAAC
This sequence comes from Firmicutes bacterium UBA995, assembly GCA_002291985.1. Lineage (GTDB taxonomy): Bacteria > Bacillota > Sulfobacillia > UBA995 > UBA995 > UBA995. The sequence continues at coordinate 7,845 of DBBB01000041.1, forward strand.
AGCCGCAGCCACCGGGTATGGTGGGGGAGGATACCCGTGTGCAACATGTCGGGATTGGTGACGATGATGTGGCCGGCCGAACGGATGGGCGCCCGGGCGGAACGGGGGGTATCGCCGTCATAGGTGTAGGTCTTCAAGTTCAGTTCGGCGCCGCACAACTCCTTGAGTTCGGCCAACTGGTCCTGAGACAGGGCCTTGGTGGGGAAGAGGTAGAGGGCGCGATCCGAACCGTCGCGGAGCACGTGGTCGACGACGGGAAGATTGTAGCACAGCGTCTTGCCGGAGGCGGTAGGGGTGACCACGACCACGTTCTCGCCCCGGGCTATTGCATCCAGCGCTTGCGCCTGATGGGAGTACAGACGGGAAATGCCCCGGCGCTGCATTGCCGAGATCAAGGAGGGATGCAGCCAGGGGGGAAAAGGGGCTAGGCTTGCGGGCCGGCTGGAAATAGTCCGCCAGCAGGTCACATTACGGGATGCCTTGCCCTTGGCCAGCTCCTCGAGCACTTCCTGCAGAGGCACCCGGGCCCACCTCGCCCCAACTCTAACACGAACACATGTTCAGGTCAAGGCCGGCTTGCCAGGCCGGCTTGCCACGCGCGACACATCGCAGTAGAATGCCATTAATGGTGGGAGGCAGGAAAATGGCTCTTCGTCGAAGTTTCCCAAGTGTCGCCTGCAGCCGCGATGCAACTGTTCAGCCTGCCGCCGTGTCTCAGCGCGAGACG
>DBBB01000041.1:8907-14640 GCA_002291985.1 Firmicutes bacterium UBA995
ACGGGCCGTGGAAAGGGCCAGGACCTAAACTGACCGCCTTGAGTCGGAAGAGCTGGAACGCCTGGCAAAGCGACGTTAGCCGGCGAGCCTGAGCATGGTGGAGGTGTCCTCCTTGCGGGCATTGCTCAAGAGACTGCTATTGTTGACAGCGTCTGCAATGGGCCTCTTGGGAGTGGCCATAGGCGTCTTCGCTGTGGTCATGCTCATCACGGTCAATGCAGCCGGCCAGGCGGAGATCCGGCAAGGGCGTGAAGAAACAGGCGATACTCACCTCCTGTATCTCAGACCGGAGTATCTCGTTGGCGACACCCAAACCCGAGGGTTGGTCACCCATGCGGATATAACTGCGCTTGAAGAACAAGTGCCGTACATCAATGCCGTGGCCCTGTGGGATAGGAGGAACGTATCTAGCGTCGAGCTGGGGGGGAGGGGCGTTCCTCCCCCCGGCGCAACTTTCTCTCCAGCGCTCCTGCTGGGCAAGGTCAAGCCCGCCCTCAAAGAGGTCATGGGTTTGCGCCTGAGTGACGGCAGGTTCATCGATGCCATGGACTTGCAGTACAACCGGCTGGTGTGTGTCATCGGCGCCCGATTGTATACGCGGTTGGGGGGCGCGCAAGTCATCGGTGGAGAACTGACCATCAAGAAGATCAGGGTGGACGGCGCCCATCCGATTCGTGTGACGGAGACATACACCATAGTGGGGGTACTGCAAGCGGAGTTGCCGCTCCTGGAGGCGCTGCCGCTGAGTGATAGAGCGTTCTGGAAGATTGTCCCTCGTCTCTTTGATAGACCGTGGCCAGGCCGCGGCCGTGGCATGTACAATCTGAGGGCGTTCCACGCCCTGCAGCGTGAGCAGTCGGCCTTGGGCCGACTTGCCATCAACGATAGCGTCTTCATCCCCTGGATGGGGGACAACCGTGCACCAATGGTTGCGCCGGACACGCTGGTCTACCTCAGCGTAAGTGTCCCCGCCGTTCCCGGGTCGCGACGGCCGGTTCTCGATGCAGAGACCATGGCTCCGGCGCGGGCAGAGCTATCCCCGGCCCCCTGCGAGAAGTGCGATGATGACCTCTGTCGCGTCAGCCCGATTCCCTACTACATGCCACAAGGGCTGCTGGACGTGGCCAACGAGATGCGAGCCGTGCTCAGGGCAAGGCTCGGGGACGACATGCTATTCCAATTCCTGCACATGGAGACGCTGGGCGATCCCGTCAGATTCGAATTGCGGTGGCTGAACAGGTTGCTGGGCGTCATCATCATGGCAGGATTCGTCCTGTGGTCAATTCCCGTCATTGCTGGAGTCTATCCCTCGAGAATGCCCACGAATGGTCAAGGGTCCGCGCAAGCCAATGGCACTCGTAACGAGAGGCAAATCCGACCGAGAAGGTTCTCCGGTTACGCCCGGCTTTGTCTCTTCTCGGCCGCCATTGCCGCTATCTCCGGCGCTGCGTTCTCGTACTGGCTGGTGGTCATGGTCCTGCTCTGGTAGAAGCTGTCATGCCCGCGTAATGCCTTACCCCCAAAGTTGGCCGTGGCTTCTGAGGCCGGAGTTGCACGAACCAGCGCGACCATGTTTCGTGGCAACAAGGAGTTTCCGGCGACTTGGGGGAACGATCGATCGGCGCCGAGCAAGCGAGAGGATGGCGTTGCCTATGACCGCCGGTCCGCATGGTTCCCTGGAGGTGCTGGCCATCGCCGCCCACCCCGACGATGGGGAGATCGGTGCCGGCGGCATCCTCGCCGGCCTGGCGGCACGAGGTATACGGGTGGGCGTGCTCGATCTCACCCGGGGCGAACTCGCCTCGAATGGCACTCCCGAGACGCGCGCGGAAGAAGCGGCGCGGGCCGCCCGGGAACTGGGGCTGAGTTGGCGCGGGAATGCCGGTCTGCCGGAGTGGCCCTGGACGGAGGGACCGGGCGTGGAGATGCTGGTCAGGGTCTTTCGAGCCTGCCGGCCCGACGTGGTGCTCGCTCCCTACCCGGGCGATGGGCATCCGGGACACGCCTGGGCCGGGCGACTGGCTGCTGAGGCCCGGCAGCTTGCAGGTATGCACCGGTGGGGCGACGACCTCGGCCTTCCGCACCGTCCCCGCCGCCTCCTCCACTATTTCGTGAACGGCGAGACGCAGCCATCGCTCATAGTCGATGTGAGCCGGCACTATGAGCGAAAGCGAGCCGCCCTTGCCGCTCACGCCAGCCAGTTCCAGGCAACGCCCGGGTCGCTTCCCACCCGACTGAACTCGGGGGCGCTCCTGCGGCTGGTCGAGAGCCGGGACCGCCACTTCGGCGCCATGATCGGGGTCGAGTTCGGCGAGGGGCTATGGTCGGCCGAGCCGGTTGCCGTGACGGACGTCAGCCTGCTCCCGGACCGCGGAGGTGAACGGGCATGAGGATTGGCATCACCTGTTACCCGTCATACGGCGGCAGCGGCGTGGTGGGCACCGAGCTTGGCATGGAATTGGCCCGCCGGGGTCACTCCGTCCACTTCATCTGCTACGATGCGCCGTTCCGGCTGGATCGCACGCAGACGAACGTCTTCTACCACGAAGTGAACGTTCCGAACTACCCCTTGTTCAAACATCCGCCCTACCTGCTGGCGCTGACGGCCAAGATGTTGGAGACGGCCCGGTATCAGTCCCTTGACCTCCTCCACGTACACTATGCCATCCCCCACGCCAGTTCTGCTTGCCTGGCCCGCGATATCATCGGCGGCGGGCTCAAGGTTGTGACCACGCTGCACGGGACCGACATCACCCTCGTCGCCTCCGATCCTTCCTTTCGCGACGTGGTGGCGCACGCTATCAATGAGAGCGACGGGGTCACGGCCGTCTCGGAGAACCTGCGCCAGGAGACCTTGCGCAGTTTCCCGATCTCGACCGACCTGGTCACCATCCCCAACTTCGTCGACCCCGGCGTCTGGGTCCGCCGGCCTGATCCCGCTTCGCGGGCCCGCTTCGCGCCGGAAGGGGAGAAGATCCTGATCCACGTCTCCAACTTCCGGCCGGTAAAACAAGCGGGGATGGTCGTCCGCATTCTCGCGGGGGTAAATCGCCGGCTACCCGGCCGGCTGCTCATGGTGGGGGACGGGCCGGACGTAGGCCTGGCGCGCGAGGTGGCACGGGAACTGGGAGTGGACGACCGCGTGCATTTCCTGGGCCGGCAGGAACAGGTGGTGGAGATCCTGTCCCAGGCCGACCTGTTCTTGCTGCCCTCCGAGCGGGAGAGCTTCGGCCTGGCCGCCCTGGAGGCGATGGCCTGCAGCGTGCCGGTGGTGGCGTCGCGGACCGGCGGGCTGCCGGAAGTGGTGGTGGAGGGCGAGGCCGGCTACCTGCTTGACCCCCAGGATCTGGCGGGGATGGTGGAGGCCGCGGTAGCGGTGCTGGCCGATCCGCCAACTCACGCGCGCATGGCAGAGGCGGCGCGCCGGGTGGCCGTGACTCGCTTCCCGACCGAGAAGATCGTACCCCTTTACGAAGCCTTCTACCGCCAGGTGATGCGGTGACGGAGCGACTCAAGGTATGCCTGGTTTCGCTGGGGTGCGCGCGGAATCGTGTCGACAGCGAGGTCATGCTGGGACTGCTCGGACAGGCGGGATTCGAGTTCACCGCTTTCCCCGGGGACGCCGAGATTATCATCGTAAATACCTGCGCTTTCATAGGTCCGGCCCGGGAGGAGTCATCCCGGACCATCGAGGAACTCGGGCGGTGGAAAGCCCAGGGGCGGTGCCGAGTCTTGCTGGTCGCGGGTTGCCTGCCGCAACGGGAGGGCAGCGACCTGCCCCGGCAGTTCCCCGGGGTGGATGCGCTGCTGGGTACGGGGCAGTACGGGCAGGTGGTGGACACCATCCGGGCAACGCTGGACGGCGCGGGGCCGGGCGTTCCCGGGTCGCCGGGGTACCTGTTCGAGGAAGCCCCGCCCCGGCTGGTCACCACCGGGGTGAGCGCCTACCTGAAACTGGCGGAAGGCTGCTCGCGAGGCTGCACTTTCTGCGCCATCCCCCGCCTGCGCGGGCCCATGCGCAGCCGGCGGCCGGAAGCGGTGGTGGCCGAGGCCCGGACGCTGGTGGGACTGGGCATAAGCGAACTGGTGCTGGTAGGTCAGGACACGACCGCGTTCGGGCTCGATCTCGAGCCGGCGACAAGCCTGGCCGGGTTGCTGGCGGAATTGCGCGGCTTGGGCCCCGACGGCTGGATTCGGACCTTGTATGGGCACCCTGACGCAATCACCCCTGCGCTGCTCGGCGTTCTGGCCGATGGCCCTCCCCTCTGCCGGTACCTGGACGTTCCCTTTCAACACGTTTCCCCCTCCGTGCTCCGGAGGATGGGACGGCGAGGTAACCCTGAAGACTTCCTCGACCGCCTGGCCGGATGGCGGCGTTCCGTACCCGCCCTCACCCTGCGTACTACTTTCATCACCGGCTTTCCCGGGGAGACCGATGACGATTTCGAGTTGCTCCGCCGGTTCGTCCGGGAGGCGGCCATCGACCACGTCGGCGTCTTCGCCTATTCGCGGGAACCCGGCACGCCGGCCGCCGAGCTGGACGACCAGGTGCCTGCCGATCTCGCCGAGGAACGCCGGAAGCGGCTGCTTGAAGAACAGCGGGCCATCGCCCGGCGGATGGGCGCGGGCAGAGTCGGGAAGCGAGAGCGGGTGCTGCTGGAAAGGGCCACCCGCTACGGATGGCGAGGGCGCACCGAGCGCGACGCCCCCGAGGTGGACGGGGTGGTCCGTGTCCGAGGCAAGTCAGACGGCGCACTGGTCGGTCGGTTCGTCACCGTGCGCGTCACGGGCGCGGGCCCTTACCACCTGGAGGCCAGGCTGGATGACACCTGATAGCCGGCGGCATGAAGGTGCTCGACCGCGGCCGGGTGGGAGGGCGGTCGGGTCGGGCGCGCGGGGCGGGCCGACGGGCAGAGGGACGCGCCTGTTCTTGCTGGTGGCGGGCACCGCTGCCCTGGGCCTGGGCATCGCCGGGGCTTTCTTGCCGGGAGTGCCGACCACTCCCTTTCTGCTCGTCGCCGCCTACTGCTACGCGCGGAGTTCCGACCGCATGTACCGCTGGCTGCTCGGGCACAGGCGCCTCGGGCCGCCCATCCGGCGCCTGCTGGCGGGAAAGGGGTTGCCCCTCCGGGCCAAGGTCTGGTCGCTCGCCGTCGCCTACGCCGTACTGGGGCTGACGGCCGCTTTCTGGATGCGGGAGGGGTGGGGACGCATGTTGCTGCTTGTGCTGGCGGTGCTGAAGACCTACTACCTCATGCTACGTCTGCCCACCGCGAGGGATTGACGGTCGCTTCGGAGACTTGCCGGTACGCCTGCTCATCATAGGCCAACCCTTGCACCAAGGCCCGCCGCAGGTGGTACGGGGTCACCAGGCTACGCTCCTCAAGACGCACGGCTTTCCCTCGCGTGCTATCCCGCTCCTGCAAGAGCCGCTCACCCATGGACTCGAGGGCCGCTTTCATCAGCTGGTGAGGTCTCTTCTCTACTCTGACCTCCCGTCACCTACTGAGATCGTACACGCTCACTTGCCGGTGCTGCACGAGCAGTCGCCAGGTGGTCTTGGGCCTCGCGTTGGCATCGCGGATCGACCTGGCAGGAATCGGGAAAGCATTCGCCGAACCTGCCGTCACTTGTCATGACGGAGGAGCGGCCGCCCATGCCAGAAGTGGCCAGACTGGTGGCTGGCGAACTGAGCGACGCTGATCTCCAACGTCTCTTCGGTCAGTGCTACTG
>DBBB01000064.1:0-12007 GCA_002291985.1 Firmicutes bacterium UBA995
AAACGGAATACGGCCGGGTTGTTGGCCACGCCGCCGACGACCGCCACGCTGGTCCGGCTTAGCGCCCGGTTCTGGGCCACGCCGTGCAACACCATCTCCGCCAGGGTCCTGGCCAACCCGGCGGCTACCGTGCTCTGGGTAGCCCCCTCGTTGATGGCATGGGTCATGTCCGACTTGGCGAAGATGGCGCACCGCCCGGAAATGCGGATGGGTGAGTCGGCAGCCAGCGCAAGCTGGGCCAAGCCGCGGTCATCGAAGCCGAGGCGGGTGGCTTGCTGGTACCAGAAGGAGCCGCTGCCCGCCGCGCACTGGCCGTTGCGGTTGAAGAAACTGGGCGCGCCCCCGGGGCCGATCTCGAGATAGTACATGTTCTCGTGACCGAGGGATATGACGGCGTCAACCGAGACCCCGGCGAGGGCAAGCCCCCGGCCCAACGCCTCCATTTCCAGGGCAGGCCGGGCTTTCAACTCCCGGGCGAGCAGGTGGGCGTTGGCGCCGGTGAGGCCGAGCCGCACCTTGCGGGGAACATGGCCATCGAACACGGCCCGCAGGCACTCCCTGGCCGCCTGCACCGGCCGTCCGGCGGTGGCCACGCTGGCCCGGCGCACCTCTTGCCCCGTGACCATCACGGCCTTGACGGCAAACGTCCCCATGTCCAGCCCAACCGCCGGTAGAGCCCCCTGCTTCTCCTCCACGTGGGTTCATCCTCCTTGTTGCATAACCTTCGCCGCTTCCCTCAGCCTTCCCCTTGTCAGGGGAATGAACCGGAGGTAACAATGAGCAGATGGACCGCGCGGCTGCCACAAAGCGGAAGATCGGCTCAGGGGGACCGATGGCGTCACACCATGGCCCGCGGGGAAGAGCGCGTACCGCGGCTAGCGCACCCGGCCCACGGGGAGCAGCAGCAGGACTTCCTGGCCGATGCCTAGCACTTCGGCTACCTGGCGGTCGTGGAAAGCACCGACCACCACCGTCCCCAACCCTAGCGTTTCCGCGGCCAGGCACAGGTTCTGGGCCAGATGGCCGGCTTCCATGTACACGTAGCGTATCCCCCGCTCGCCATAGCGCGCGGTAGTCCGGGCGAATTCGGCGGCGACCACTATCGTCACCGGGGCGTTTGCCACCCACTCCTGGTCGAGGGCAGCCCGGGCGAGCAGGGCTCGCACGTCGCCGGTGGTCACCCGCGCCAGCGCGTGTTCTCCTCGCCGGTAGTGGTACACCCCCGGCTCGATCTCGCCTTCACCCACCACCACGAACAGTTCCAGCGGGTGAGTGGCGCCGGCGGATGGCGCATGCCGCGTGGCGCCGGTGACGGCATCGGCCGGGCCTGCCGCCGCCCACAGAAGCTGGCCTATGTCTGCGAGGGATAGCCCACCGGCACGGTAACTCCTGACCGAAGCCCGGGCGGTCAACGCATCGAGGAACGCCATCCCTGCCCCCGTCTGCGGGGCCGGCAGCGCGACCCGCTCAGGTCCCGGGGCGGCGGTCTGCGCCGGTGGTTCCGGGGCCCGGGGTGGGCACCCGGGGATCATGAGCAGCAGCGCCAGAGGCAAGGCAATGAGTACCGAACTCCGCACTTCGGGCACCTCCCGTGGCGATCATGGTTCCCGCCTTCCGTAGCCACCCTTACGCGGCGGCGTGCATGCCTGTCCGCACCTGTCGCCCGGGTCGCGGACGACGCGATAGAGGGGCGGCGGCAGGCGGCGAGCGACCTGGCGTGCTCCCCGCCAGGTGACGACCAGCCCCAGCCCCATCCCTGCCGCCGCCCCGAGGTCAGATCGGGCTATCCCGTGGCCCACCAGGGCCCCGGCCAGGGCCCCGGCCAACGGCAAGCCAAAGGCCAGCGCCCAGCCCCGCGTCAGGTGACGGCCCTCGATGGTAACGAGCACGGCATCACCCGGGGCGAGGTCGGGATCCTCCGCGGTCCCTTCGACTTCCCGCCAACCGGGGTCGGGCAACAGGCTGTAGTCGACTCCCCCGGGACATGGTCCCGATCGCCCGCACGCCCGGTCGCGCCGTACCCGCACGCGCACCTTCGAGCCCTGCACGGCCACCACCTGGCCTGCCACCGCCACCTCGCCGCCTCGTGCCATCTCCGGCGATCCGCCCTCCTCGCCTAGTTGCCCCCCACTACCTTCAGCCCGTCGATGCGGACGGTCGGCGATCCCAGGTTTCCGAACCAGGTGAGGTCGGTGCCCACGCCCGTGATCTGCATCAGCAAGTCCCGCAGATTGCCGCAGATGGTGAAAGGATCAAGCGACTCCGACAGTTGCCCGTGACGGATGCGGCGTCCGGAAGCGGCGACCGAGAAGTCGCCCGTGATCCCATTGACTCCCCCTGTGTCGGTGAAGGAAACCACTTCGATCCCGTAGTCGATCGAGGATAACAGCGTCCCCGGGGGAGTCTCGCCGGCAGCCAGGCAAGCGTTGGAGGGAGACTGCCGCGGCGGATGCCGGTAGCCGATACGACCGGCGTTGCCGGTAGAGGGTACCCCCGCCCGTCGCGCGGAACGCAAGTCGTGGTAGTGCCCGCGCAGCACCCCGTCGGTTACCAGGGGGGTGGTCTGCCGGGGCACGCCCTCTCCGTCCACCGGGGAACTGCCGGGACGGCCGGGCAGTAGCCCGTCGTCGATGAGGTTGACCAGGGGAGACGCGACCACCTGACCTTGTTTGCCGACGAACATCGACTGGCCGAGCTGGACGGCCTCGCCGCCGAGGGCGCCGATCACCGCGTGCAGGAAGCTAAGCGCCGCCCAGGGCTTGAACAGAAGCGTCATCTCATCGGTCTCCGGAGGGATGCCTGCAACGGCGATGGCCGCCCGTCTCGCAGCCTCGCGGCCGACTTGCCGCTTGCGAAGGGGTGCGAAGGCCCTCTCCTCGACCACGCCCTCGCCCATGCTGCCCTTGTCTTTTCCCGCCGCCGTGCAGAAGACGATCAGCCGGGCCAGGGTAGCGGGATAGGCCCGGTCGAGCCCCCGGCTGTTGACGATGCGGGTGGTGGTAGCGGCATCCTCGTAGCGGGCGAAGATCACCGAGTTGATGCGGGAATCGGCCGACAGGCAGGCCTTCTCCTCGTCGCGAGCCGTGCGGAGTTTCGCGCCCACTTTCAGTTTCGCGAGTTCCGGGTCCCAAATGCCCTGCGCTTCGGGTGCGGGCATAGCTTCGCCGAGTCCAGCATACTCATCGGCCGTGGCGACGCGGGCGGCTGCCTCCGACCGCTCAACCAGGTCTTCGAGGGCAGGCCCTTCAAGACTGGCGGTGAAGGAGAAGCCGGTAGCCCCATCCCGCAGTATGCGCATGGCGACCCCGACCTCGTCAGCATGCCCGAGTTCCTCCACCCGTCCTCTGCTCACTTCCACCCGGGTCCGCCGGGACGTCTCGACGAATACTTCCGCCTCGCCGATCCCCCGTCGCCGGGCGGCCGCGAGGAGGTACTCCGGCGCCTCGTTCACGGACAGCTTCACGATCCCGTCCCCCCCACCATCATCGCCCGAATGCGCACGGTAGGCTGGCCAAAACTGACGCAGGCGGACTGGAGTTTGCCGCAGCGACCACTGCCCCCCGCGTCCAGCTCGAGGTCGTCGCCCACCGCGTCGATGTTGAAGAGCACCTCGCGTCCATTGCCCACCAGCGTGCAACGGCGGACGGGCTCGGCCAGACGGCCATCCCGGATCAGGAAGACCTCGGGCGCGGCGAAGACAAACTCGGCGCCCGCCACATCGCCCCGTCCTCCGCTAATGCGCTTGACGTACAGCCCGCGGGGCACGCCGGCAATGATGTCGGCCGGAGGGGTGTTACCCCGGTCGATGTAGGTGACGGTCATACGGGGGATGGGTATTGCCCGAAAGTCCTCGCGGCGGCCGTTACCTGTCGGTTCCCGTCCCCCCTCGCGGGCGGTCAGCAGGCTCTCCATATAGCCGGACAGGATTCCCCGATCGATCAGCAGGTTGCGACGGCACGGCGTGCCCTCGTCGTCGATGCGTCCCGAACCGGACCGACCGGGAACCGTGCCGTCGTCCACCACGCTGACAAGGTGACTGGCCACGGGCTGACCCAGTTTGCCCGCATACATCGACGCTCCCCGGTTGACCAGGTCGGCTTCCAGCGCATGGCCTATAGCCTCATGGATCAGCACACCCCCTTCGCCGGGAGCGATGACCACCGGCAGCACTCCCGAAGGCGGGGGAGCGGCATCCAGCATCCGGACCGCGGCTTCCGCCGCCTCCCGTGCGAGAGACTCGGGCGTCGTCGCCTCGAACACTTCGAGGCCCACCTGGCCTCCCTTGCTGCGCGAGGCTACCTGCCGGTCGCCGTCCCGCAAGGCCGTCACCGTGACCCGGTATTCCATCATCGGGCGGAAATCGGACGCCCACAGCCCCTCGGAGTTGGCGATCGTGGTCGTCTGGGCAAAATCGCTGTAGCGGATATCGACCTGAACGATCTCCGGGCCGAAGGACCGCGCCGCCTCGTTACCGCGTCGCACGAGGTCGAGCTTGTCGGCTATCGGAGCATCGGCCGCGCCGGCCATGACCCTTGTTGCCGGCGATTGCTCCTCCATGCGAATGATCGAGGCCTTGCCCGGAAAGTAGCGGCGGGCCACTCCCCCTGCCGCCCGGGCGGCCCGCGCCAGACCCTCGGGCGTGAGGTCGGTGGTGTAAGCATAGCCCGTACTCCCGCCGGCTATCACGCGAACGCCCGCCCCCCGGTCGTCCCCCAGTACCACCGACTCGATGCGATCCTCCGTGAACCTGATCGCAACGGAACTGCGGCCCTCAAAGAAGACCTCCGCGAACTGCCCCCCGCTCGCCAGGGCCCGTCTCAGCACTTTCGTGACCGTGCCCTGGTCAAGAGGGAAACGCTCGTTCTTCAAACTCGGCACCTCCCGACGCCATCATGGGAAAGGGGGGAAGTGTACTTGACATATCAGTATTCGCCGCGGCGATGGCTTTGCCTTCCTCAAGCGGCATTGTTTAGGGTGGCTGCCCGCCCGGCTCCCTGGCAGGTAACGGGCGTTCCGTGGTAGAATGCGGCGAGACCATCGGCGAGAAATATCGGCCACGGGAGGACGGCAGGCATGAGGGAAGCCCGGGAGGGGATCACGTCCGAGGAACGGGAGACGGTCTTGTCCATTGCCGGAATGAGTTGCGCCGCGTGCGCCCAGACCGTGCAAGCCGCTATCCTCAAGGTAGGAGGCGTCCGGGCCGCCACCGTAAACTTCGCCACCGGCCGGGCGTACATTCAGCATGATCCCGACCGGGCGAGCTTCGATGACCTCAAGCGGGCGGTGGCCGCCGCCGGTTACCGCGTGGAGCAGGAGACGGCCACGGCCGTGTTGCCCGTCGAGGGGATGACCTGTGCTGCCTGCTCGAGCGCCGTTACCCTGAGCCTTGAGCGGACGCCCGGCGTCCACGAAGCCTCGGTGAACCTGGCAACCGCGCGGGCTACCGTGATCTACGACCCGGAACGCGCCGATCTGCCGACCCTGCGCCGGGCTGTAGAAGCCGTGGGCTATCGGGTGAAAGAAGCGGAGGAACTGCGCAAGACCGACCGGGAGGAAGCCGAGCGCCGTGAACTCCGGGTGGCCCACCTCCGCCTGTTCATCGCCTGGGCGCTGACCGTACCCATCATCCTGTGGATGATCCCCGATTTCTTCCTGCACCATGTCCCCTTCGGCCACCGCGCCATGAATCTGGGCATGATCGTCCTGGGGGCGCCGGTGCTGTTCGGCGCCGGCTTCGCGACTTACCGTTCGGCGGTCAACGCGCTGGCCCACAAGACGGCCAACATGGACGTATTGATCGCCATGGGCACCGTGGCCGCCTTCGCCACCGGGCCCGCCTCCTTTGCCGTCCCCATCGCCAACTATGCGGGGGTGGCGGCCATGATCATGGCGGTGCACCTGACCGGTCGCTACTTCGAGGCGCGAGCGAAGGGGAAAGCCTCGGAGGCAATCCGTAAGCTGCTCCAACTCGAGGCGGACACGGCCAACTTGCTGGTGGATGGCAAGGAAGTGGCAGTGCCGATTCACCAGGTGCAAGTGGGCGACGTGATGGTAGTGCGGCCCGGGGAGAAGATCCCCACCGACGGGGTGGCCCTCGAGGGTTTGAGCACGATCGACGAATCGATGGCTACCGGAGAGTCGCTGCCCGTAGCCCGAGGTCCTGGCGACGAGGTCATCGGGGCCACCATCAACCAGCAGGGCATGCTGAAAGTTCGGGCCATCCGCGTGGGCCGCGATACTTTCCTGGCCCAGGTCATCCGCCTGGTCGAACAGGCCCAGGGCACTCGCGTGCCCATTCAGGAGTTCGCCGATCGGGTAACGGCCGCTTTCGTGCCGGTCGTGCTGGCCATAGCCGGGTTGACGCTGGTGGCCTGGCTGGTACTGCCCCAGTGGCTTCACCGGGTAGTCGTGGCCGCCGCGCCTTTCATCCCCTGGGTAGATCCCGGGCTTGACCCGATCACGCAGGCCATTGCCGCCACGGTGGCCGTGCTGGTCATCGCCTGCCCGTGCGCGCTGGGGCTGGCCACGCCCACGGCGCTGATGGTCGGTAGCGGCCTTGGGGCCGAGAACGGCGTACTGATACGGCATGGGGCCGCTATTCAACTCCTGCAAGAAGCCCGGACCATTGTGTTCGACAAGACGGGCACGCTGACCACCGGCCGTCCCGGGGTTACGGCCATCGAGCCCCTGCCCGCTTTCGATGCCCGGCAGCTACTCAGACTGGCCGCTGCTGCAGAGCACGGCTCGGAGCATCCGTTGGGCCGGGCCATGGTGGATAGAGCCCGGCAAGAAACCGACCTGGTCATCCCGCCGGTGGATGGTTTCGAAGCGGTCGTGGGCAAAGGGGTGCGTGCCCGGGTGGAGGGACGGGAGGTGGTCCTCGGCACCCGGGGCCTGCTGCGGGAGGCCGGCGTCAGCCCTGAGCCGCTGGAGGAGATGGCCAGGCAGCTGGAGGATGACGGCAACACGGTGGCGCTGGTGGGGGTGGATGGTAACCCGGCCGGGGTCATCGCGCTTGCCGATACCATCAAGGAGGACGCGGCGCGGGCCATCGCTGAGCTGTCACGCCTGGGTTACCGGACCAGCATGCTGACCGGCGACAATCGCCGCACGGCCGAGGCCATCGCCCGCAAGGCGGGGATCGGCCGGGTGCTGGCGGAGGTCCTCCCCGGAGACAAGGCGGCGGAGATCCGGCGGCTGCAGGCGGCAGGCGAGCGGGTCGTCATGGTGGGAGACGGCATCAACGACGCCCCCGCCCTCACCCAGGCGGATGTGGGCGTGGCGCTGGGGACGGGCACCGACATCGCCATCGAGTCGGCGGCGGTCACGCTCGTCAGGGGAGACCTGGCGGCGGTGGTTACCGCCATCAACGTATCGCGGCACACATTCCGCAAGATCCGCGAGAATCTCTTCTGGGCGTCTTTCTACAACCTGATAGCCATACCCCTGGCGGTGCTCGGTCTCATGCATCCCGTGATCGCGGAAATCGCCATGGCTACCAGCTCGATCAGCGTCGTCGCCAACGCCAACCGGCTGCGAGGCATCCGGGTCCGGCCGGACTTCACGCCCTGACCGGCAGCCCGCGCTCGCGCAACCATGCCACGGCGTCGGCGATGGCGTGGCGTACCGGGTGGGGCCGAAAACCCAGTTCGCGGACGGCCCTGCCATGGCTGATGTGGGAGTTGCTGCCCAGGGTATACACCGAGTCGCGGGTCAATAGCGGACGCGAGCCTGTCAACCGGCCGTAGAGCGTGAGGAGCCCCGCTGCCGGGTAAGCGCACCACCGGGGAATCCGCAGCCGGGGAGGGGGGGTTCCCGTCAGTTCGGCCAGGATGGCCAGGATCTCCCGGACCGCCAGGCGCTGGCCGGACAGGATGTAACTCCGCCCCGGCTGCCCCCGGGCAGCGGCAGCCATCATCCCCGCCGCCACATCCCGCACGTCGACGAAATCGTAGGCCCCGTCGACGTAGGCCGGTAGCCGGCGCCGGCTGAAGTCGAGGATCAACTGGCCCATCGGCGATGGCCGGTAGTCGTGAGGGCCGATTGCCCCGGTAGGGCACACGACCACCGCGTCCAGACCGCGCTCTACCACGGCTAATACTTCCTGCGTGCCCCGCGCCTTGGACCGGCCGTAGTCGGTATCGATGGACGTAGGATCGAACGCCTGCTCCTCGTCGATCTCAATGCCGTGATCGGGTTCAGTCAACGCGTGAATGGAACTGGTGTGCACCAGTCGATCCACGCCGCACGCAAGGCAAGCCTCGGCCACCCGCCGGGCGCCCCGGACGTTGACTTCCTCCAGCAGCGATGCGTCCCCCGGGGCGATGCTCACGATCGAAGCCAGATGGTACACCTCCGACGCCCCCGTGAACACCTCGCGCAGAGCTACCGGGTCCCGCACATCGCCCCAGCGCACTTCCACGGGCAGTCCCGCCAGCGGCTGCAGATTATCGCCGGGCTGGACCATGCATCGCACCCGGCGACCGGCCGCTATCAGGCACCGCACCAGGTTGTTGCCGATGTGCCCGGTGGCGCCTGTTACCGCGACCAGAGGGGAATCGTTCAACGGTCCCACCTCCGCAATCGTGAACTTATGTTCGCTTCTTTAGGACAAAAATCCGCAGCCGGGCCAAGCTGCGCCATTGCCGTTCAGTCGGTCACCCCGAGCCTGCCTTCGATATCCTGAAAGTAGAAGATTAGCATGCGGTTGATCAGCTCTTCAATGCGCTCGATATCAGGGATGCTGCGCAGGATGATGAACAGACCCTCCACAAACCCGGACGCCACCAGGTGGATCAGCACGTCGTCCCCCTCGCCCGGGGCCGAGTATAGCTCTTCCTTGATGCGCCTGGCCACCATGGCGACGAGCGTCTCCAGGAAGTCTTCGTGGCGCGAGCCCGAACTCTTGTCCGCGACTACCAGAAGTTGGCGGCCGTGCCGGGAATGCACGCCCATGATGCCGCTGGCGATGTGCCGGGCTATCGACCGGATGTCTCCCCGGGTACGCTTGCTCAACTGGTGCGACTCGAAGATCAGCGCGGATATGTCCCGATAGCCCGCCTGGACGATCTCGTCGAATATCTCCTCCTTGTTCTTGAAGTAGCGATAGATGTTGCCCGTGGCAACGCGAGCCCGCCTGGCCATCCGCCGCATCCGGGCCCGCGCGAAACCGTGTTGCTCGAATTCGGCGAGGGCAGCTTCCAGGATCCGCGCCCTGATTTCTTCCTTCTGATATTGCATGCGTGAACCACCGTTCGCCTTTACTTCAAAGCATACACTGGCCCTTGACTGCCGTCAAGGGAGCAGAGGCAGGGGTGTGGACGGACAGAGGCAGGAGTGAGTCCTGCCGGGAAACGATCGAGGTGTCCGCCCTACGCCTTCCCCGCCGCTATGACTTGCTTCATCTCCTTCCCTGTCTTCACGGTCCGATTCGCGTCCCGGTACAACTGCTCAAGCCGCGCGAGCGAGTGAATCTTGAGGTCCGGGTGCGGCGGCGGCGAATATACCAGCACGAAGCTGGCAGTGCGGTCGCCAGTGTTCTTGAGTTCTACCCGGGGACCGGGCCGCAACGGTATCAGCATTGCCATGCGAGGTAGCAGCTCGTGCTTCTTGTCGTCACGAGTGACCTCCAGTCGGCCTTCCAGCATGTAAATCGCGCGTTCCAGGAGTTCCGCATCCTTCCCCTGCGCCGAACCGGTGGTGACGCTCACACCCGGCAGCAGGTAACTCACACTCATGCTGATGTTATCGCCGAAAAGCAGTGGTTGATACCAGTCGGGTTTATGAAAGAATCCGGGCATGTCATCGAGCTTGACGATCTGGAACTCCGCCACCGTGCATCCTCCTCCGCGTTCAAGTAAGCCGGCTGTGCTCATGGATGGGCGGGTCTGCCGCGTTGCCTCCCTGTTACCGGCAGCTTCGCGGTGGCATCCCTCCCCTGACCATGCGCGCAAAGGAGGGTTCTCCGCGCCTTACCAGTCTCCTTCTGGTCCCGGGCGGCATGGCCCGGCATGCAGCAGGGCGACCCCTACGGCATCCCGGGACGGCGCGGCCGTTTCCAAGGGAGGACTTCAAGGGCTGACGCGCGGCCCGGGCTGACGCGCCTTGCGCGATTGCCCGTCGGCGAGTGCCGGGCATGAATGTGAACGAGGTCCACCGCTCGGCCGACCAGCCGCTGGGGGACTCCCCGTTCCTGCAGCACGGGGTAGCCATGATCGGCCCAGCCCCGGTAGCCGTCGTCGAAGGTTAGTAGGAACCAGTCGCCGGCGAGGTGAAGGTCGCCCCCCATCCAGTCTGCGAACTGTCTGAGCGTCAGCGCTCGCCAGCCATGGTCCAGAAACCACTGGAGATCGGCCCCCAGGCGCTCCGGTGTCACCGTATAGGGGTTGTCGGGATGGGGGTGGACATCGTGGTAGATCAGCACGGCTACCCGGGCCTCCGGAGAACTGGCGGCCTTTGGAATTGCCTGCTGCGGATCGCCAGCGTTGACCTCGGGACTGGCTTGAGGAAGAACGGGAACAGGTGCAAGAGAACGGATAAAGTCGGGAGCGAGGGGCGCCGCAGGATGCACCACCGGGGGGCCTTCCGCGCGGGCCGCGGCGAGCCCGGCCAGCATCAGGGGGAGCAGCGCCAATGCGAGGATGATCCGTCGAGCCATGCCATCAACTCCCTCGCCTCCATGATATATGAAAGAGCTGCTGGCAGTCATCCGGCAAGCGGTCGATTTAGTGGGGAACGCCTCCCCCGATCGGGGGAGCTAACTCCCCCGTTGACATTATCGGGCGAGAGGCCGTAAGATTCTGATGAGGGAGATTATGGGTGAGGAGGCGGAAGACCGTTAAGAGCGTATCGCGCATGGTACCTATCCTGTTGACGGTTACCCTGATTGTGGGCGTCTTTCTCATGGTGACTCCGGCCCGAGCGTCCAGCCCGAACTTCGTGACAACTTGGCAGTCGCTCTTGGGAGTATATTGGCACAGTTATATTCAGATCCGGGCGTCATTCAGCGACAATGGGCGGCATGCACTTACAGGGGCCCACCGGTTCTGGAGGCTCGACGGCTTTGATACTGGTTGGCGCGCGACATCGATGGCGCCTGGACCGTGGTGCAGCGAAATCCGCTCGGACTATCTGCGGGCACGCGACTCCTTACGCGGGGGGGATAGGCATGTAATGCACCACGGGTGGTCCTTTTGGTGGTGGACCCCTGGTACTCCCTTGCCCCAGTTCATACCCGTTTATCCAAGTGATTCCGCCGGTGAGTAAGCGTCTCCCGGCAAGGAGGGCGGCAAGGTGCTGCTGAACCCGCGGCTGTCGATGAATCTTCGGCTGGCGCTGAGCTGCTTCTTCCTCGGCATCCTGACGGCATTCGTGGTGTGGTCCGCGCAGTTGGTGCTCGAAGACCGCAGAATATTGACTTTCGACATGCCGGGCGACGTCACCGTGCTTGACGTGCGCAGGATTGCGTGGCCTAGAGCCTGGCCGGTCGAGGCGGTGTCGGCTCAGGGAGAACTCCTGGCGTACCTCCGCGACCGGTCACTTGCGCTGGTCGTTGCTGGCTGCCGCGGGCGGGGGGGTCGCCCGCAAATGCTCGTCTACGATCCGCCCGGTCTGGTCCCGTGGTTTCCCCGGGCCACCCCCGAGGAGTATAGCTCTTCAATGAGTGGCGCGTACCTCTTTGCGGGCACCTGGTCGGAACGGCGATGGTCAGAGGCTGCCACTACCCCCCTCCTGCCGAGGGGGGTAGTGGTGGAAGGCGTGATAGCACCACCACCTGGTGCCTTCACCCATCAATACGCGAGACGCATCGGACACGATCTGCAAGATCCGCTACCCCCCGGCGACTACGTCATCAACACCGTTGACTCAAGTGTAGTCGATCACATCGTTGCCCTGCTGCATCGAATGGGCTTTGAACATGTACGGCCGCAAAGGTTCCCGCTGATGCAAACGCTGATGCTGGTCGCCCTCGACCGCTACGTGTTTGTCGCCCTGATCTTCTTGCTGG
>DBBB01000064.1:12352-19645 GCA_002291985.1 Firmicutes bacterium UBA995
AGGTCACGCCTGCGCGGTGCTTTACTGGGCACTCTACCTCCGCGCGCGCGCCCAGGAATTCGGCATTCGCAGCCGTTACGGTGCCGGTCCATCGGCCCTCATCCGGGAAAGCCTGCTGGGCGGGATGCCGGGCCTGGTGGCGGGCAGCTTTGCCGGGGTGTTGCTCGCCAGCCAGTTGACGGCCGCGATCGGTCAGGTTCTCCTCGCGCCGGCTGACTTCCCGACCTTGGCCGCCGCGGGGGTCATTGCCGCCGCCGTTGCCATGGTCACGTGGACAGCGATCCTCCAGGTCGTCATCCGGTCGCGTCCCGAGGTGCGCCTCCATGCATGAAGTGCGAGACGGTCTTGTCATGGCGCTCCGGCGTTGGCCCACGATGGCGGCGCTCGCGGGGATGATGGCTATTGCCTGCGTAGTGTTGGCGCTTGTCTTGAGTGAGGTGTTCTTGGAGGTGGCCATAATCAGGGGGGGCAGGCAACTCCGGGAACGTCGCGCGGTGATCTTCGCTGAGTACGAGGAGAGTCCATTCGGCACCTTCGTCGGTAATGACCCCGTCCGACTACTGGCAGAGATGATCGACCGGCAGGAAGCCTACACTGCGGTCTTGTTCAACATGGGTCTCGGCGACCCGGCATTCAACGGCGTCCCCAGGCCCGTGGTGCTGTTCGGAGACGCCGTCACCGATCTGTTCCCGGATCTCCAGCTCCCCGCCGCCGTGCCCTCCGCCATACTCGGCGCAAAATTGGCAGCTCGGGATCTCGATTCGGTGAGCATCGCCGGCCAAACCATCCCTGTGGTGGGAACGTTGCCCGCGGGTGCTGCTTTTTTCGATCCAAAGTCCGGCGTCCTGCCACTGGACCATCGTATCGTCGTCCGCGCGCCGGCTGAGCTGCTTTTACGGCTTGCTCTCATCGAGCGACATGAGGCGCTCTCCAGGGCGGTCATGACGGCCCCGGCGGTCGAGCTCGTGGACGCGTTCGTGTACGGGTGCGCGCAGGGAGGGATGTTCCTGATCCCGAAGTGCCTGGCCGGCGAACCGCCCCCCGTGCTCGGCGAGTGGATGATGTCCGCTGCCATGTACATCGTCAGCATGCTGGGATTCCTCGCCCTCGTCCTCAATGCCTTTGTGGCGTCTGCCGATCTGACAATGCGCCAGGAAATGCCGGCGTTGAAGATCCGGCAGATGTATGGCGCCACGGCGATGCACGTCGGCCTGCGAATCGGCAGTTTTCTGGCCGCCGTCGTTCTCGTGCCACCGGTTGCCTTGCTCGCTTCTCTTGCCGTGATGCTCGTGAGGTTCCGGCTCGCGAGGGACCTGGTGGGCGGCGTACCGCCTCCGACTGGCCCGCTCTTTATGATGTCGGCCGTCATCCTGAGTTTTGTCTTCCTGTGGGCCAGGTCGGTGCGGGATGTACTCCATCAAGACCGAATGGGATGATGAAGATGAACGCGCTTTTGGAGTCGCGCGACGTGTCGAAGGTATACACGAGTGGTCCAATTCAGGTCACGGCCGTGCGCGACGTTTCCCTGAGCATCGTTGAGGGCGAGGCCGTCGGCCTGATGGGGCCGTCAGGGAGCGGCAAAACAACGCTCTTGAAATTGCTGGGCCTGCTGAGTCGGACGACCCGGGGGAGCGTGTTCGTCCGCGGAGAAGAGGTGGGAGACAGCGAGCACCGGCGCGCCCGGCTGCGCAATCAGTTTTTCGGATTTCTGCACCAAGACTTCGCCATCATCGAGAACGAAACCGTCGAGCGGAACGTCACGATCCCCCTGGAGTACACCAGGCCCAGACCTGCCCGGCGGGAGCGCAGAGCGAGGACGCAAAGGGTGCTTGACCAGGTCGGCATCGGCTGGGCGGGGAAGAGGAATCCGTCGAAACTATCCATGGGCGAGCGACAGCGGGTCGCCATCGCGCGGGCGCTGGTGAATAACCCGGTCGTAGTGCTCGCCGATGAGCCGACGGCGGCTCTAGACGTAGTGACCGCCGAGGAGGTCATGACGCTCATTCTCTCCATCAAGGACCGGGGAGCATCGGTGCTCATCGCCACGCACGACGAACGGGTGGCGAGACGATGCGACCGCATCGTGCGTTTAGTCGACGGCAGCCTCGTGACCGACGGTGATTCGTCGCAGGGCCGCGCCGTTTTCACCCCTGTCAGCGCCGCCCGCCGGGCGGTTGGGGTGTCGTTCCCGGGCGATGGGACGTTTCGAGTCCATCTGGCAGACGGTTGCGCCTTGGTCGTGCCCTTTACGTGGGCGCGACGCCTGGCGCAGGCTGCCCCGGAGCAACAGGTCAACGTGAGGGTTGTGGGAGATGGCCGAATTCTATCATGGCCGGAGGTAGGTGAGGATATCGAAGTGCTTGCGCTGCTCGAGGGAAACAAGAAGGAGGCAATGTAACTGCCTGCAGGCCGAATCATTCGGTTTTTCTACATGTGGCGCCGGCTGATCCGGGCCACCCCGCCTGACAGAAGCTACACCCGCTACGGGTGCGACCCTGCGGGTGGTCGCCGAGGTTGGAACATGTTGGCGCCCGACGCTTCGCCTTCAACGAGCGTCTGGCCCTGGTGAAGGAACGGCTAGGCGCCAGCGCCAGGGGCGCGGCCGTGGAGGGGCCATGGACGCTCCCTGCGCTCAGGCGGGAGTGGAACTCGCGTTCAAGGGCTGTCGAATTCGAGGTCAACGGCACCGTGGAACCGGGCCCATTCTTCAAGAGCGGAAGAGAATCCGGGCGGTTCATCCTGCCCTTCCCACCACGGTCCCCTTACTACCAACGCCTTGCGCCGCCGATCGAGCCGGGGGGCGAATCTGCCTGCCAGCCGATCGCCGTGCAAGATGGCCATCACGTAGGCCCCGTAGGTTCGACGTTCGCGAGGGACATATGCCTCCCAGCGATACGCGAAGTCGAAGACTTCAGATGCCCGCCTGCGGCAGACGATCAGATTGTCGAGGGGAGGGAGAAACCTCACCCCTTCCCCGGCGGGTTCGGCCGGCGCCCGCAAGTCGGCCTCAAGCTCAGCCGGCAGGTAGTAGGGCTTGGGCAGATCGCCGACGGCCACGGGTATGAGTTCTCCCCGGTCGACCAGGCGGGCGATGGTCTTCTGCCTTCCCCCGGGGGGGTAGCGGCCCCAGGCGAAATGGGGATGGGCTACGCTGGCCAGTCCGGCAGCTCTGAAGTAGGCAAGGGCCAGGAGATCGGGATCACAGGCGCCCTCGGCCGCGACACCCGGCAGGACCCGTTCGGGCAGATCGAAGAAGCGCAGACTCCCCTGGCGGTGATGGATGACCAGCCGGCCGAAATGCCACAGCCATTCCAAAGCTTGGCTGACGGCCCTGGTCCCTGCCTTGCCCTCCCGATCCCACCAGCCCTGCACCTTGTCCCGGGAGTCAAAGCAGCGCGAACTCATGGGACCGCGACCGGCGATCTCGCCGAGCGCCATATCGAATACGGGTTCCATGGCGGCCAGACCCGGGCGGTAATGGGCCTCTAGCTCGCGGAAACGGGGCAGGAAGTGCGGGAACAACGACATGGGGACGATGCAGCGCACGGTGGTGACGACTTCGACCAGGGTGCGATCTGCATACAACAGTCGATCGAGGTCGGACGGCTGATATCCGGGAACCCGGGCCTGGAGCACCAGGTGGTGATTGCGCTCGACCACCTGGATGGGATCGATCTGAACGTAGCCGAGACCGTCTACCGCCGCCCGCGCATCCGGCCACGGGGCGCCGTCGCCAAGACCTTGCCGCCGCACCAGGAAGGCACGGGCGACCGCCGCTTCGACCCGCAGGGGCGCGGTCAACTCCCGCGCGCCGGTTCGCCCGGCTTCACTTCGAGGTCGAGATCGGTGACGGCGGACAGCGAACCGAAGCGCTTGTTGAGCTTCTCGAAGACGATCACCCGGCGGCGCTCCCATCGGCGGCGGACCCATCGAGCAGCAACATGGGTCAGCATTCGACGCCGGGCAAGCGTATCCTGGCAGTCAACGGAACTTGCCGTGTGTCAGCCGACATTCCTCCCCTTCTCCCATTGCGATACTAATCCGAATACCCAGCACGCACCGGGAATGGGGATTCGGCCCATGGGTCGCAATTCCTCTTCGCCCATTTCCCGGGCTTTCGACTCGCAGGCATGGCGGCAGGTGTTGGTTCTCCTGGGCCGAATCTTGGATTCACAGAGGAGGCTGTTCATGCCCACCAGCCGGGCCAACCCTTCCGCGGTTACGGTGCTTCTCACCGCTCTGGGCGTGGGGCTTTCCGGAGCGCTCATGCCGGGACCGCTCACCGTGGTGGCGCTGCACCAGGCCATGGGAATAGGGATGGCGGCGGGCGTGCTGGTCGGGTCGACTCACGCGGCACTCGAACTACTGATGGTGTTGGCCCTCGGGGCAGGTCTCGGCCGGCTGCTCGTCCGTCCGGCAAATGCCGTGGCCATTGCCGTTGCCGGTGGCCTGGCATTGCTGGCCATGTCCTGGCAAATGATGACGGTAACCCCGGCTCTGACCGCCGCGACCCACCCGGGAACGGGCATGACCCCCTCAGGCCCGCTGCTAGGAGGTGCCATAGCCACCCTCGGCAATCCCTACTGGTTCCTGTGGTGGGCCACCATCGGCGCATCCCAGATCGCGTGGGCCGGCAGGAGACACCGCCTGGTCTTCTGGCTCGGGCACATCACGGCGGACGTGGCCTGGTTGACCGCGCTGGCGGCGGCCGTCAGCCAGGGACGCGGCCTGTTGACCGGTCCCGCCTATTCTCTCCTTGTGCAGGGGCTGGGCGCGATGGTAGGCATCCTCGGGCTATACTTCCTGGCAGGCGCCCCTCGGCTGGCGCGGGGCGGCGCGTCAGGCGGCGCCGTGCCCCGGCAGGAATCGGGAGGACGGCCCGGAAGAAGACTGGGCGAGTGAAGCAGGAGGGCTGGCGCAACGGTTCGGCAAGCGATGGTTGTCCGGCAAGAATACGGTCCAGGAGGAGGCGGAACGGCATGAAGGGCGACCCTAAACTCATCGAGGTCCTGAATTCGCTGTTGGCCGATGAACTGACCGCCATCAACCAGTACATGGTCCACTCGGAAATGTGCGCCAACTGGGGTTACGGCAAGCTACACGAGAGGATAGAGAAGCGCGCCATCGTAGAGATGAAACACGCCGAGAAACTCATCGCGCGGATACTATTCCTCGAGGGCACCCCCATCGTCTCCGAGCTGAAAGAGATTCGTGTCGGACCCGACATTCCCAAGCAGCTCGCTTTCGACCTGGCCGCGGAAAGGGGCGCAGTGGCGGCGTATAACGCGGCCATCCTGGTGGCCGGCGAGGCCAGGGATTTCGCCACGCGGGAAGTGCTCGAGCACATCCTCAGCGATGAAGACCAGCACGTCGACGAGATCGAGGCCCTGCAGGATCAGATAGGCCACATGACCCTGCCCATCTTCCTGACCACGCAGATCGAGTAGTCTCTGCGCGGGGGAAGAGCATGGAGAGCGGACGCTGCCGGCCACGGCAGCGTCCTCCGTCTGCCGTCGAAAGAGCCTTGCGCTCTGGGCCGCGCCGAGATTCGATCGGCGCCTGCGGACCTCGCTCGACGGTCACCCGAGGCGCAGGGCGCGCGCGAAATGGCCGGCGAAATCGGGGTTGCTTCCCAGTTCCATGCACTCGATCCGGGCGACCCGGGTCTCGAGGGCAATGCGGAAGGCGGGGAAGGCGAGCGCCACACGGGCGCCGGCGCCGGCCGCGTTGCCGACAGCGTGGAACCGGTCGGGGTTCACGTCGGGGAACATGCCGACTCGTAGGGCTACCCGCGGCTCAAGGTGAGTGCCGAAGGCGCCTGCTACCCAGAAAGCGTCGACCTCGCCCGGCGCCACCCCCGCATGGCTCAGCAACGCGTCGATGCCGGCCCGGATGGCCCCTTTGGCCAGGAGCGCTTCCTGCACGTCGCGCTGGGTGATGGTGATGTCGCCGCCGTCGCCTGCGGCCAGCAGGTATTCCCGGCGCCCTTCCCCGTCGCGGCGAACTCCCGGCCCATCGCGAAGGCCCCCGGAGGGAGTCAGCAGGCCCGCAAGTCGGAGTTCGGCGACCGCTTCCAGGATGCCCGTCCCGCAGATGCCCACCGGGGACTTGCCGGCCACCGTGCCGACCCGGGCGGCGCCGGTCGCCGGGTCGATCCGGACACGATCCACGGCGCCGGGGGCGGCCCGCATGCCATGGCGGATGCGCGCCCCCTCGAAAGCCGGCCCCGAAGCGCAAGAGCAACTGAAGACGCGGCCGGCCGCCGTCGCGAGCGAGACCTCGGTGTTGGTGCCCACGTCCACCAGTACTTGATGGCCGGGTCGCTGCCAGAGTTCCAGCGCTCCCAGGGCGGCAAGGTGGTCGGACCCGATATGGCCGCCGATGGGCGGCAGCAGGTAGCAGTAGGCGCCGGGAGCCGCCTCTATCCCTACTTCCCGGGCTTTCAGCTCCAGGGGACTCCCGAGCGCCGGCAGGAAGGGCGCCGTCGCCAGGCGAGCCACGGGCAAACCCAGCACGAGGTGATGCATGGCCGTGTTGCCCACGAGGCTGACTTCGAGGAGATCACGCGACCGACATCCCGCCCGCTCGCAGGCCAGACGGGTGGCGGCCGTGATCCCCGCCAGCGCCGCCCGGCACAAGTCCTCGTGGCCTGCGGGTGCCCGCAGCGCATGGTCCAGGCGAGACATGACGTCATGGCCGAAGCTCGCCTGGGGGTTGGCGGCCGCAGCGGCGGCCAACAGGCGGCCATCCTGGAGATCCACGACGTAGACGGCAATCTTGGTGGTGCCGAGGTCGATCGCCAGTCCCAGGGGGCGGCCCGGCGGTCCGTCCCGGCCGATCGCCACCACTTCTGCGCCCCGCAAGGCAGCCGCACGGGGGGGAGGAGGAAGAAGAGATGCGGCCAGGGTGCGGTCGATGAGTCGGGCGGGCAGACCCTGCTGGCGCAATCCCTCCAGCACCGGATCGGAGTCGGCCCGCGAAGAGCCGACTCCGTCGAGGGCGTGCCAGTCGACTACCGGCATGCCGGAGCGGTCGGGTGGTGCGACGGGACCGGGCAACTCATCGCTCGCATCCAGCTTGAGTTCGGTTTCGGCGCCCGCGGCGGGGAGGAAGATGGTCAGGTCGCCTTCACCTGCCCGCAGGCGGCAGGCCAACCGGTAGCCCAGGGCGAGTTCTGCCGGGGAAATCAACTGCGCGTCTTCGGCGGTAACCGGCACCACCGGCACGACGAGCGCCCGGCAACTCCCACAAACGCCCCGCCCACCGCAGGCGGCGGCCAGGGAGATCCCGGCC
>DBBB01000130.1:0-152 GCA_002291985.1 Firmicutes bacterium UBA995
GCTGGGACCCCTTATCTACCCGGCAAGAGAGGCCGCCGTGGCCGGCATGCGGCAGGCGCTCGACACCTGCGAGGCGGTAGGGCGGTGGCAGCTAACGCTGGTCGAAGGCAAGCTGATAATCGCCGCCTGCCCGGCAGACCAGGGAAGGGACG
>DBBB01000130.1:487-1227 GCA_002291985.1 Firmicutes bacterium UBA995
GCAAGCAGTTGGAGGGCGAGTTGCGGCGGCTGGCGAGGCAGACGCTGGGATACGAGCCGGAACGGATAGAGGTCCTCGGCGCGGCCGAACTGCACCGGCGGCTGGCAACCGACCGGGAGCCCAGGGAAGAGCGGGTTATCTTCAGCGCCTGCTGATCGCGACGAACAGCGGTACCAGACGGGGGTCGAACTGGGCGCCGGCCCCGCAGGCGAGTTCTGCCCGTGCTTCCTCGCAGGTCAGGGCCAAGCGGTAAGGGCGATCGCAGACCATGGCGTCATAGCTGTCCGCCAGGCAGAGGATCCGGGCCGCCAAAGGGATGGCTTCGCCTCGCAACCCATAGGGGTAACCGGTCCCGTCCCACCGTTCATGGTGATACAGGACAGCTTCCATGACGCCCTGCGCGCCGGTGAGCAGGCTGACCATGGTCGCGGACAGGATGGGATGGCGCTCGACGATCAGCCGCTCTTCGGTCGTGAGCAGGCCCGCCTTGGCAAGAACGTTTTCGGGTATATCAATCTTGCCGAGATCGTGGGCGAGGCCGGCCAGTCTGAGACAGGACCGCTCCTCTGCCCCGAGCCCCATGGCCTCGCCCATGCGATCGGCCAGCAAGGCGACCCGGGCAGCATGTCCGCGTGTGTCGGCCTTTTGCATGTCGATCATGCTGATCAGGGAGAGCGCCGGCATCAGGGACTGCAGATGGGGAGACCGGTCTGCCCAGGTGACGACCTCCTTGATCTCCA
>DBBB01000130.1:1558-17648 GCA_002291985.1 Firmicutes bacterium UBA995
TGACGACCTCCTTGATCTCCAGGTCGCTCTCGAGCCTCTGGTAGCGGCCCGACCGGCTCGAGGCCGGCGAGTTGAAGCCGGAGTCGAGCACGATCAGCATCCGGCCCAGCTTCCACTCGTTGAGGTCGTGCTTCACCGGGGCGACCGCCCGCGGCGCGACCGGCCAGGCAGCCTCGGGCACATATGCGACTTGCACCAAGCCCAAACGATGACACCTCCCCGCCCGCCCCGGGGGCTCGCCCACCACGGTCCTCTTACTCATGTATCGGCAGGAAGGGCTCGCCGGTTAAGGGTCGCCTTTCCTGCGGCGCGACCGCGCCTTCAACTGCAGGAACGAATTTCGGCGGGATTGAAGTGCCCTGTCCGTCTCAGCTGGGCCATGAGGTCATCGAGATTGTAGTTGAGCCGCGCTGCCGGCGCCGGCGGCGCGTGGTTGAAGTGAGAGTCGAGCAGTAGTAAGATGAAGGCCGGATGACGGGGGAAGGAGGGGCACAGGGATTGCCCGATGAGCGCCGGCTCGAGATATATCTTGACCATGCGGCCACGTCGCCCGTCCGGGTTGAGGTGCAGGAGGCCGTATGCCGGGCTATGAGCGCCGACTTCGGCAACCCTTCCTCGCTCCATCGCAAGGGGGTGGCCGCCGAGCGCATACTGTCCCGGACGCGGGAAGCGGTGGCGCGGGCGATCCATGCCGATCCCCGGGAGATCGTGTTCACTTCCGGCGGCACCGAGAGCAACAATCTTGCCATCAAGGGGGCCCTCCGCGCCCTGCCTCGTCGAGGCAAGCACATCGTGACGACGGCCATCGAACACCCGTCGGTGCTGGCGGTCCTCGCCGAGCTTGAGGACGAGGGGTACCGGGTCACCCGGCTGGCGCCCGGCCGGGAAGGAGTCATCGCCTGCGACGATTTCCGCCGCCATATTGCCCCGGATACGGTACTGGTCAGCATCATGATGGTGAATAACGAGATCGGGGCGATCCAGCCGGTCGAGCAGATCGCGCGCTTGCTGGCCGAGACCCGACCTGCCGGGCCCCGCCCCCTCTTGCACGTCGACGCCGTGCAAGCCCTTGGCCGGATCCCCCTGGAGGGTCTTTCTCGCATCGCCGACCTGGCCAGCTTCAGTGGTCACAAGCTCGGCGGGCCCAAGGGGGTGGGAGCGCTGTTCGTTCGCTCCGGCATCGCCTTGCGCCCCCTGCTTGCGGGCGGCGGGCAGGAAGCCGGTCACCGCTCGGGTACCCAGAACGTCCCGGGAATCGCGGGGATGGGATTGGCGGTCAACCTCGCCTTGAGCGAGTTGTCGGCAGCCTCGCAGACCATGGGAGAGCTGCGGCGGCGCCTCATCGAGGAGGTCCTGGACTCGCTCAAGGATGCCCGGCTCAACGGCCCCGCTGCAACCGTCAGTTCGGGCCTTCCGGGCGAGGCGGATCGGCCGGCGGCCGCACCCCACATCGTCAACTTCTCCTTTCCCGGCACCCCCGGCGAGGTGCTCCTACACTGTCTCGAAGACGAGGGCGTGTACGTGGCGACCGGGGCCGCCTGCTCCAGCCACAAGCGGAAAACAAGTCATGTCCTGGAGGCCATGGGAGTTGAACCCGGCCTCGCGGACAGCTCTATCCGGGTGAGTTTTGGCTGGTGTACCAGCGCGAGCGAAATCGATCGCTTCCTCGCCGCCCTGTTCCGGGCGGTGACCGACCTGCGAAGGTTCACGCGGCGATGAAGAGACCCGTTCTGCTCATCAAGTTCGGCGAGATCGGCCTCAAAGGGGGTAACCGGCGCTTCTTCGAGCGCCTGCTGATCGATCGGCTCAAGGCGGCCCTGGCGGACTTGCCGGGCAACGTGCCCTGGATCGAACGAGTACGAGGCCGCTTCTTGCTGGATTTGAGTTCGATCCCCCCCGCCGTGGCAATCGACCGCCTCGGTCGGGTATTCGGGGTGGTGGAGTTGTCTCGGGCCCTGCAAGTCGATGCCGACCTCGACTCCCTCGCCGCCGCGAGCAGGGAAGTTCTGGGCGAGGCGCTGGCCGACTTCGCCGGAGATCGGCCCGTCCGCTTCCGGGTGACGGCCCGCCGGGCAGATAAGCGATTCCCCGTGAACTCGATGGAACTCAACCAGTTGCTCGGGGCTCACCTCCTGCGCTCGGCGCCACGCCTGCAGGTCGACCTGCACCACCCCGAAATCACGGTGGAGGTAGAGGTCCGGGAAGAAGGCGCCTATGCCTACGCGCGGAACTACCGGGGACCGGGGGGCCTGCCGGTCGGTAGCTCCGGTAAAGCGCTCCTGCTCCTTTCCGGCGGCATCGACAGCCCGGTCGCCGGATGGATGAGCCTGAAACGGGGGCTAGAGCTGGAAGCAGTTCACTTCCAAAGCTTCCCTTTCACCTCGGAGCGAGCCCGGGAGAAAGCGGTGGATCTGGCTCGCGCCCTGTCACCATGGGCGGGAGGCAGCCTGGCGCTGCACCTGCTGTCTTTCACCGAAACCCAGCGGGCCATCCGGAACGCTTGCCCCGAGGAGTTGGGGGTCACCCTGATGCGGCGGATGATGTTCCGGATAGCCCAGGCGTTGGCCGGCCAGGTAAACGCCCATGCACTGGTGACCGGCGACAACCTCGGCCAGGTGGCCAGTCAAACCCTGGCAAGCCTCTCGGTCATCGGGCAAGCCACCGATCTCCTGGTGTTGCGCCCGCTGGTCGGACTGGACAAGACGGAGATCATCGACTTTGCTCGCAAGATAGGCACTTTTGACATATCGGCCCGCCCTTACCCCGACTGCTGTTCGCTGTTGCTGCCCCGCCACCCCGCCACCCGCCCGACCCTCGCCGGCGTGGGGCGAGCCGAGGCGCGGCTGGACGCGATCGGCCTGGTCGAACGGGCGCTGGCGAGCCGGGAAACCTTGCAGCTTACCCCCACCATCTCCTTTTCTTGAGACGTTCATCGAAGGCAGGTAGGTCCATCCGTGAACAAAGCATCGGTTGAAGGCGCGGAGCAATCTTGCGGCCGGCCCCAAAGGCAACCGCCCGCGCCGGTCGCGCAGGCGACGGGCATGGGAGAGCTATTGCGGTTTTTCTTGCCCCTGGCGGCGGCATCGATGATGATGATGCTCACGCACTCGGTGGTCAACGCAGCGCTGGCTCGTACCAGTCGACCCGAGACCTTCCTGGCCGCCCACGCCCTCGCGATGAGCATGGCGGTGATCCTCGAGTCGCCGGTCATGGTGATGCGCCAGGTGACCATCGCCCTTGCCACCAGCGCCGCCCGTTTCCACCTGATCCGGCAGATTACCGGCTGGGTTGCCGGGGCGTGCCTGACCGTCGCGGCCGTGATCGCATACACACCGGTCGGCCCAATCATCTTCGGCGACTTGTTCGGCGCACCTGAGGCCCTGATAGCCCATGTGCTGCCCGCCCTTCGGGTGCTCATGCTCATGCCCCTGACCTCAGCGGTACGGGGTCTGTACCAGGGACTCCTGACCCGTAGAAGGGCAACCCTGCCCATTACCTGGGGCATGGCGGCGCGAGTAGTGATGATGAGTGGCCTGGCCTGGGCGATCACGACTTATCGCTGGCTAGATGGCGCCGTGGTGGGCGCCGTGATTTTCCTGGCGGGCATGGCCACGGAAGGGCTGGTCAGCATGATGGCGGTACGATCGAGGCCCGTTCCGAGCGGGGACTGGCACCAGCCGGGCGTCATGGGCTACCGGTGGACCCTGGGGTTCTACGCGCCGCTGATGCTGGCAGGGCTGCTGGCAAGTCTCGGCAAACCCATCATCAACTCCGGCCTGGCGCGCATCCCCCAGGCCGCGCCGGAACTGGCAGCCTTCACGGTGGCGTCCGCCCTGGCCTGGATCGTGCTTGCGCCCTGCCAGAACGTACATCAGACGGTCATGGTCTACCATGGCGACCCCACGGCCCGCCCCGTGCTGCGGCGCTTCGCGATCGGCTTCGCCCTGGTCAACTGCGCGATTCTGGCCGGCCTCGCCTGGTCGCCGGTCGGGCCGTGGTTGCTGATCCGGCTACTGGGCGTACCCGGGGAGCTGGTCGTCCCCACCCTCCGGACCCTGCGGATCCTGGTGTTCCTGCCGCTAGTCCTGACGGCCGTGGACTACCATGCGGGTAGATTGCTGCAGCAGGGTCAGACCCGGGTGACCGGGCTGGCCCGGATGGTCAATGTGGGTGGCCTTGCGCTGGTCGCCACCATCTTGATCGTCATGGCGCCCGGGTTGGGGGCATCCATCGGCCCGCTCGCCCAGTTCGCGGGCGGCGCGCTGGAGGTTTCCATCCTGGTCGGAATGGGCGGTGGCCTCGACTGGTCGCGCCCCGTTTCGGTCATACGAAGGTCGCTCGCTCCGTTTCATCCGCAGGTGCGCATGCGCGTCCCCCGGCCGGTCCGCCCGCCTGAGCGCGAGGAGCGGCCGGCTTCCCGGCCGGGCCGGGCGGGGCGGTTCCCGCCGAGCGGAGCAGACAACATCCCTTGACGGGAGGCGGGCAAAGGCTATATATAGAAGTTGTGTGCTCTCGCTTACGTCCACGCGCCTGTCATGGTCGTCCGGACGTGCGGAACATGTCCCGTAGCGGCTCCGTACTACGAATGCTTGAGGTGATCCCATGCCCACGTACGAGTATGCTTGCGGCGCCTGCGGCAGTTTCGAGCACTACCAGAACATCACCGAGAACGCCCTCGAGCGGTGTCCGCGATGCGACGGCCCCGTGTCCCGGCGTATCCCCCGACAGCTTACCGTCATCTTCCGGGGACCAGGCTTCCACGTCAACGATTACCGGCGGGGCTCATCGCCGCCTGCCGAAGCCGCGTCCGGGGAGACGACGGCCAAAAACACACCCAAGCCGGCGGAGGGTCACGCCGCCTCTGACTGATCTGGTCGCTTGGCCTGCCTGCCGGCAGGCAGGCCCCATCACGGCGAGCGCCGGGGCGAACGGGCGGGAGTCCGCGAGACCGCGCGGCGGGTCGCCATCGCAAGGGCAATGCCCACGAGCATGACGAGGAGGACGGCCATGATCGCCACGCGGACTGCCGTGTGCAGCCGGCGCGCCTCGCGAGTCGCTTGGGCCAGTGCTGCGTCATCCGTCCGCAGCGCCGGCGGCGGCGTCCCCGCGAGTTCTGATGCGAGAGCCAGCACGGCATCGGTCAGGAGGTCGCCGGCGACAGGAGACAGGGCCATTCGCTCCTCATCGCCCTGCGGGCGCCATTCGTCGCCCGGTACCAGGTAGCCCAGGAGATCGTTCGCCAGGCCGACCACCACGATGGTCGCCGGATGGAGTTGTTGCCGCAAGTGCCGGCCAATGCCCGCCAGGGGTTCGCCGGGGAGGGTGAGCAAGTAGGCATCACCCAGTCGGACCGCCCAGACTTCCGTCGCGACCAGACCGCCGGCAATCCGCCCACCGGCCATCCCCAGTTCAGAAAGGGCCGTAAACGGCCAGTTGGTGACCGGCACTGCCACCTCCTGCCGGACAAAGTCCAGCAAGGGAACGCCCGGGTCGGGTCGGGTCACGCCAAGGGCGGCCTCGACCAGGTCGGCGAGGGACTCCCCGTAGCTCAGGGAAGCCTCGCTCCCCCTGCCCCGGGGGCTGTGGGGCACGATGTCGCCGGCCGCACCGGTGACGTACAGGGCCACGCCTCCCGAGCGGGCCTCCATCCTCGCCGCGAGGTGGCCGGGAAAATCGGGTCCGAGCAGGCGACCGTCCGCGCCAAGCAAGGTGGGATGAGCGGCGAAGGCGACCAGCGTGGCCAGCACCTCCCCATCTTTGCCCTGAAAACGTAGGGCCGCCGCATACTGTTCATCGCCGCCGGGCCCGCCATCGCGGCGGCTGCGGGTGCGCGTCGCGACAGGCACGACCGCGCGCAACAGTCTTGCCGGGCGTCGGGCGGCAAGTGCCTCCTCGATCGCCGCCAGCACTTGTTCGCGGAAGCGATCGCGATCGGCCCGGTCCCACCCCCCCCAAAACCCGAGGCTGTCCGGGCCGGAATGGGTGTGGGTGGCAGCAAGGATAACGGCCGGCATGCTCTCTGCATCACCCGGCAGGCGGTCGGCAAGCATGGTGCTGATGCTGCGCGCTTCCTCCCGGAACAATCCCAACAAGTCTACGGACACGAGCACCAGCGTACGTTCGCCCTGCGACAGGACGAGAGCACGGACGTACAGCTCATGACCCACGCCGCGGCTCCGGCGAAGAGGACCGAGTCCGTGACCGGCCAGCCATACCCGCCCCTCGGGGGTGATCGGCCTACGTGCCGCCCCCGCCAGCAATTCGTCCTCGGCCGGGGCGGCCCCGGCGGGACGGGTGAGCAGCAGCGCCATGCCGATCACCACCAGGACCGCCCGCATCATGGATGCCAGTACTCCCCGCCACCGGCTTCGGTGGCGCGAGCGAGCACCAGGCGAAAGGCTACGGCCGCCAGTGATCCCACCGCCAGCAAGGCCGGCGCCCCCGGACCCCCCAGGGCGCCGGGCCAGTAGAGCCCGGCCACGATCACGCCCCCCGAGGCGCCGAGGGCTGCGAGAAAGCAGTTGCGGGCAGGCCGACCCGGAGCGAGCGCGGGCCATGCCAGCAGGGCGGGTAGGAACGCGAGCAGGCTGAGAGGGTGCCAGCCGGTCCAGCCGGTCACGGCGGCTGTTGCCAACAGCAGTAGCATTTGTAGTGCGCGGTGGCGCTCGGGCCAGTCGGGCGCCTTCCCGGCGGCCAGGCTTTTCACCAGCCAGGCGCCGAAGAGGGCGGTCAATCCGGCAACGACCGCGGTCAGCGAACTGCGGAGCGCGCCAGCGCCGAGCAGCAGTCCTCCGGCAGCCAGCAAGCCACCGGCCGCCTCTCCTGCCACCACCTGCGCCAGGCCGCTGCCCGCCTTCAGCCGGCGATCGACCCGCCGGCGACCGTCCAGCGAGGGAACTCGTCCCTGCTCCAGGCGGTACTCGTGGACTGCCTTGAGTATCGCACTGTCATCTGCCGGGAAGTGAATGCCCCCGGGAGGGGCGGGGCGCCTGATCCCTGAAAGCACCCCCGCGAGCAGGGGAATGAGCCAGGTCAACTGCATTATTCCCATGACCGGAGCCGGCACGTATCTCCCTCCGACCAGCAGGTAGACCGATGTGCTTCGACCCGGCGCCCACCACTGGGGCTCGGGCAACGACGGCAACTCGTCCAGGGCGACCAGCAGCCGCTCGACCGCCTGACCGAGGGTCAGGAGGTCGATGTCGTCCAGTCCCACGCCCTGCAAGGTGACGGAGGGCGGCGGGCCGGCGCGCGCCCGGGACCGGGATAGCCGCCGGAGTTCCGCCGCCGGTCCCCCGCCGACCCGGGCGCCCTCGGCTGCCAGGGCCGCCCGCGCCGCTTGATGTAGCCACAAGGGCAGAGCGCCGGCGCCGGAAGGCCTGACCGAGAATTCGACCCTGTCGCCTTCACGGTAGTCGAGATGCACGTGCGTGGCCACGGGAAGGTCGGGCAAGTCGCTT
The DNA here is from genome assembly GCA_002291985.1 of Firmicutes bacterium UBA995. GTDB lineage: Bacteria > Bacillota > Sulfobacillia > UBA995 > UBA995 > UBA995. The sequence continues at coordinate 9,019 of DBBB01000130.1, forward strand.
TCCCGGGTTATCGCCAGCATGAGGCTCCGGTCGGGAGGGGAGGCAGCCAGCACGCGCTGCAGCGCCGCCAGCAAGACGGCAGCCGGTCCCGGCTCGGCCGTTACAAGTAGCAGCTCATGGGCGCTAAGGCCGGTCCCCGCCACCTGCCAGGCCATGGCCCCCTCGGGCGCGGGCGTCGTCCGGAGGTCGCTTTCCCCCAGCACGGGTCGGCCCGCGGGCACGGGGACCGGGGGCAAGGGGCGAGAAAGGGCTGCCCCGATCATCAGCCCCAGCACGCAGTAGATCCAGGGGGAAGGCCGGAAGCCCCAGCGCCGAGGGGGCACGCGACCGCGCATGGCCGGATCCCTCCTCAGGAAGGTACATTCGCCCTGATCCGGCGCACCCTGGGCCCGGCGGGTCCGTCCTCCACCGCGTAGCCCAGGGAGGCAATCTGCCGTCGCAAGGTGTCCGCCCGGTCCCAGTCCCGCGCCGAGCGAGCGGCCCGCCGTTCCTCCACCAGGGCCAGAACCTCTCCCGGCAGGTTCCGGGCAGCCGGCTCTCGCTCCCCGGCGGCGGCCGCACCCAGGTCCAGTCCCAGCACCTCGTCCCACTCAGAGAGGAGCCCCAGCGCCTCCCCGGCTGCGACCGGCCGGTCGCGCACTACTTCCCAGACCAGAGCCAACGCCCGGGGGAAGCTCAGGTCGTCGGCGATGGCCGTCAGGAACTCCTCCTGGAGCCCTGCGTGTGGCGGACCGGGTCGCCCCTCCGCCTCCCGCGCCAGGGCGAACACGGCTTCCCACAATCGGTCCAGGGCGCGGGCCGCCCCCTCCAGGGCGTCCCAGGTGAAGTTGAGCTTGGCCCGGTAGTGAGCGTTCAGACAGAAGTAGCGGTAGGCAAGGGGATGAAAGCCCCTGGCCAGCAGGTCGTTCATGGTGTAGGCGTTGCCAAGGCTCTTCCCCATTCGGCCGCCGTCCACCAGCAAGAACTCGTTGTGCAGCCACCAGCGGACGACGGAGTGGCCGGTGGCAGCATCCGCTTGCGCCACCTCGTTCTCATGGTGGACGGGTATGTGGTCCGCGCCGCCGGTATGGATGTCAATGCGGTCGCCGAGATAGGTCATACCCATGGCCGAGCATTCGATGTGCCAGCCGGGGTAACCGGGCCCCCAGGGGCTGTCCCATTGCATGAGGTGGTCGGGATCCGCCTTGCGCCACAGTGCAAAGTCGGCCGGATGGCGCTTTTCCGGGTTTACGCCTATACGGGCGCCGGGCTCCTGACCTGCCAGGTCCACCCCGGACAGACGCCCGTACCCGGGGAAACGGGTCACGTCGAAATACACCCCGTCGCCGATGACATACGCGTAACCGCGGTCTACCAGCCGTTGCACCAGCCGGATCATCTCGGGGATATGGTCGGTTGCGCGGCACACGATGGTGGGACGCTTGATGTTCAGTGCCTGACAGTGCTCGAAGAACAGTCGGGTGTAAGCGTCCGCGATTTCCAGCGGGGACTTGCGTTCGCGCCTGGCGCCCGCCAGCATCTTGTCCTCGCCCTCGTCGGCATCCGAGGTCAGGTGGCCGACATCGGTGATGTTCATCACGTGGCGAACGGTGTATCCGGTCGACTCGAGCGTTCGGCGCAGGCTATCGGCGAAAACGTAGGCCCGTAGATTGCCGACATGGGCAAGATCGTAGACGGTGGGGCCGCAGGTATAGATGCCCACCACCGGGGGACTTGACGGCGCCAGCCGCTCTTTGGTGCGCCCAAGCGTATTGTACAGGTAAACGGGACGCAAGCGTACTTCCCTCCTGCAACCAGTTCGAGATCAACCTGCTAGCCTGCCACTATCGGCGCTTCCCATGCTCTCACCCGAGCAAGCTTTCTGCCTCCCGCGCCTGCCTCGTCGCCGACAGCTCGTGCCCGCCCAGTCGACGCAACTCCAGCCGCACAACCCGGCCGGGGCACCACAAGATCTTGCGGTCCGCCTCTTCCCAGCCGAAGTTCCAGCGCATGTCGGCTTCCGTCCGAAAGGTGTGCAACGTCGGAAACAGGTGATGGAATAGGTCGCCACACACCTCGGGCGGAGTGCAGTAATCGAACTCGTAAGTGTCTCCCGGTTCGTGTCCGGCCCGGCAGGCACGAGGGGGCTCGACCTCCGAACCGACTGCGAGGATCGTGATCCGGAATCGGCAAGGTTCGGGATACCACTTGCGCATGGTCCTTCCCCTCCTCAAGGGGAATGGTTCGGCAGCCCGGTCCCTTCCCCTGCCTTACAGGCGGGGGCGACCATCAGCCTTTTGGGAGTTCGGGCAAGCCGTGGTGTCCAGGGATCGCACGGCCGGGCAGCGAATGGTTGCTCGGGAGGGGATGGCAGTTGGACTTACTGAAGGGCAAGACCGGTCTGGTGCTCGGGGTCGCCAATCATCGCAGCCTTGCCTGGCACATCGCCGGCGCCTGCTCCCGGGCCGGGGCACGCGTGATCCTCACCTATCAGAATGATCGCCTGGGCGAGAATGTCCGCGAACTCACAAAAGGTCTGCAGGATGCGATGACCTTCCCTTGCGACGTGACCGACGACGACGACCTGGCCGCGCTCGCCCAGTTTGTCGGAGAAAACGCCCCGAAACTGGACTTCCTGGTTCACAGCCTGGCGTGGGCCCGACGCGAGGAACTCGAAGGCGAGTTCCTCACCACATCTCGCGAAGGCTACCGGGAAGCCCATGATGTCAGCGTCTACTCGCTGGTGGCGCTCGCCCGCCTCGCGCGTCCTTTCCTCCGGGCCGGCGGTGGGGGGAGCGTCCTCGCCCTGACTTTCCACGGATCCCAGCGAGTGTTCCCCGGCTACAACGTCATGGGGACGGCCAAGGCCAGTCTGGAGGCAGCCGTGCGCTATCTGGCCCATGACCTGGGCCCGGACAACATTCGGGTGAATGCCCTGTCGCCCGGGCCGGTGCGGACACTGGCCGCCAGCGGCGTCAAGGGTCTCGTGCGCATGCTCGACCTGTACCGCCAGCGCGCCCCGTTACGACGGGCCCCCGATCCGGCGGAGATCGCTGACGCCGCCCTGTTCTTGCTCAGTCACCTCGGCCGGGGGGTGACGGGCGAGATCCTGTACGTCGACGGCGGCTACCATCTGACCGCCGTCTAGCCTGACCGGCGGGCAGCGATGGGCGCTATCGCCGCGGCCATAGCGCCCTCCGGAACTCCTGCCAGTACTCGGGGGGCTCGAATTCCAGCCGCCACATCCCGAGACCGCCGAGATTGTGCCGGTCAATCAGGCCCAGTTTCATGCCGAGACCTTGGGGCTCGGTCACCCATACCCGGTACCACGTGCCCCGTTCGGGATGCCGGTAGCGGAAGGTCAACTCGGCCGTCACCGGGCACGGCGCCAGGGGGACGTTGGCCTCCCGCGCCCGGTTTATGGCGCTGCGGGCGAAGATGGCCGTGGCCGGCCCCCCCCCGTCAGGCCACTGGTACCCGTAGGCGGGGATACCCAGAAGGACTTTCGCGGAAGGCACCTGGCTCACCGCGAACTGGATCACCTGTTCGGCCCAGTTCAGGGCACCTACCGGGCCCGGTGGGCTCGTGCGATGGTGCTGGTCGTAAGTCATAACCATCAGGAAATCGACCGACCGGCCGATCCCCGCGTAGTCGTAAGCCGTTGCCCAGTGCTGGCGCAGCATGGCCGCGGTGCGCGCCGGCACCGAGGCCACGACCAGATACCCCTGAGGGCGCAGGGCCGCCGCCACCTCGGCCACGAAAGATGTGTAGGCATCGCGGTCGGCCGGGTCGACGTTCTCGAAATTGAGGTCCACCCCCGAGTATCCGCGGGCCATTAGTTCCCGGACCCCATCCACGGCTCGCCGGCGGGCGGCGGGATCGTTGAGCAACTCCCTGTTGACCGACCGATCGTGATTGCCCAGCTTGGCCACAATGGGTCGACCCCGGGCCGCTCCCCAGGCCATGGTCCGGGGGCTGTCGATCCCCACCAGGCGGCCGTCACCTCTCAACACATACGACACGTATACCAGGATGTCGATCTGGTCGCCAAACTCCTGGAGGTGCCGGTAGGCGGCATCGGTGTTGACGTAGTAGACCAGCACCAGGGCGCGGGGCAGCACGGCGGGAGGGGTGATGGGCGCCTTCTTGATGGGTGCGAGTTCCTGGACGATGTCCCGGAAGCGCACGACCAGTTCGGCCGCCTCGGCCCGGGTGACCGGTTCATCGGGAGCAAACCGACCGGGCGCCCCGGGCATAACCGGCCGGGCAAGGAACACCCGGGTGCGCACGGCGGCGGACGCCTCGGCCGCCCAGGCCGGCACCTGGGCACCGTCGGCAAAGAGGTGGAAGAAGCGGGGGTCAGCCTTCACCCCAAGCCGGACCAGATAGCGGCCGAGGATCAGCGCCATCTCCACGCGGCGCAACCCCCGGGTCGGCCCGAAACTGCCATCGGGGAAACCGCGGATCAGGTCCGCGGCCCGGATCGCCGCCACTTGCGGGCGGTTGGCCTCCGGTATCGTCCCCCAATCGGTGAAGGGAGGTTGGGAGACTTCCGGCGTGGTCAGTTCCAGGGCGCGCGCCGCCCATACCGCGAAATCCAGCCGGGTAACGGGGATGTCCGGCTGGAACCGCCGATCTTCGGTCATGTCGATGATGCCCCCGAACAGCAGGGCACGGATGAAGGACTCTGAGCCGTGTCCCTGGATGTCGCCGAACTCGACGATTACTTGCGCCGCTACCTGGGCTCCGAGCACCACCAGGCATAACAGCACAAACCAGGCGCGCAACCAGGGCCGCCGAAACACGAAACCACCTCCGAACAGAGCTTTCGCCTGCCGCGTATTCAATGCTCAGACCGGAAATCCCTGCTCAAGCAGATAGCTTCATCCCCGGTGTCCGCGTGGCGGGAGGCTGATCGACCGTCAGATCTGGATGCTTTTCCAGCGGCCGGCGCGATAGCGCCAGAACATCAGGGTTCCGCGTACCGTCAGGTCGATGGACATGGCTATCCAGGCGCCGGGCAAACCGAAACCCAGACCCGTGAACAAAAGCGCCAGGGGAATCCGCACCAGCCAGATGCCGAAAGCGGTGATGAACAGGGTCCATCGGGTATCGCCCGCCCCGCGCAAGGCCCCGGCCATGACCATCGAGGAAGCCAGGACGGGCTGCGCCAGTCCGACAATCTTCAGGCAGATCGAGGCCAGGTCCACTACCTGCGGGTCCTGGGTGAACACGAGCACCATCGGGCGGGAAAAAGCAAAGAAGAAGATGCCCATCACCGACATCAAGGCAACGGCGTAATGCAGCGTCTGGTAACCGGCGGCCTCCGCCGCCCGGGGCTTGCGCGCGCCCAGTCCCTGCCCTACCAGCGTTGTCGCCGCCAGGGCGAAACCGAAACCCGGAGTGAAAGACAGCGATTCGACGTTGAGCGCCACCCGGTGCGCCGCGAAAGCGGCCGTGCCCAGCCCGGCAACGATCCGTGCATATCCCGTCATGCCCAGCCGCATCATGAACTGCTCGCCGGCAGCCGGTAGTCCCACCCTTAACAGCCGCGTCAGGGTCTCCCCCTGCCAGCTCCGGAAACCGGCCAGAGACAGGCGAAGGCAGCTCCGCCCGCTCATCAGCACCCATAGCGTCACCAGGCCCGACAAGGAGCGGGCAGTCAGCGTGGCGATGCCTGCACCCAGCACCCCCAGCCGGGGCAGCCCCAGGTGGCCGAATATCAACAAGAAGGCCAGCGTGATATGAAGCAGGTTCACGGCACCCGCGACATACAGGGGAGTGCGGGTGTCGCCCGCCCCTCGCATGGTGGCATTGCCCACCACCGACAAGGCCAGGAAGGGAATGGAGGCACACATCAGCCGAAAATATGGGGTGCCCAGCGCGAGGACGTCAGGCGCCGCCCCCATCAAGATGAGCGCCCGCGGCGCCGCCAGGAACACGGCGCCCCCCAGGAGGGCCCCCAGCCCCAAGCTGACCAGGATGGCCTGGTGAGCGACGCGCCCGGCGGCCGCCAGGTCCCGGGAGCCGGCATGCCGGGCGACGAGGGCGGTGGTGCCCACGTTGAAGGCGGCGAAACTGACCAGGACCAGCATGATGATCTGGTCGCTCATCCCCACGGCGGCGATGGCGGCGGGTCCGATACTGCCCACCAGGATCATGTCGACCATGCCCAGCGCCATCTGCAGCATCTGCTCGGCCACGGCCGGCCAGGCCAGGGCCACAACCCGGCGGCGGAGGATGCCTCCCCGGAAGAATCGAAGCAGGGCCCGGCGCCAGGGCGAAGCCGTGCGGGTTCCGGGCGAGGGTAACGAAGCAGGGGACCAGGACATCAAGGAATCACCTGTTGGCAGCGGCTTCGCCCGCCCGTCTGTTTTCTCCTGCTTGAGGGTGGATTGGGGCAGGTCCCGGGCCCGCCCCGACGTTCCCGGTAAGCATGGTAATCGCGCATCTACGATTCGGCACAGCAATGCCCACACACAGCAACGCTCAACGCAGCAATGCTCACTGAGTGATCGGGGGGGACTCGCCGGAAGTGGTCGGATATGATACAATTTTCGCCAACAAGCGGTGCAGCAGGGTGAAGGGGGAAACACCATGCCTGATGTGGACCTGCAGTATGGCGAAGGCACGATCCGGCTTGCGGTGCCTGATGGTTCCTACATCCTTGCACCCCGGTTCGCCCCCGGGCTTCCCGACGAGCGGGCCGCCGTGCTGGAAGCGTTACGCCAACCCATCGGGTGCCCGCCGCTGGGGGAGATCCTGAAACCGGGAGACGAGGTGTGCGTGGTCGTCCCCGACAAAACGCGGCCTGCTCCCACCTCCCGCCTGATTTCCTGGCTGAAGGAAGCAATGGCGGGCATACCCGGATTGCGCCTGTTCTTCCTGGTCGGGACCGGCGCCCACCGGCCGTCCCCACCGGCCGAACGGGCAATGTTCCTGGGTCCGGACACCCCCGGGGCCGATCATGACGCCAGGAACGGAGCGGGCCTGGAGCGGGTGGGCAACACCCAGTCCGGATTGCCCGTCTGGCTCAACCGGCACTACGTCCGCGCCGATCGGCGGATTACCATCAGTCTCCTCGAGCCCCACTTCTTCTCCGGGTTCTCGGGAGGGCCCAAGGCGGTGGTACCAGGGGTCGCCGGACTGGATACCATCCTTGCCATCCACTCCGCCCGGCTGATCGGCCACCCGGCGACCACCTGGGGCCAACTGGACGACAACCCTGTACAGACGGCTATTTCCGATGCTTGCGCGTTGCTTCCTCCCGACCTGTCGATCAACGTGGCCATCAACCGGCGACGGGAGATCGTGGGGGTGTTCGCCGGCGACGTCCGCCTGGCTCACCGCCAGGGCTGCGCTTTTGTGGGCGACCTGGCACTTTGCCCCGTTGCCCATCGTTTCCCCATCGTGGTCACCACCAATGGCGGCTGGCCGCTAGATCAGAATCTGTACCAGACGGTCAAGGGGCTGTCGGCGGCAGCCCGTGTCGTCGCCTCCGGCGGCTGCATCGTGGCGGCCTCGGAATGCCGCTCCGGCATACCCTCGGGCGGTTTCTCCTCCCTGCTGCGCTCGGCTGCCTCTCCCGGGGAGCTGCTTGCCAAGATCCTCGGACGACAAGACACTTACGAGGACCAGTGGCAGGCGCAGGTACTGTGCTCCATCCTGGAGCAGGCAACCGTCTTCCTATACTCGTCGTTGAACCCGGCGGACGTCACCGGCGCCTTCCTCCATCCCGTCGCCAGCATCCAGGAAGGGCTGGAACGGGCAATGCATCGCCTGGCGAAGGAGACGCGGAAGGCGCAGTTCATCTTCGATTCGAGCGCCGAGTTGAGCCTCGTCAGATCCTGGACGAACAAGGAGAAGCCCGTGGCCGTGCTACCCGAGGGGCCGTTCACCTTGCCCTACGTGAAGTCCTGACCGTTTATCCGCCCGGGAGCCCGTTGTCAACCCCCCGCCGCCAGTGCTGGCGCATGGTCGCACCAGGCGGCCGTGGGGACGGCCTTCTGGACGGCAGCTAGCAAGTTCATGACGGGAGAATAGCGGCGCGCCCTTTCCGGGGAGCCTTCCCCTTGATCCTGACGTTCTGCACGACCTGCATGTACTGGTACTCCTTGACGCTCACCACCCGCACGAACATGCCCTCTCCTTACCATCATTATTGGGGGCAGAAGAAGTCGGACCATTTCTGCAATACGTACATACGCGCACCGCGACTACTCATGCACGCGCACAATCCTTCACCTCAGTCGCCCACCCCTTCGCCGCCTTCCTCCCTGGCGTTTCTCGGCAGCTCATCCGGCTTGTGCGGCTGCTTCTTCTGGCCTTGCTGATCACCGGGTTCTTCCTCAACAGTATCACCAGCTTCTTCCTCAACAGCATCACCGGTTTCTTCCTCAAGAGTATCACCGGCTTCTCCTACAGCAGCATCATCAACCTGCTCATCGAGCTTGATGCCCAGGAGTTCCTCGATTCTTTCGAGGGTGGGATCGGCATCCAGAGCTGCCTGCACCTTCGCCAAAGCGGCCTCAGGGGTGAGGCCTTGCTTGGTGGTAAGCTCGATGACCGCTTCAACCACCTTATCCACCTTTTGCAGTGTCGGGTCTGCCTTGACAGCCATCCTGATGGCCGCCAGGGCGGCATCGCCGGTG
>DBBB01000084.1 GCA_002291985.1 Firmicutes bacterium UBA995
CGGGCCGTTGCCAGCGGGTCGCCCACCTCCAGGATCAACGGCAGGAGCACGGGCTTACGGCCGACTCGTTCCTGCAGGAACCGGCCGAGCGTGTCCCTGACAACTCCCTTGACGGTGGGCCAGTCGCCCAGCCGTCCCGGCCCCAGCCGGTTCAGGGCCTCGGTCACCTTCTGTCGCGCCTCGCCCAGCAACTCCTCGGATTCCCTGGTGTACACGAAACCCCGCGAGACGATGTCCGGGCCGGCCGCGATCGTCCCCGCCTGACGGTCGAGGACCAGGAATACGACCATCACGCCTTCCTGCGCGAGCTGGTGCCGATCACGAAGGACAATGCTGCCCACATCGCCCAGACCGTCCACCATCACATTATCGGCAGGAACCCGGCCGACCTCTCGCACCCGCTCGGGCGTGAACTCGAGCACGGCCCCGTTCTCGACGACGACCACATCGTGCTCGCCCATCCCCACTTCCCGGGCCAGTTCCGCATGGCGGACCAGCAATCGGTAATGACCGTGGACCGGCACGAAGAACCGGGGTCGTACGAGGTTGATCATCAGCTTGAGTTCCTCCCGGCTGGCGTGGCCGGATACGTGCACGCCGCGATGGGCCTCGTACACCACCTCGGCGCCCCGGCGGAACAACTGGTCAATGGTGCGGGCCACCAGCCGTTCATTGCCCGGCACGGGGGTAGCGGCAATCACCACCGTATCGCCTTGCCGGACTTCCGCCCGCCGGAACTCACCGTTGGCCATGCGAGACAGTGCCGACAGCGGTTCCCCCTGGCTCCCCGTGGTGAGCAATACGACTTCCCGGGCAGGCAGGCGGTTGGCAACTTCCAGATCCACCACCGTTTCCTCGGGCACGTCCAGGTAGCCGAGACGCGCCGCCACTTCCACCGTGCGCTCGAGGCTGCGGCCCACCAGGGCCACCTGGCGCCGGGCCCGCCGGGCCGCCCAGAGTAATTGCTGCACCCGGTGGACGTTGGAGGCAAAAGTGGTCACCACGATGCGCCCCGATGCGTTCTGACAGATCTCGTCGAGCACCCTGCCTACCGTCTTCTCCGAGGGGGTAAACCCCGGCTTGTCGGCGTTGGTGCTGTCGGAAAACAGGGCCAACACCCCGCGTTCGGCATAGCCGGCCAGGCGCTGCAGGTCGGCCACGTTGCCGTCCACCGGCGTCTGGTCGAACTTGAAGTCACCGGAGTGGACGACCAGGCCGGCCGGCGAGTCGATGGCCAGTCCCACCGTATCGGCAATGCTGTGGTTGACCCGGAAAGCCTCGACCTCGAAGGCGCCCACCCGGAGTTTCTCTCCTGGCGTGATCGTCCGCGAGCCGCGGGGTAATCTCACGCCCTGCTCGCGGAGTTTTTCCTCGAGCAGGCCGAGGGCCAGGCCGGGACCGAAGATCGGCACCTGGAGGTCTTTCAGGAGATAGGGCACCGCTCCCACATGGTCCTCGTGGCCGTGGGTGACGACGAGCCCCCGCAGGCGCTCGCGATGCTCCAGGAGATAGGTGAAGTCGGGGAGTATCACATCCACCCCGGGGTCTTCGTCCCGGGGGAAGGTGATGCCACAGTCGATGATCAGCAGATCTTGACCATGGCCGAACACCATCAGGTTCTTGCCCACTTCGCCCAGCCCGCCGATAAAGGCCACGGTCAGGGCAGCGCTGTTTGTCTTTCGCATTTTAACGTCGGTCAACCTCAGAAAACGGCCCGATCCTGCGGCAAGTCGCCGGGGAATTGAACGGGCACTCGTACTCGGGCTGGGCAGGGCGCTCGAGACTGCACCTGCCACCCATGCGGCCATTATATCGCTTACCTGATCACCTGGCAATACGCCGCGGATTTTGTGGCGCTATTGCGAAACTTCGGCTAACAGCTCCGAGGCGCCCTACTGGCACTTGCCGAGCGACACCCGGGACAAGCTGGATGAGGCGGTCATGGACCGGGCCTATCGCTTCGCCCGGGAAATGATCGGGGCCATCGACGAACGGCGCCGATGAAGCTGAAGAGAAGCGACCGGCGGGAGTAACCCCGGATTCCCCGGGGCCGGCCGGGCCGGCCGGCCCCGGAGAGTTAACACTCAATCGGAGTCTGTGGCCTCTGCTGATGCAGTTCCTCCCGCGGACTCGCGCTTCCCCATGGCCTCCTCCAGCTCGGGCAGGAGCGAGCGCAGGTCAACGTTGATGACGGGCTGGGCCGCCTTGTCCGAGACGATGCTCACGAGGAGATTGTTGATCATCGCTACCTTCTCGTAGGCCGATAGCTCCACGCCGGCCTGGGCATTGATCTGGGTGACGGCGAGCTGGGCGATGCCCACCGCGCCGTCCACGATCTTCTGCTTGGCGGCCAGGATGGCGCTGGCCTGCTGGCGCTGGAGCATCGCGTTGGCCACCTCGGTCGAGTAGGCAAGGTGGGTGAGCCGCGCATCGATCACTTCCAGGCCGGCCAAGGCCAGGCGGGTCTGCAAATCATCGTGGAGTTCCCGGGCGATGACGTCGCAGTCGCCGCGCAGCGATACGGCTCGGGGGTCCTCGCCAAACAGGTCGTAGGGGTACTTGGCGGCAATCTGGCGCAGGGCGGTCTTGCTCTGGATCTCCACGAACTCCTCGTAGTTCTCGACTTCGAGGATCGCCTTCTCGGTATCCACCACCCGGAAGACGATCACCGCGGCCACCTCCACCGGGTTGCCCTCGGCGTCGTTGACCTTGAGCGTCCTGGTCTTGAAATTGCGCACCTGAAGGCTCACCCGCTGCCGGTCGCTCAGGGGGGTGACAAACCAGAAACCGCTCGTCCGGATGCTGCCGATGTACTTGCCGAAGAAGGTCACGACCTGTCCGTGGTTGGGAGGGACGATGGTCAGCCCGGATGAGGGGATGATGAGGACCACCAGGGTCACCCACCCGACGTGTATCCACAGATCCGGGGCCGGCCCGGCCCCGAGGACTATGAGATACACCGACAACCCGAGCAAGACCAGTACTGAGAGCAACACGAGAAAACCGTTTAGCTTCTTCGCCGGGAACTCCTCCATGACCATCCATGCCTCCTCGCCGAGACAGCTTGCCCATTTCGTGCTGGTTTTCACACTTCCCCGCGGTCGCCGTTGTCTCCTGCCAGGGGAGCTTCCGTTACTCGTTCTCCCGGACGGCGCTTCATCGCGAGCAGGATCAGGCCGGCAGCGATGATGACGGCGGCGATGACCTGGGTGAGGATGAGCCCGGCCAACACCGGCGCCGGGCGAGGCCGGGTGAAGTCGACCAGCAGCCGGACTACGGACACGACCACCATGGTCTTCAAGAAAACCGTCCCCTCGCGCGCCGGCCGGGCCGTGGCGGCGATGGCCCCGCCCTCGATCGACCGCGTCCGGTGCCAGGCCCACCGGTGACTCAGGACGAAGGTGCCGGCGGACACGATGCCCTCGTACAGCATGCTCGGGTGGTGAAGGACGGGGCTGCCGGCAACGGCCATGCCCCAGGGCAGGGCGGTCGGCAACCCGTACAACTCCCCGTTCAAGAAGTTGCCCAGGCGGACGAACACGTGGGCCAGGGGCACGGCCGGCCCGATGGCATCGGCCAGCGTCCAGTACGGCTGGGCGGTCGCCCGCGCCGCCAGCGCCCCCACGATCACCATGGCGAAGATGGCGCCGTGAGAGCCTAGCCCGCCCTGCCACATCCTCAGGATCTCGCCCGGGTTATCCCGGTAATATGGCCATTCGGCCAGGACATAGCCCAGGCGGGCCCCGATGATGATGGTGGGCACGAAGATGAGAGAGAGGGCTTCGAAGCGGTCGCCCTCCCGGCCGAAACGGATGTACAGGCGGCGGGCGACGAGGAAGCCGGCAAGCACGGCCATCGCCACCAGGATCCCATACCAGTATACGGTGAGCGATCCGATGCGAAAAGCGACCATGCGTGCTACCTCCCACTTTCTCTTCCGGAGGGAACCCCTGGTCTTGAGTATAGTCCACGGGGCAGGGGCATGTCATGTCTTGGGTACAGTCTTGGGTGCAGCCTCCTGCCGATGGCCGATCGGGTCGCCGGCTCCCCCTGTTAGCCGGCAAGGAGCCCGAGGTCGGCCAGGATAGCCCTCAGGGTCTCAAGCTCCCCCCCGGTCGCCGGTACCAGCGGCAGGCGCGGCGGACCCACGTCGAACCCGGCCAGCGCCAGCGCCGCTTTGACCGGCACGGGGTTGGTGGTAAGGAACAGCCCCCGAAACAGCGGAAACAGCCGCTGATGGCCGGCTGCCGCCTCGCCCACCCTGCCCGAGGAGTACGCTTCCATCATGCTGCGCAGCTCTGCCCCGACCAGGTGCGAGGCGACGCTCACCACCCCCTTGGCCCCCACCGACAGAAGGGGCAGGGTGAGGCTGTCGTCGCCGGAGAGCACGTCCACGG
>DBBB01000061.1 GCA_002291985.1 Firmicutes bacterium UBA995
GCGGATTCGCCGACGCACCGGCCTATGGCGAGAACTATGCCCGTGCCGATCCCCGGCAAGGCCGAGGGCAAAACCACCCGCAACACCGTCTGGAAACGCGTGGCCCCCAGGGCCAGGGCGCCTTCGCGGTAAGTCACGGGGACCGCGCGCAGGGCCTCTTCGGCCGTGCGCACGATGGTGGGGAGGACCATGAAGGCGAGGGTCAAGGAACCCGACAGCACCGACCACCCCATATCCAGGTACAGGACGAACAGGCCGAACCCGAAGATGCCGAAGATGATGGAGGGCACGCCGGCCAGGGATTCGGTACCGAAAGCCAGAATGGCTGCCGCCCGCCGGTTGCGTAGATACTCGGCCATGTACACGGCGGCCCCGATGCCGATGGGCGAGGCAAAACCGAGGGCTGCCAGGGTCAAGAGGACGGTGGACACGATGGCGGGCAAAATGCCGCCCTCGCGTCCCATGGAACGCGGCAACTGGGTCAGGAAGGTCAGGTTCAACTCCCCCACACCCCGGGCGAGCACTCCGAGGATGACTACCAGCATCACCAGCACGGTGGTGCCGGCCGCAAGACCGATAACGGTCAGGGCCATCCGCTCCCGGACCCGCGCGGTCATCTCCCGCCTCGCCTCCTCCCCCCGGCCAATCGGGCCAGCAAGTTCAGGAGCATGACGAACCCGAACAGCACGACTGCGATGGCGAACAGGGCCTGGCGGTGTTCGCCCGCCGCATATGCCATTTCGAGGGCAATGTTGGCGGTGAGCGTGCGGACGGGGTCGAAAAGGGAGCCGGGCAGGCGACTCACATTGCCCGTCACCATGATCACCGCCATGGTCTCACCCATGGCCCGCCCGCTGCCGAGCACCATCGCCGCCACGATCCCCGATCGTGCCGCCGGGAGCAGCACCCGGCGCATGGTCTGCCAGCGGGTGGCGCCGAGCGCCAGGGCGCCGGCGCGATACTCGGCGGGTACGGCGGAGATCGCGTCCTCGGCCACGCTCACCACCGTGGGCAAGATCATGACGCTCAGCACGATGCCGCCCGCCAGCGCCGAGTGACCCGGCCCGCCCCCGATGGCACGGATGATGGGCACCAGTACCGAAAGGCCGTAGAATCCATACACCACCGACGGAATCCCCGCCAGCAGCTGCACGGCCTGACGGACAACGCCGGCGAGGTTCTTCGGGGCAAATTCTGCAAGGTAAATGGCGCAACCCAGCCCGAGGCCCCCACCCAGGCCGAGAGCGGCCAGCGACACCACCACCGAGCCCACGATCATGGCCAGGGCGCCGTATTCACCGGTCTGCGGCGACCAGATCCTGCTCGTCAGGAAGCTCCACAAGCCCACTTGCTGGATGACAGGAAGCCCGGATACCAGGACGAAAAAAATGATGACTACGATGCCGCCGGCAGCCAGGAGCGAGCTGGCCAGCAGCAAGATCTCGGCAAAGTTCTCCCATGAGCGACGGCGGGAGGCGGGGCGACTCCCCGCCTCCGGCCGCGCCCACTTGGCTAGTTCCGTGACCATATCAGTTTACGGGGATGTAACCCTCCTCGGCGATGATCGCTTGAGCTTCCGCACCGAGGACGAATTCGATGAAGGCGGCGGTTACGCCTTCCGGTTGGCGAGCGGTGAGGAACAAAAAGGGACGGTTCACGGCATACTTGCCTTCACGGATGGTCTGGACGGAAGGGGTCACGCCGTCAACCCGCATCACGGCGACTTCAGGAGTCACCGCTCCCAGGGACAGGTAACCGATGGCGCTGACATCTCCGGCCACGGTAGTCCGTACGCCCCCGTTGTGGTTCTGAACGATCGCCCGGTCGGTGATCTTCGCATCCTTGCCCATCACCATGTCCTCGAAAGCACCCCGGGTCCCCGACCCCTCCTCGCGGGTCACGACGAGGATCGCCCGGTCTGGTCCACCGAGCTGAGACCAGTTGGTCAACACGCCGGCGAATATCTCGCGAAACTGCACAAGGGTGATGTCCTTCACCGGGTTGGCGGGATGGACAATGGGGACGATGCCGTCTCTCGCGATCACGGCCTCGTGCAAGCCCTTCTCCTCGGCCCTGAGCGGACGGGAGGACATGCCGATGTCCGCGCCCCCTTCGCGGGCAGCCCGGATGCCTGCGGACGAACCTCCGGCTTGAACGTTAATCCTCACTTGTGGGTGAAGCTGGGTGAAGCGCTCGGCCAGGACCTGGGCAATGGGATGCACGGCGGTGGAGCCGGCCACGGTGATGTCGCCCGCGAGGGGAGGCGGCCCGACGGGAGTGGGCTCAGCCTGCTGTTCCTGCCGGGGACAGCCGGTGGCCACCAGGAGCATGGCCCCGATGAGGACGGTCGCCAGAAGACTGCGAGTAATGCCGGTCATTGCTGCACCTCCTGAAGAATGCTTTCTATGATGATTGTACCGCACGAACGTAAAGGGCGATCCGCAATCGGGTAAACACGGGGTAAAGGTATTCCCCTCTTGCAGGGGGGCTCAGCACCCGCCCCTACCCTGACGATGGCTTTTGCCGGGGCAGGCGCACGGTGAATACGGTTTGGCCCGGGCGGCTTGACACCTCCACCGTCCCGCCGTGGACGCCCGCCACGTGCTTCACTATGGCCAAACCCAGGCCGGTGCCGGGATGGCGCGGGCTGCGCGACTTGTCCCCCCGGTAGAAACGTTCGAACACCCGGGGCACATCCTGGGGAGCGATCCCCGGACCGTCGTCGGCCACGGCCAGCACGGCTTCGCGACCATCCCGCCTCACGCTTATCTCCACCTGACCGCCCGGCCGTCCATACTTGATGGCGTTATCCACCAGGTTGGATACCATCTTTTCGAGTTCGTGCGCATCACCGCGGACGGGCACAGGGCCGCGGGCCGGCCCCTCGAGTTCCATGCCCGCCGCCTCGGCCGCCGGGCGATGCCTCTTGACGACCAGCAGCGCCACCTCGGTCAGGTCCACCGGCTCACGAACGGGTTTGCCCGCGCCGGACTCGATCCGCGATAACTCCAGCAAGTCATCGATCAGCCGGGCAAGCCGGGACGCTTCGCGGTGGATGATGGCGGCGAATTCCCGCACATCCTCGGGCGATGTATCGTCTGCCTCCCTCAGGGTCTCGGCGAAACCCTGGACTGCGGTCACCGGCGTCTTCAACTCGTGCGAGATGTTGGCGACGAAGTCGGAACGCAGCCGTTCGAGACGCCGGAGGTCGGTCAGGTCGTACATGAGGATCAGGACTCCCCCGGGGTCGGCGTTGGTCTCGGGCAGGGGGGTGATACTGACCTCCAGGATCAGCTCTCTCGGCAGGGCCAACCGCACCTCCCGCCGGAAGACACGGCGATGGCGAAGTCCATCATCGACCAGCGCGGCGAGTTCGTATTCCCGGATGACCTCCCAGTGGTTACGACCGCCCAACTCGGAGGTCTTGACCCCGAGGAACGAGGCGGCAGCCGGATTGGCCAGGGTAACCCGTCCCGTGCGGTCCAGGAGCAGCATCCCGCTGCCCATGGCGTCGACCACCGCCTCCAACCGTCTACGACCGGCAGTGGCCTGGTCGATGTGGTGGCGTAGCGCCTCGGCCATCGTATTGAGGGTGGTGGCCAGCACTCCCAGTTCATCGCGAGGACCCAGGGGGGCTCGCGCCTGCAGATCGCCCGCCGCCAGGCGGCGGGCGGTTGCCGTCACTTCTTCGAGCGGGCCCGCTATGCCGGCCGCCACGCGCAGGCTCATGAGGAACACCAGGAGCGCGGGCGGCAGGAGCGAGACCAGGCCGATGAGCAGCATCCGCGCGGTGGACCAGTCCGCCTGGCGGGGCAGGGCCCACGCGACCACCCCGATCATGAGGCCGCCGGCGGCCATCGACAGCAAGAGATGACTCAGGACCAGCCGGCGGCGAAGGCCCGTCCGGATCAAGGCTGCCGCTCCAGCCTGTAGCCCACCCCGCGCACGGTCGCCAGGAAACGCGGCCGGCGGCGGTCATCACCCAGCTTGTCGCGGAGGTTGCTGATGTGCATGTCCACCAGGCGGGTATCGCCGGCAAACTGGTATCCCCATACCTGGTCCAGGAGTTGCTCCCGGGTGAATACCCTGCCGGCGTGCCGGGCGAGATGGGCCAGCAAGTCGAACTCCCGGGGGGTGAGGTCGAGGGGTCGGCCGTCCAGTCGGGCCGAGTACTCGTCGAGGTTGAGGACGAGGGGGCCGCAGCGCAACTCGGCCGAGGGCGAAAGGCCCGCGGAGCGGCGAAGTACCGACCGCACGCGGGCCACCAGCTCCCGGGGGCTGAAGGGTTTGGCGAGGTAGTCGTCGGCCCCGAGTTCCAACCCTACCACCCGGTCCACTTCCTCGCCTCGAGCGGTGAGCATGATGATGGGGGTAGTATCGCCCCTGGCGCGCATTCGGCGGCACACTTCCAGCCCGTCGAGTTCCGGCAGCATGAGGTCGAGCACGATCAGATCGGGGCGGTGCTGCTCGATCAACGCGAGCGCCGCCCCGCCGTCACCCGCCTGCAACGTCCGGTATCCGGCCTGCTCGAGGTTGTAGGTCACCAGCCGCACGATGGCGTCCTGGTCGTCAACCACCAGCACCGTCTGCGCCACGCCCGATAACCCCCGTGACCAGCCTAACCCGGCGCCGGTGGCCTGTCAATGCGCGCGAGCGCAGGACATGGGCGCGAGATGAAGTGGACAGGCGAAACTCCCCGCTAGCCACCTTCGAGAGCTGCTCCTGACAGGGGGCGGGCGACAGGGCAGGTCCCCGCTCGCCGCCCGCCCCCGCCAGCAGTCAGTAAGAGTAAAAGCCCCGGCCCGTCTTCTTGCCAAGCCAACCGGCGCGTACCAGCTTGCGCAGAAGGGGGCTGGCCCGGTACTTCGAGTCGCGGAACTCCTCGTGCAGCACGTCGAGGATAGACAAGACCGTATCCAACCCGATCAGGTCGGCCAGGGCCAGCGGGCCCATGGGGTGATTCATGCCCAGCTTCATGACGGTGTCGATGCCCTCGGGGCTGGCCAGCCCCTCTTGCAGGCAGTAGATGGCCTCATTGATCATCGGCAGCAGGATGCGGTTTGCCACAAATCCCGGTGAGTCCTGGACGGTCACGGGCGTCTTGCCCATCCGGCGGGCGACTTCCTCGACCGCCTGGTAGGTGGAATCAGAGGTGGCGGCGCCGCGAATGACTTCCACGAGCTGCATCAGCGGCACCGGGTTCATGAAGTGCATGCCGATGACCCGGTCGGGACGCCGGGTGGCGGCCCCGAGTTCGGTTATCGGCAGGGAAGAGGTGTTGGATGCCAGGATGGCCGTTTCTTGACAGACGGCATCCAGCCGGCCGAACAGCTCGCGCTTGACGCGTATGTCCTCAACCACCGCTTCGATTACCAGGTCCGCGGCGTGGGCCGGTTCGAGATCGGCGACGGGCCGCATCCGGCCAAG
>DBBB01000011.1 GCA_002291985.1 Firmicutes bacterium UBA995
CGAAGCCCGGATCGCCACTTGCCTGGAGCGACACCGGGTTGACCTCGTGTGCCTGGCCGGGTTCATGCGGGTGGCGGGTCCCGTGCTGCTGGGGCGGTATCCGGGCCGTATCCTCAACATCCATCCCTCGCTGCTACCCGCGTTCCCCGGCCGCGACGCCCAGCGCCAGGCCTGGGAGCACGGCGTGAAGCTCACCGGCTGCACCGTCCACTTCGTGGACCAGGGCGTGGATACCGGGCCGATCATCCTCCAGCGGGCCGTGACGGTAAGGGAGGATGACGACCCCGAATCGCTGGCTGCCCGCATCCTTCAGGAGGAGCATGTGGCCTATCCCGAGGCCATCCGACTGGTGGCCCAGGGCAGGTTGAGCATCGAAGGACGGAGAGTGCGGATTGCCGCCGCACGTGGCAGCGAGGAGGGGGAATCGCATTGCGGCGGGCTTTATTGAGCGTGGCCGACAAGACCGGACTGGCGAACTTCGCCCGAGGCCTGGCGCAACAGGGGGTCGAACTCGTCTCCACCGGGGGCACGGCAGCCTCCATCGCCGGACTCGGCCTCCGGGTGGGAACGGTTAGCGAGGTGACGGGCTTTCCCGAGATCCTCGACGGCAGGGTCAAAACCCTCCACCCGCGGATCCACGCCGGCTTGCTGGCGAGGGGCGACCACCCGGAACACGTCCAGCAACTCCGAGAGCACGGCATCGAGCCCTTTCACCTGGTCGCGGTAAACCTGTATCCTTTTCGCCAGGCGACTTCCGCTCCCCAGGCGAACCTCGAAACGGTCCTCGAGCAGATCGACGTCGGAGGACCGGCGCTCCTCCGGGCGGCTGCCAAGAACTACCGCCATGTGCTCGTGGTTTGCGACCCGGCCGACTATGCGGAAGTGCTCGCATCCGGCCCGAATCCGCCTGAGGCGTTGCGCTATCGGCTGGCGGTCAAGGCTTTTCGCCACACCGCCTTCTATGACGCGGCGATCGCCGAGTGGCTCGAGCGGCGGGAGCATCGGCCCTCCGCGCCCTTTCCCGCCGAGTTGACCCTCGCCTTTCAGTTGCAGAGCGCCCTGCGCTATGGCGAGAACCCTCACCAGCGGGCAGCCGTGTATGCAGACCTCTTCCCCGGGCCGGGGTCGCTGGTAACGGCCGCGCAGCTTGGCGGCAAGGAACTCTCGTACAACAACCTCAACGACGCCGGCTGTGCCTGGGAGCTGGCGAGGGAGTTTCCCGAGGCGGCGGCGGTGGTGGTGAAACACGCCACGCCGTGCGGCGTCGCCGTCGCCCGCGACCTGGAGGTAGCTTTCGGGAAAGCCCGGGCTGCCGACCCCGTATCCATCTTCGGGGGAGTGGTCGCCCTCAATCGAACGGTGACCGCCGCGGTGGCCCGCGCTCTCGCCGACGTCTTCCTGGAAGTGGTCGTCGCCCCCGGCTACGAGGCCCAGGCCCAGGAGATCCTGGCCCGGCGGCACGACCTCCGGGTGCTGCAGGTGGATCAAGGCGTGCCCCGGCCGCGGCTGGAGTTCCGCCCCTTGCCCGGCGGCATGTTGTTGCAGGAAGCGGACCTGATGGCCGTCAACCCCGACCGGTGGCGCCAGGTCACCGCCCGCGCCGCCACCCCCGCGGAGATCGCCGACATGGTTCTTGCCTGGCGGGTGGTTCGAGCCGTTCGCTCCAACGCAATTGTACTTGCCCGGGACGGGGCGACCACCGGCATCGGTGGTGGTCAGACCTCGCGCATCGGCGCGGCCCGCATCGCCGTCGCCATGGCCGAAGCCCAGGGCAGAGCATCCGGGTCGGTCATGGCTTCCGATGCCTTCTTCCCTTTCCCCGACGTGGTCGGGGCCGCCGCGGCCTGTGGGGTGACCGCCATTGTCCAGCCCGGCGGCTCGCTGCGGGACGCCGATTCGATTGCCGCCGCCGACCAACAGGGCATGGCGATGCTCTTCACCGGCGTCCGGCATTTCCGTCATTAACCAGCGGGGCGGGGAGGGGTCAACACCTTGAAGGTGCTGGTGGTCGGCAGCGGCGCCCGCGAGCACGCGCTGGCCTGGAAAATCGCAGGGAACAGGCGGCTGACCCGGCTGTACTGCCTTCCCGGTAACCCCGGCATGGCGGAACTCGGGGAACTGCTGCCAGGGGACCCCGAGGACATTGAAGGGGTAGCCACGATGGCGGCCCGGCTCGGCCTCGACCTGACGGTGGTGGGTCCGGAAGGACCGCTGGTCAAGGGCATCGCCGACGTCTTCGCCCGCCGGGGGTTGCGCCTGTTCGGGCCGACCGCCGCCGCCGCCCAACTGGAGGGGAGCAAGTCTTTCACCCGGGAGCTGCTGGCGCGGCTGGGCGTGCCCGGGCCGGCCCACAAAGTCTTCGACGACGCGGCCGAGGCCCGCGAGTATGTCGCGGGCCATGCCCGCCCGGTGGCGGTGAAAGTCGACGGGCTGGCCGCGGGCAAGGGAGTGCTGATTGCCCGGGAGGTCGATGAGGCCCAGGCAGCCGTGCAGAGCTGCATGTCGCAGCAGATGTATGGCCCTGCCGGGTCGCGGGTGGTCATCGAGGACTTGCTGTCGGGGGAAGAAGTATCCGCTCTGGCGCTGGTCGACGGCCGGCGAGCCCTGCAGCTCCCCTCCGCCCAGGATTACAAGCGCGCTCTTGACGGCGACCGCGGTCCCAACACGGGGGGTATGGGTGCCTGTTCTCCCGCCCCTGCCTACACCGCGGAATTGGCGGCCGAGGTGCAGACAACCGTATTCGCCCCCGTGGTGAGGGCCATGTACGAGGAATTCGATGCCTTTCGGGGCGTGCTGTACGCGGGCCTCATGCTCACCGCGGACGGACCCATGCTGCTCGAGTTCAACGTGCGCTTCGGCGACCCGGAAGCCCAGGTCATCTTGCCCCGGTTGGAAGGGGACCTCCTTGACCTGATGGAGGCGGTGCTCGAAGGGCGGCTCGACCGGGTGAACCTGGCGGTACGGCCGGGCGCGTGTGTGTCGGTGGTGCTGGCGGCTCCCGGTTACCCCGGAGAGTACCCGCGGCATCTGCCCATCACCGGCGTGAACAGGGCGTCAGCGCTGCCCGGAGTGATCGTCTTCCATGGGGGCACGGCCCGTGACCCGGCGGGCGGGCTGGTCACCGCCGGGGGAAGAGTGCTGGCCGTCACCGCCCGGGGAGACACCCTGGCCGCCGCGGCGGAACTCGCTTACGAAGCGGCCGCCCACATTTCGTTCCCCGGCATGCAGTTCCGGCGCGATATCGCCCGCGGCACACCGGGGGAGGGAGGCTGACCATGAGCGCGCGCGGCATAGCCGTCACCGGGACGATCGCAGGCCTGTACGCGGTCTTGACTTACGCGCTAGGCGCCGTGGCCTACCTTCCCCAGCAGATCCGCTTTGCGGAGGCCCTGGCGGTCTTGCCCTACCTGACCCCTCTGGCCATACCCGGACTCACCCTGGGCACTTTTCTTGCCAACCTGAACAGCCCCCTGGGCTGGGTCGACTGGGTATTCGGCACCCTCGCCACCCTCATCGCCGCCTTTCTGACCCGGTATGCTCCCCATCGCCTCCTGGCCCCCTTGCCGCCCGTGGTGGTGAATGCCATCGTCGTGGGCTATTACCTCGCGATCCTCCTCGATCTGCCGTTCGCCGTCACGGCCGGTCAGGTCTTCCTCGGGCAAATGGTGGCCTGTTACCTGCTGGGCTATCCCCTCCTGACCTTCCTGACCAACCGTCCCTGGCTGATCCGACGCTTGCGCGGCCAGACATGATCCGGGCCACCCTCCGGGCAGGGTGTCCTGGAGGGGGGTGGGGAGATTGAACAGGGTCGGCAAGATTGTCGGGATGGCGGTCTTCAGTGGGCGGGTGGGCTTGCCGCCCGGTTTCAACCAGTTCAACCAGAAACTGTGCAGGAGTAGACATTCGCATGTCCAATATCCCTCTCGGATAGCGGGTACCTTGAAAACCGAAGGCATGAGGTTCGGATGGGGAAGCCTCCATCCGGTAAGACCTGCAAGACATTCCATACGCAAAGCTGGGTGAGGCCGCCAACCTGGATCTCCCCTGGATCCAGGCATCCCGTTCCGCGCCCGTGGTCTCTACCCTGAATGGGCTGGCAGGGACGGAAGGTGAGCTGCCGTTTGAAAGAGCGGGGTTCGTTCGAACGCTACCTTGGCATCCTGGCCATAGTCGCCGCATGCGTCTTGCTGGGCGCACTGACGAGTACGGGCGAGGGTGCCCTCGACGTCTTCGTATTGTTCGGTGTCCTCGTGGCCGTGTCGGAACTCGGCCAAGTTGTGCTGTGGCCAGGCCACGGCGTGTCGCTTGGTAGTGCCATCGCACTCTCCGTTGGTTATCTTTATGGGCCCGCAAGCGCAGGCTGGGCTCAGGCCCTGGGCGGCCTGGTGGCGGGGCTGGCGCTGGGTAGTCCCCTGCGCATCTTACTGGGCAACGTCTCCATATTCGTCCTGTCCGCCAGCGGTGCGGCAGCGTCCATGGACTTCCTCACCGAAGGGGGGACGCCCACCTGGATCACTTTGGCGGGAGGGGCGGGCCTGTTTTTGGCAGTTAACTCGTGTCTCCTTGCCGGGGCAATGGCCCTCGGTCGGCGATCGCCCTTCGGCCGTACCTGGCTCGACGTTATCGCGGTTAGCGCTCCCTGGCACTTGCTCGGCCTGGGCATAGCGTTCGCCCTGGTGCAGGCCGATCGAGTTGGCGGGTTCGGTTACGTGGCGGCCATGTGCCTGGTGGCGATTGCGGTCAACCGCACCCTGCTCCCCGGCTATGCCCGGTGGGGCCGGGAACGGGCAGTGCGAACGCTGCTTCGTACGGCCCGGGTGGGAGACGACTACCTGCACGGCCATTGTCGGCGGACGTTCCAGTATGCGGCCGCCATCGGTTCCGTGGCCAACCTGTCCCGTCAGGATCAGGAGCGGCTAGGTTACGCGGCGTTGCTCCATGAGATCGGCTTCACGCCGGCGGCCTTGAGACTGGTGGTTCAGCCCCGCCGGCTTACCCCCGACGAACTCGAGAAGGTGCGGGAAGCCGCCGTCCGGGGAGCGGCCGCCGTGGGATCGGTAGCCGCCCTCCATGATGTGGCCGTGATTGTGCGCCACCACAATGAGCGAATGGACGGCCGGGGCTATCCATCCGGGCTCATCGGCGATGCCATACCGTTTCCCGCCCGCATCCTGTCCGTGGCCAATGCTTTTGACAGCATGACTTCGCCACGACCTCACCGCCCGCGCCTGGATGTCAAGCAGGCCCTCGAAGAGCTGGAGGCCAACAAGGGGACTCAGTTCTGCCCTTCTGCCCTGATAGCCTTGCGCCAGCTCGTCATCCGCCTGGACCCGGAGGCCCCGGGGATCGGCGACCGGCCCGACGCCGCGGAAGGCGTACTCGAACGCTTGCAGCGCTATGTGAGCGACCGGTCGGCCGATGGCGGTCACCCCGGGACCGGTGACGTGCTGAAGCTGATCGCGCGCCTGCTCCCCGCCGACCAGGGGGCGACCTCGCTCTATGAGATGGCGCAGGAGTTGGGGACGGGCGTCGATCTGGAGGAGACGGAGGTACTTGTGTGCCGGACGGCGGCGAAAGTGGCCGGACAGGCGGCCGCCTTGCTTGTAGCGGCGGAAGATGAAAGCCGGCTGCAGGTATGGGCAACTCACTGCAGCGTCCGCTGGGACATGCCAGACCTCGACGGGCTGAGTTTCGATGCCCGGCGCGGCCTATTGAGCCTTGCCTTGCAGGGGGAACGTCCGGTCACGTCGGCGGATGCCGGCGCGGATCGCCGGGCGGGGTCTCCCAATCCCTTCGCTTCCCTCGGGATCCGTTCGTTGACCATCATCCCCTTTCCGAGCCGCGGGCGGACAGCCGGGGCACTCCTGCTATGGGATCGGCGGAAAGGAACCCTGCCCGCGCCCATCCGTCGGTCGCTGGCGGTGTTGGGACAACAGGCGGCCATGGCCATGGACAATGCCAGGCTGCTACAGGAGGTCCGAGAGCGGCTGGCGGAAGTCATCGCGGTGCGGCGCCTCAGCGACCTGGTACTCAATAACGTGCCCACCGGCGTTCTTGCCGTGGACCGGGAGGGCATCATCCGGGTACTCAATCCCGAGGCCGAGCGGATACTGGATAGCTTCCCCTTGTGCCCGGGCGACTCGGTCGAAAGACTGACCGGCGACTACCACCACCTGGCGGCCATGCTGGGTCAGGTGACCGGCCCCCGGCAAGATCCCACCACGGTCACCCTTGGGGTGACGGATTCCGGGACGGAACGCATGCTGGAAGTCATGTGCGCGCCACTGCTCGGGCCGGATGGCGAGATCACCGGCGCCGTCGCCCTGTTCCGCGACGTCACCGAGCGGCGGAGATTGGAAGCCCAGTTGCTGCACGCGGAGAGACTGGCGCTGGCCGGGGAGTTGGCGGCCGGAGCGGCCCACGAGATCCGCAATCCCCTGACGTGCATTCGGGGGCTGGTCCAACTCCTGATGGTTCCAGAGACGCCGCCGGACATGTCGGCCCGGTACCTTGCGATTGTCCTCGCCGAGATCGAACGAATCGAAGGGATCACCCGCGACCTCCTGCAGATGTCACGGTCACCCCGGTTGTCCTCGGTTCCCCTTGACCTGAATGCGTTGCTGGAGGAGATATGCCTCATCTTCACGGGCGAGACGGCCCTTGGCCAAATGACCGTATATCGCAAGCTGCAGCCAAACCTTCCCCCGGTCCATGTCAATCCCGCCCAGTTCAAACAGGTCTTCATGAACATCCTGCGCAACGCCACGGAGGCCGTGGGTCCCGGCGGTCGCATCGACGTGTCGACCGAGTATCTCCCTTCGCGGCGGTCGGTGGTGGTCGAGATTGCCGACGACGGGCCCGGAGTGCCTCCTGAAGCCCGCGCTCGCCTGTTCGAGCCGTTTTTCACTACCCGTCCCGGCGGGACAGGGCTGGGCTTGGCCGTGAGCCAGAGCATCGTGCGCAGCCACGGGGGAGAGATTGTGGTTGACGGCGGGCCGGGGCAGGGGGCCATATTCCGAGTGCTGATCCCCGTGTCGCCGGCGTCCGCCCCGGAGGTAAAGCGGCCGCGCTCGTAGAACCCATGGCCGTCCGCGAGCGAAGGAGGCCCGCCTGGTTGACTGCCGTGTGCCCCCGCCTGGATGCTGACGGTTTGCTACGTGACTTGAACCCCGCTCAGCGGGAGGCGGTGCTTCATCGCCACGGGCCGCTGCTGGTGTTGGCCGGAGCAGGCAGCGGCAAGACTCGAACCCTGACTCGCCGGATTGCCTACCTGGTTGCCTCGGGCCAGGCCCGGCCGGAAGAGATTCTCGCCATCACCTTCACCAACAAGGCGGCCGGGGAGATGCGCGAGCGGCTGCACGACCTGACAGGCGCCTCATCAGGGCGGATGTGGGTGGCCACGTTCCACGCGGCCTGCGCGCGCATCCTGCGCAGGGAGGCGCCACACCTCGGTTACTCCCGGGAGTTCAGCATATATGACGCCGATGATCAGTTGACGCTGGCCCGGCGTTGCCTGAAAGAGCTGGGGTGGGACGAGCAGCGTTACGCGCCGGGGGCGCTGATCGCCGCCGTGAGCCGGGCCAAGAGCGAGCTGCTTGACCCCGATGCGGCCTGGGAAATGGCGCGCGACTACCACGGGGAGCGCATGGCCGTTTTCTACCGGCGCTACGCCGAGTACCTGCGGGCGGCCAACGCCCTGGACTTCGACGATCTGCTCGCGCTTACCGCGCGGCTCTTCCGCGAGCAGCCGGGGGTGCTGGACGCTTACCGGGACCGCTTCCGCCACGTGCTGGTGGACGAATACCAGGACACCAATCACGCCCAGTACGTCCTGATCAACTTGTTGACGGCCGGGCACCGCGCCCTGTTCGCCGTCGGCGACAACGACCAGAGCATCTACGGTTGGCGGAACGCCGATATCCGCAACATCCTTGAGTTCCAGCGGGACTACCCTGATGCGACGATCGTCCGCCTGGAACAGAACTACCGCTCCACTCGCCGGGTGCTCGATCTGGCCAATGCCCTCATAGCCCACAACCCCCATCGTTTTCCCAAGGCGCTATGGACCCAGCGGTCGGAGGGGGGGCTGCCCCGGCTCAGGGTGGCCGGGGACGAGCGCGATGAGGCCGCCGCCGTGGTGCGGAGGATCGCCACCGGACTCGGGGCAGGGAGGTCGCCCGGTTCGTTTGCCGTGCTCTACCGCACCCATGCCCAATCCCGGGTGTTCGAGGACGAACTGATGCGGGCCGGCATCGCTTACCAGCTCATCGGCGGCGTCAGATTCTACGAGCGGCGCGAGGTCAAGGACATTCTGGCCTACCTGCGGCTGCTGGTCAACCCCGCCGACGATCTCGCCGCCGAGCGAGTGGCGAACGTGCCGCCGCGAGGGGTAGGGCCGGTTACCCTGGCACGCCTCCGGACCTCCGGTCAACCCCTGGCCCAGACCTGGGGGTTGGAGTCATGCCGGCAGGGGCTGTCGGCGCGGACCGCGGCCGCACTGAAGGAGCTTCACGGGTTGCTGACGACCTTGCGGGGACTGGCCGGCGAGTTGCCGCTAGCCGATCTGGTCCAGCAGACGATCCAGCACAGCGGGTACGCGGCATGGCTGTCCGGTCAGAAGACCGAGGGGGCAGTGGGCCGCCTGGAGAACCTTCACGAACTGATCTCGCTTGCCGAGAGCTTCTCCCGGGACAGCGATGACCCCTCCCTCGATGCCTTCCTGGGGTTGACGGCCCTGGCTGCTGGCGTCGACGAGCTAAAAGAAGGGGAGAGCGGGGTCGCGCTCATGACCGCCCATAATGCCAAGGGCCTCGAATTTCCCACCGTGTTCATCGTCGGCCTGGAGGACGGGATCTTCCCTCATGCCCGGTCGCTCGATGACCAGGTCAAGCTGGAAGAGGAGCGCAGACTCCTTTATGTCGCTCTTACCCGGGCCGAGGATGAGTTGTACCTCAGCTTCGCCCGGAGCCGCGCCCGCTTCGGCCGGCCGGGGGGGATGGTCCCCTCGCGCTTCCTCGCCGAGTTGCCCGATCATCTGCTCGAGCGGGAAGAAGCCCCCCCGGGCATGCCCGCGTCGACGGCACGGCCGGCGCCCTCATGGCGCGACCGGGCGGAACGCGCCGGTCCGGTTCAACGGGGGGAAGAGTTCGAGGCGGGCGACAAGGTCGTCCACCCCCGCTGGGGACTGGGTACGGTGGTGAACTGCCGGGAGGTCGAAGGCGACCAGGAGTTGAAACTTGCTTTCGCCGGCCTGGGCGTGAAGACCGTACTGGCGAGTTATGCCCGGTTACGCCGGGCGTGAGATGGAGGCGGGCCTGTGAAGGCTGAGCTGGTCCAGACCTTGCGGGGCGTGGGGATTGGAGTGGCGATAGTGCTGCCGGGGATAAGTGGGGGGACGGCCGCCCTCATCCTGGGCAGATATCAGCAGTTCCTTCAGGCCATACGCCCCGCTTTCTGGCGCCGGGAAGCCTGGCTGCTGGGTGGCGTGATTCTCGGGGTCCTGGCAGGCGCGCGCGGAGTGGGCTTTCTTTTGAATCACGTTCCCGGCCCCTTGAACGGATTCCTGTTTGGCCTGGTGGCAGGCGCCATCCCCGCCATCGCCCGCCATGCCCTTCCGACAACCGTGCGCCGGCTCGGGCTGGCCGTCGTAGGGGCGCTGATCACCCTGGGTCTCGGCCGGGTGCCGGGCCTGGTCGAGCTGGGGCCAACCCCCGCCGGCATGTTCCTCGGCGGCGCGGTATCGAGCGGAGTCACCGTGTTGCCGGGCGTGTCCGGGGGGACCATCCTGATCGCCCTGGGACAGTACGAGTACGCGGTGAACGCTTTGAACCGGCTTGACTGGGTCGCCCTGGCGGCCTTCGGGGCCGGGGGCGTCCTCGGATTGTTCGTGTTGTCCCGGGGGATGCTCCGGCTGCTGAGCACACGACCACGGGCTAGCATGGCCTTCCTGGGCGGGATGATGGTCGGTTCCCTGCCCGTGCTGTGGCCGGGCCAAGCCGGCCTCACCTGGCTGGAGGGGGCGGCGATGTTGGTGGGCTTCGTGCCGGCCGCCCTTGCCCGGCGCCAGGGAGGATCGGCCAGGGCGGGCAGGGCGTAGGCCCGGACGATGTTCCGGTAATTTTCGACGGTGGCGGGCTTCGTCGATGCGCCACGACGTCAGGAAGGACGAAAGAAATAGACACAAGATCCGGCAAACCTTCTGACACCACCGGGATCCCATGGCAGGCGATGTTCCGCTTTTTCATCACAACAGTTTTTGCACTGGGAGTACTTTTCTTATCAGCAGGTCATCTGGGATGGTGGGAGGGCTGGGCTTACACAGGCATGGCCTTGCTTGTTCTTGTGCTGAGTCGATTGCTCATTTTCCTGAAGAATCCGGACTTGCTAAGAGAGCGTGCCGAAGCCGGCCGAAGGGAAGATGTCAAGGCCTGGGACAAGATACTCGTTCCGATGGTTGCAGTTTATGGCCCGCTGGTTTCCTGGATCATCGCCGGACTGGACGAGCGTTTCGGTTGGACGCCTGATTTGCCTGACCCGAATGGAACCCGCCGCAAGCCACGCCGTTTCCAACGGCAGTGGTCAGGCGGGTTTGTCGTCCGGTGTCAACCAAAAGGGCTGCCGGGAACCGGATTTCGCTACCCGATGAT
>DBBB01000153.1 GCA_002291985.1 Firmicutes bacterium UBA995
AGGAGGGCACCCACCGGCAACTGCTGGAGGCGGGTGGCCTCTACGCCTACCTGCACGCCCAGCAGTTCGCGGAGCCCCCTCTTCCTCGCTTCCCGGGTGTACCCGGACATCCCGTCTGACTCTGAGTCTGGTTCCTTGCCCCCACCCCCCCGGGTGACATCATCCCTGTCCGTTCACAAAAGAGACGATATATTCACAAAGAAACAATATATGCCTTGACAGGTCGCGGAAGTTATGGTAATCTTCTGGCACAGGCGCCGCGTCCCCGGCGCCGGGACGGCAGACTAAAATAGCTTACCATAATTGGGAAAGGAGGGAGCATAGTGGAGCAGGTCAACAACGTGACATGGCTTCAACAGGAGAGCACGCCGGGGCGCATCGGTGTGGCGTGCGGCAACATCTGCTCTCCGTACTGCAAGACGGTAATGACGTAAGGACCGCGGCCGCTGGTCTACATACCCCGGCCTGTGCTCTCACCGGCTGGGGTATCCCCTGTCAGGGTGGAAGGTGGAAGAATGGAGAGTCTTTACGTTAGCCCGTATACGCTTGAGTTTCGCGTAAGAGAGACATTGTACTTGTTTAACCAGCTTAGCGGGGCGGTGGACCGCCTCTCAGACAAAGCCGTACAGCAGGAGTGGAGGCTACTGAAGTCCTTCGGCAGGTGCTCGCCAACCCTAAGCGAGGTGCTCAGGAGCAGAGGCTACGTATGGAGGGACAGGCAGGAGGAGGAGGTCCTGATTGAGAGATTGCGCCGGGCTTCTGACCAACAGGCATCCCGGATCATGCGGTGTCATGTCATCCTGACCTACGACTGCAATCTGCAGTGTGCATACTGTTACGAAGAAGGAATCCTCCGGGAGCGAGAAGTGGTCGGACGCGAACGCTTGAAGGCAATGATGGGTGTCATCGAGCACTTGGCGCTAGAGACCCGAAGCGAGAAGGCGCGGATCGTCCTGTTTGGCGGAGAACCATTGTTGAAGAGGCCAAGACAAGTAACACGCATCCAGCAGGTGTTGGAGCACGCAACAAGAAATGGGTGGGACATAGAAGTAGTGACTAATGGAGTGGACTTGGACTACTTCGTTCCTATCCTCGCGGAGCACAAGATATCCCAGATTCAAGTGACACTTGATGGCCCAAAGGACATACACGACGGTCGCCGTCCGAGAGTTGACGGAGCGGGTTCTTTTGAGGCTGTTGTTCGATCTATTGACTCCGCACTGGCCAGCCAACTGCCCATCGCGGTAAGAGTGAATGCAGACACCCAGAACGTTGAGCACATCGCAGAGCTGGTGAATCACTTTGCTGCGAGGGGCTGGCTGGACGAATCGCGGTTCGGAGCGTACTGGGGTCTGACTTTCGATCTTCACGACAGACATCCGTACTGCGCTACGTCTCATGTCATGCTGAAGAGGATATTGGACATTCGGAGGAAGCATCCGCTAACGAAGCGGGTAAGCCTTGAGGCCTGGGAGGCCTTGCAGTTTCTTTTGTATCCTTTTCTGCTAAAAGAGCCGAGACTGCCCAAGTTCTTCTTCTGCGGCGCCCAGCGGAATGAATGGTGTTTCGATCTCTATGGCGATGTCTACTTCTGCGCCGACGGTGTAGGACGGGAGGAGTTCAAGACAGGGAGGTACGATCCGACATTCGAATTGGACCACCAGCGGGCTCGATTCTGGCGCCAACCCGAGACTTCCCAAGCACCAGGTTGTGCCCAGTGTCGCGTCAGGCTGTGCTGTGGAGGTGGGTGCTGGTTCCGCCGGGCGTGTACTTCACGCTACCCACCGGCAACTTGTTGCACCGAACATGTGTGGCCACTCTTGGCGGTGACAATGAAGTACCTTCACAGATCGCCTGAGGTATTCGAGGTGGCACGGAAGACACCGGAAAGAAGACCGGCGCTGTGAGAGAACGCTGGGCCCGCGTCCTTGGCTTCTGGCACGCGCACGTGTTCCGGTACCGCGGTCTGTGGGCGCTCGCCCTCGTATTGCAACTCGGCTTCTTCACGCTCAGCGGCCTTCTCCCCTTCTTCTTCAAGCAGACCATCGACGCCCTGACCGCCCTCGACCGGGGGTTGTTCGCCACCTGGATTGCGGTGTTCCTGGGTGCCGAGATCACCCAAGTGCTCCTCCTCTACGGCCGCAGCTACGCCGCCCGTCACCTGGAACTCCGAGTGGAACAGGACCTCCAGGTAGCCGTGTACCGCCGTTTTCACACCATGCCCTACCAGCAGGCGCTCCGGACGAAGGCCGGGGAGGCCCTGCAACGTCTCACCAGCGACGTGCCACGGTGCTCCCCCCTCATCATCAGGAGTTTCGCCGAACTCGTCGGACACCTCGTGTTGGCCCTGATCGTCCTGGCGCTCATGTTTGCCATGGCACCCTTGCTGGCGAGGATCGCCCTAGCCTTCGTGGCCGTCTACGCGACCGGCTTCTGGGTCTACGGGAAACGGGCACCGGCGGCCGCCACCCGCAGGCAGGAAGCGGAAGCCCGGTACGTCACTGAGGCTGAGGAGGGCCTGGCGGCCCTGTACTCGGTCCGCGTGCAAGCCGGACTGGCCGGGGTGATGCAGCGCTTCGCCGGGGCGTTGACCGCCCACCTCCGGGAGGGCTTCGCCCTCTATAGGCTGAACCTCATGTTCCAGGGGGGCTTCACAACCTCCATTACCGTCGCCTCGGAGGTGGCCATCTTGCTCACCGGCGCCTGGCTCATCTTCCGGGGCGAGACCACGGTGGGGACGCTGGTAGCTTTCAGCCAGTACATCAACTGGCTGTACGTCTTCGTCAGCTTCCTGTCCGGCTTCGCGACTCAGGTTGAACCCGCGCTGGTGTCCCTGGAACGGGTTCAAGAGGTCCTGGACTGGCCCGAGGACTGGACGGTAGAGCAGCCCGTCGTCCCGGCCTCCCTCGCCGACCACCCTCACGCCATCGCGGTGCGGGACCTCGACTTCACGCTCGGTGGTGCCGTTCTCTTCCGGGGTCTGTCCCTGCAGGTGGAGCGCGGAACCATGACCGCCGTTGTCGGCCGGAGCGGCCTGGGCAAGAGCACTTTGCTGAACATCCTGCTTGGCCTGTACGCTGTCCCGCCCGGCAAGGTGTTTGTCTTCGGGCAGGATGTGACCACCCTGCCCCTGGCCCAGCGGATGGGGTTGTTCGCGGTGGTGGAGCAGGAGCCCCGGTTCCTGAGCAGGGGCCTAGAAGGGGACCTCGCGGGCGTGGCGGCTCGGCTCGGACTGGCGGAGTTTGTCGAGGACCTGCGGTCGCGAGAGATCGCATCGGCCAAGCTCTCCCAGCTCTCGGGGGGTGAACGCAAGCGGCTCGGCATACTGCGGGGCCTACTACGCGAGGCGCCTGTGCTCCTGCTCGACGAGCCCACGGCCTTCCTGGACGAGGAAACGGCGCAACAGATCTTGGCCGGGATCGCGGCTGGTTTCCGCGACCGGACGGTGGTGGCGTTCTCCCATGATCCCCTGGTCCTCAGGCATTGCCAGGCGGTCGTGGACCTTGCCGCGGCGCTAGAACTCAGGAGGGCCTAGCGGTAGCTTACCGAGTTAGCACGGCAACCATTTTGAGGTCTCAACTGGACCGTGATTCTGTCACCCCCCCGTGGTGTTGATCCGGTCCGGGAATCCGTCACGCGGGTGGGTGGTGATCAGGTCTCGAGGACCGACTGCCAGTGACGCTCCCAGTGGTCATCGAAGTAGCGCTCGACCGGGTCACGCTTGCGGTAGCTATGGCGGAGGTGGCCTTGGCCTTGGGCTGCAAGGAAGCCACGCTGCCGGCCGGGGCGATCAACTGGTAGGTTGTGTCTTCGTAGGAGATGGTTGAGCCATTGGAGACTTTGCGGTCGTGCTTGGGGCAGATGATGAACTTAAGGTCATTGGGCGGGGGCGTGAAAGCCAATTCCGGCTGTGCCGCGGCGACGCGCCCCCTGGCCTGGGGCGACCGGGACGGGACATGGCCTATCCCGAGTTCCTCGAGGGCGCGGCCAAAGTGCGTCAGAACAACCTGGCGGTCGGCAAGCTCCTCCTCGGGCGAGAGCTTGTCCATCTTCGGTGAGAAGAAAATCGTATGCCAATATTATCACGGGCCACTGACAGCGGCGGGCACCGACCCGGCAGGAAATACGCCAACCAGGGCGTAGTACCGGGGAACAGGATTCCCGGCCCTGAGGGGAAGTGTGCTTTGCCCACCGCCAAGTTCATGCCCATCATCACGCGGTCCCATGTGGAAGCCGCACGTGAGGCGCTAGGCTCCCGGGTAAACCGGACTCCCCTCATAGCGGCCGAGGCCGCCGGCCGGCAGTTCGGGGCCCGCGTCTACCTCAAGCTCGAGTGCCACCAGCGAACGGGGGCTTTCAAGTACAGGGGAGCGCTGTATGCGGCCGCCACGCTCCT
>DBBB01000181.1 GCA_002291985.1 Firmicutes bacterium UBA995
CCGGGGGGCAGAGAGGTGGCTCCAGCAGTCCTTCGACGTGCCGGCACTGTCGGAGCAAATGAGCCGGGTGGACCTGAATCGCATCCCGCTGAGCGGGAAGAAGGGGCTACTGGCCACGCTGGCCAGGGTACCAGACCGGCGTAACCGGCGGGGAATCCGGCACAGCCAGGTCAGCATCCTGGCAGTCGCGGTTTGCGGGGTACTGGCTGGCAGCCGTGGCTTTCGGGCCATCGCCGACTTCGCCGCCGGCCTTGACGGGGAGGTGCTCCTGCACCTTGGCTGTCGCCGCTCGCTCAACACGGGGGAGCTTCGGCCGCCCAGCGAGCCGACGATCCGGCGCACGCTGACGCGAATCGACGCGGAGGCACTGGACCGGCTGGTGGGCGAGTTCCTGAGTCGTGCAGGACTTTACGAAGCGGTCGCCATCGATGGTAAGACGTTGCGAGGGTCGGGCCAGGACGAGCATAAGCCCCGGCAGCTCATGGCGGCGGTGACCCACAAGACGCCGGTGACGCTGGCCCAGCGGCCCGTCGGCGCCGAGACCAACGAGATCCGCGAGGCATGCAGGTTGCTGGCGCCGCTGGACCTGCGGGGCAAGGTGGTCACCGCGGACGCGATGCACACGCAAACTGAGCTGGCGCGGTTCCTGGTCGAGGACAAGACCCTCTATGTCAAGGGGGTCGTGAATCTTGACTACAGGATACACGCGTCAGGCCCCCCTTAGGTCAAGCGCGTCGCGAACCTTGGCAACAGAACACACGGGGCGCAGTCAGGCCACCCTCGGGGCATGCGCCGCCTGTGCGGCCAGAAAGCGCGTGGCGTCGTAGGGTTGTCGGTTCCGCCACATGGCGAAGATAATTCGGACCCAGAGGTTTGAAAGGGCACGCACCGCCACGCTGTTGCTCTTTCCCTGCTGGCGCTTGCGCTGGTAATACGCCAGCGCCCAAGGCTCGCTCCGCGTGGACGACCAGGCAAACTGGTACATGGCGTGGCGAAACGGCCTTACACAGGCGTAGCGCTTGCGGGCCCGTCGCAGGCGGCCGCTTTGCAACGGCACGGCCGAGGTCCCGGCCAGCGCGCCCACGCTCTCATGGGACAGGTGGCGGCTGCGATCGTCGCCCCATTCTGCCAGGAGCCTCGGTGCCAGAGCCTTGCCGGCCCCCGGCAGGCTCTGAAAGACCTCCCGGTCAGAATGGGCGGTAAAAAGCTCCTCGATCGCCTCGTCGTAGGCACGGATGGCATCGACCAGCGGGGCCAACTGGGCGACGAGTGCGAGCATCAGTCGGGCCTTGGCCCGGGTGGTGATCGGGTCGGCCTCGAGCTGTGGTGTGTGGGCCTGGGTGACGATGCGCTGCGCGGCTTCGTTCCGCCGCGGGTGGCGATGGTGCTTGAGTAACGCCGCGATGGCCGCAGACTCGGCCGCCCGGACGGCCGCCAGCGTCGGGTGTGCCTGCAGGAAGGCCAGCGCTACCGGCTGCTGCAATTTCCCGAAGAAGGCCAGCGCGGCAGGATAGTAGGCCTTCAGACAGGCTGTCAACTGGTTGACCAGGCGGGTGCGTTGTTGAATCAACGCGACCTGGTCGCGGGTGAGCGTGTTCAGCTCCTGGATGAGCGGGCTGTCCGGCTCGAGACACCGGAGCTGGTCGAGTTCTTGCAGTCCGTGGCGAGCCAGGGTCGCGGCATCGATGGCATCGGTCTTGGCCCCGGAGGGGCGCCGCCGGCGGTCCACGGTTTTGGGGTTGACGGGATAGACCGCAAACCCCACTTCCAACAGGGCGGTGACGCGATCCTCTATCACCCGTGCATCCCGAAATCTCCAGGAAAGGACGGTCTTCCTAAAGCGGTCAAGCCGTCGAGGGGTGCCAGTCCTTTCCGTGGAAAGCAAGCTGCTCCAATGTTCGATCTGGTTTCCAGGCCACCTTCCGCCCAGGGGCTTGAGTTGACTATAACTTGTTAGGGGTGAAGAGCGTCCAGGAACTGCGCGTCGGCTACAAGCTCATCTGGGCCTACGCCCCACAGGTGGGGCTGCCCCTGGCGCTGGCCGTGGATGGAGCCCATGCCGACGAGCGCCCCTTCGTCGATGGGCTTCTCGATCAGGCCGAGGGGGTGCTCGGTGGTCGGGCCAAGATCGACCGCCTGCTCATCGACCGTGGCTACCTGAGCGGCCCGGGCCTTTGGGCCATTCACCAGCGGGGGCTCACCTTTGTCATCCCGGCCCGGAGCAATGAGCATGTCTACGGGGAGGCCCGCAGCCTGGCCGGGATGGACCGTCCCGGCCTCCCCGTGCACCGCCAGTCGCGCACCGAGACGGTGGCCGTACGGCCCAAGGAGGGTGGCCCGGCCAAGATGCGGCGCCGGGTGACCGAGGTGGTGGGAATCGAGGACTGCCAAACCTTTGAGACCTATGCTCCGGCGACGGAGGTTCGCGACGGCCAGCACAAGGACAAGTTCAAGAAACATTTCAAGCCCAATCCGATCAACGCCGTGGTCCTCACCCGCCAGGATGGCCGTGATGAGCCGACCCTGGTGCTGCTGACCAATGGCCCGGTGAGCGCCCCCCTGGCCGTTCTGGATGCCTATGATCAGCGCAGCCGGATCGAGAACCAGGGAAACCGTACCCTGAAGCAGGATTGGTTCTTGGAGCGACCACCCCAACGCTCCCGGAAGGGCGTCCAGATCCACGCCCACTTCGTGCTTTTGGCCTTCGCGCTCTGCCAGGGCTACCGCCTGTGGGAGGCAGCCCAGATCGCAGCGGAGGAGGCCGGCCAAAGCAGCACCCTGGGTGAATACGTCCGCCTCCTGCAACGCCAGAACAGGGATCGGGTTCTTGCGTTTGTGGGGGAGCACTACGGGATCTACTTCGCCTCTGAACTGGCCTTCCTGCTGGGCCGCCGGGTCAAGGAACCCAATCCCCGCGGCGCTCAGACCCTCGAAGCGCTCCTGAACCGACTGGGCCTCCCTCCGCCCCACGGTCCGCCCTGAGCCTCAACGCAACCTCTGGTGCAAGAACGCTGCTTCCAAGTCCCCTGCCGACTTCTCGCCGTCAGCACGGCCGACTCCTCCCGGAATACCCTGCCGCCCAGGCTGACCCCCAGGCTACAGCCACTCCGGCGCCCACAAGCCTTCGCTCGAGAGTCGGGATTCCAGTTTCAAGCACACAGCCGCTAACACCGGGGGGGGGCGACGCCCTATATCGAAACTCCAGATACCAAAGGGCCTGGCCGAGCGGGACTGCGGCCCGTTCAAGTCTTGCAGCACGGCCCGCAGTCCCTTTGTCAGCTATATGCCCAGGACGTGTTTCAGTGCTCGCGCGGCGTCTTTTATGCTAGTAGTCTGCGTCCTGATTCGGCCTTCTTGTACGATGTTGCCCTGCCACATTTGGGCTTCGCGCTTCCAGTCCACGGTCTGGAAAGGCGCAAGTCTCTCGGCGAGCGCTTGGGCGGGGGGTATGCTGCCCTTCACCATCATCGGGGTAAGCACGGCAGAAGAGACCATGCCCAAAGCGTTCAGCCCCGCCGCCGTCAACGCAACCGACCCGACCGCACGCAACTCCTTCATCCGGTTGAGAATGATGTCGCTCTGGGGCCCCTTCGGCGCGGGCAGCTCCGCGATGACCTTCCAGTCGGGAATCAGGGCTGTCAGGGCATCGAGGAACATGACTCTCGACGTGACCCAGCGCCGGAATGATTCCGGGTTTGATAGCGCGTTGTCCGCCAAGGTATAGAATGCGTCATCCCCCAGGGTCGGCCGGTCAGAAATGCTCGCCTTCACGAACTGGCGAACCTGGTTGGCCAGGAACAAGTATGGGCTCATCTTGGACAGCGTGGATGATGTGGCATCGACGCGGTTCTTGAGCACTCTCGCAAGGCCGCATATCTCGACTACCGCCCTGTTGCCCGGATGCCTGAGGTCGTAGGCAGCGACCAGGGACGGGGGCAGGCGTTTGGTCTTGGCGGCGTCCGCGAAGTCTTGGTGGACTTGGCTCATGTCGGAGTTGACCGTCACCATGACGGGAACACCGTCGTTCATGAACTTGCTGCCCAGTTCGGACCCCCTGAGCTTGTCGATGACGTTGAGCATGGCGTGGAACCGGTGCTGGCCGTCGGTGATGTACAGGCATTGCTCCTCGGGGAGGACCGCCCACCCAGTCGCCGGAGACATGCCCCCGGGGACGAACACGTCTATGCCGCCAGTGGCGTTAAGCGTAAGCGGCGGCAGAATGTAGGGCGAGTTCTCCTCGAGTGCCTTCATAAGATAGGCCTCGATGCCCCGCACGTGCTCAGGGATTATCGGCCTGTTGACGGCCTGGGCGACTTCGGCGAGCGGGGCCTTTCTTACCGCCGAAGCTGTTTTGAGCAATCTCTGCAACACTCGAATCGGCATCACGGTGGACAACATCTCGCGGGGACCCTGGTAGAACACACGCACCGGGAGCGATTCACGGAACGTGTCCGCTGCCAACTGCACTGCTTGGCGCTGACACTCGTCGGGGCTTCCGCATACCCGTCTAATTATCTGACTCTGTTCAACCACTTTGGACTCCCCCTCGAATCGTGATTTTGGACGACTGAGACGTCTCACCAAAAGTATAGTACGTGTGGACGTGGATGTCAATACCATCGTACGCGCTTTTTGCCACGTGTGATGTGATAATCTACACGGTCACCATGGTCTGTCTCCACGTGTGGAATGCTGCGGAGGTCCTGTCAGCTCCGGCCGTTCCCTGCGTGAACACATAGCGACAGATGATGCCAAAGAGGAACTGGCGGCCGACCCTGCCCGCTTCCGTCCGAACCGCGGCGGGATACCCACCTGGGGGGCTGTGGCCCATCCCACGACACCCGGCCGCCGCACGGAACCTCGCCGGGGGTCTTTGCCGGTGACGCGGGTTGTGTGTGAAGGTTGCGCCGGTCCTCACATCCGGTTCCTGTGGCATCCTGGTGCGCCGTTGGCAGGGCCGCGCTGGCGGTTCAGGCGGATCTGAGGTTAGGTTAGGGACTGCGGCGGGGCTGTCTGTCGTCGCAGCGCCCAAATGGACATCGGTTCCGCCCACAGGCAGGCTGGACCCCCGCCCCCGCCGATTGCGCTGGTCGCTTCGCTCGCCGCCCGGTTTTGCTAGCGCCTGGCCCGCTCCCGCAGGTGGGGGATGCCGGTTGCCCCCACCGTCCGCCCGTTCCGCCCCTTTGGTTCTCCGAGGGGCGTCCTCGCCATGCTCCCCATCGGCTGTGGGTTCCGACCCACAACGGCGCCCGGAAACGCCTTGTAGGGCATTCTGGTGCGTCCGGCCAGCTATCATCTCAAACTGATGCCACAATCCTCCGTCGCCGCCGCGACCAACACTCAGCCAGTTTCACGTGGGCTAAATAGCGGATGGCGTCTCTGCCTGACGCCGTGCCGGGTGGAAAGTGTATTCCGACGCAAAACGACCACGCGTTACGATTCATTCCGACCACTCATTACGATCCAAAGCGCCCACCGTTTACGACGGAACCGACCACTCGGGTGTCTGAGGTAGCAGGCGGGACATCGTAGCAAGTCCGGGGAGCAGGCGCACGGACAGGCTTTTCAGACGGCGCCAACAGAACTTCCGCGTTGGTCAAGAACGCGGAAAGGATGGTGGCAGCCAGTATGAGGAGGAGACTGTCAGTGCGCAAGATCGCGGGCCGCGGTAACCTGGGTCCGTGTCAACCCATTGTAGGTGAATCCGGGGATGCGGACAAAAACCTGGACTCGAAATGAAACAGGAGGATGCCCGCCCGTGTGAGTTCACGGAGCACGTACTTCACCCATGGCCGGCTAGCTGACGGCCCGGACAGCGCCGGCATGTGTGCCTGAAGCCAGGCCGCAGGG
>DBBB01000085.1 GCA_002291985.1 Firmicutes bacterium UBA995
GGCAAACGCGTGCTGTTGCGGGTGGACTTCAACGTACCGCTCGGCGAAGACGGGTCGCCGGCGGACGATACCCGCATCCGGGCGGCCATCCCTACCATCAACCTTCTCCTCGAGCGGGGCGCGATTCCCATCCTGTGCAGTCACCTTGGACGGCCGGGAGGCAAGCGCGTCCCGAGCTTGCGCGTGGATGGGGTCGCGGTACGCCTCGGGCGACTCACAGGGCTCAAAGTTCGCAAGCTGGATGGCGTGCTGGAGACCGAGGTGGCAACGGCGGTGGCCGGTTTGCAGGCGGGCGAAGTGGCCATGCTCGAGAACTTGCGTTTTTACCCTCAGGAAGAGGCCAACGATCCCGACTTCGCGCGGGCCCTCGCCGGGCTGGCCGATGTGTACGTGAACGATGCCTTCGGTACGGCTCACCGGGCGCATGCGTCCACGGCAGGAGTCGCCGCTTATCTGCCGGCCTTGGCCGGCCTGCTCATGGAGCGGGAACTTGCCGCCCTCGGGAAGCTGCTCGAGGACCCCGCCCGTCCATATGTGGCCATCCTCGGCGGCAGCAAGGTCGCCGACAAGCTCCCCATCCTGTCCAACCTGCTGGACCGGGTCGATGCCTTGTTGATCGGCGGGGGCATGGCCAACGCCTTCCTGGCGGCCGCCGGCCACTCGATCGGTGCGTCCCGGGTCGACTCGGAGTCCCCGGAGCAAGCTTCACGCTTCCTGCGCCGCGCTTCGGATCAGGGGAAGACGGTCGGACTGCCCGTGGACGTGGTCGTGGCCCGCGCCATCGCCCCGGACGCGGCTTACCGGGTGGTGGGAGTTGACTGCGTGCCTCCGGACTGGGTCGTCGTGGACATCGGTCCCGAGACCGCCCGCCGTTTCGGCGAGCTGGTTCAGACGGCGGCGACCGTGTTTTGGAACGGGCCCCTGGGCGTGTACGAGATCGAACCCTTTACCGGCGGCACCGAGTCCATGGCCAGGTCGGTTGCGAGTTGCAGGGGGCACACGGTGGTGGGGGGTGGCGACTCGGTGGCCGCACTCGAGCGGCTGGGACTCAGCGGGGCAGTCCGCCACGTGTCCACCGGAGGGGGGGCTACCCTTGAGTTCCTCGAGGGCAGGGAACTGCCCGGCGTGGCCTGCTTGCGGGGGACGGCATGAGGCGGCCGCTGATCGTCGGCAACTGGAAGTTGCATTGTACGGTGGTGGAAGCCATTGCCCTCGCCGACTCGATACGGGTGGCCGTGGGGGACCCGGGTCCCCGGGAGGTTGTGATCGCCCCGCCCTTCACCGCCATCTACGCGGTGCGTGGCGTCGTCTGCGGGACACCGATCGGACTGGCGGCCCAGGATGCTCACTGGGAAGAGCGGGGCGCCTTCACCGGGGCGATCTCGCCCGGCCTCCTGCATGACGTTGGATGCCGGTACGCGATCCTGGGGCATTCCGAGCGCCGGGAGCACTTTGCGGAGAACGACGCTGTGATCGCGCGCAAGTTGCGGGCGGTCCTTGCCGCCGGGCTTGCGCCCATCTTGTGCGTGGGCGAGCGCGCCTCCGAGCGCGAGCAGGGCCGGGCGCAGGCGGTGGTGGCAGGGCAGTTGGCCTCCGCACTCGCGGGCCTATCCCCGGAAGCCCTCCCCGGAACCTCCATTGCTTACGAGCCGGTGTGGGCAATAGGTACCGGCATGGCTGCCACCGCCCAGGACGCGTCTGCCATGGCCGATGCCATCCGCCGGCAACTCGCTGCTACCTGGGGAGACGCAGCCGCTAGCGTGAGGATCCTGTACGGCGGGAGCGTGAGTCCGGCCAACGCGGGCGAGTTCCTGGGCCGGCAGTCGCTTGACGGGGCCCTGGTCGGGGGCGCCAGCCTCAATGCTCATGGTTTTGCCGCCATTGTGAAGGCGGCCCCCTGACGTGGCGGCCGAGCGACTGCCGACAGGCCTGATCGTCCTCGACGGGCTGGGATTGTCCGACCGGCGGGAAGGCAATGCCTGGGCACTTGCTGCCACCCCCAATCTCGATCGCCTGTGGAGACGGGTTCCCTCGAGCCGCCTCCAGGCTTCGGGGGAGGCGGTCGGGCTTGCGCCGGGCCAGATGGGTGACTCCAATGTGGGCCACCTGAATCTCGGGGCGGGTCGCGTGGTCGTCCAGGATGTGTTGCGGATTTCCCGTTCGGTCGCTTCGGGCGAGTTCTTCGACAATCCCGTGCTGGTCGAGGCGTGTCGGCCCGGTCACGAGGTGCACTTCATAGGTCTGGTCTCGGACGGGGGCGTCCATAGCCACGCGGAGCACTTGCGCGCCCTGATCGAGTTGGCGCGACGCAAGAACGTGGCGCGGGTGGCCGTACATGCCATCCTGGACGGGCGGGACGTGCCGCCCGAGAGCGCCGGCGCCTTCATCGACCAACTTGAACGAGAGCTGGCCGGCATCGGGGACATTGCCACCATAATGGGGCGTTACTGGGCAATGGATCGCGATGGGCGCTGGGACAGGCTTCAAGCGGCCCATGCCGCCATGGTGATGGGCCGGGGAAGGCGGGCCGCGAACGCACGGGCGGCGCTGGCCGAGGGCTACGCCCGGGGAGAGACGGACGAGTTCCTCACCCCCACCGTGCTCCAGGGCACGGGGATTGGAACTGACGACTCCGCCATTTGCTTCAACTTCCGGGCCGACCGGGCCCGCCAGTTGTCAAGAGCCCTCGCCGATCCCGGTTTCGCGTCGTTCCCCCGCGAGGGCGGGCCGCGCCGCCTGGTCACGATGACCCTGTACGATGAGGAGTTCCCCTTGCCCCATGCCTTCGCGCCGCTACCCCGACCCGCCCATGGGCTGGGGGAATGGATTTCCCGGCTGGGCCTCAGCCAGTTGCGGATTGCCGAAACCGAGAAATACGCTCATGTCACTTATTTTTTCAGCGGCGGCAGGGAGGCGCCCTACCCCGGGGAAAGGCGGGTGCTCGTCCCCTCACCGCGCGTGGCAACATACGATCTGCAGCCGGAGATGAGCGCCCGGGAGGTGACGGACGCCGCGCTGGCGCAGATCCGGGACGATCCCCCCGATGTGGTGATCCTCAACTACGCCAACCCGGACATGGTAGGGCACACGGGGATCTTGCCGGCGGCAATACGAGCGGTCGAGACGGTGGATACCTGTCTCGGGCGGGTGGTGCCTGCTTTCCGCGCCGCCCTCATCGTCGCCGACCACGGAAACGCCGAGCAGATGCTCGATCGGGTCACGGGTGGGGCTTACACCGCTCACACCTCCAATCCCGTTCCCGCAATGCTGGTCGACAGTTCGCGTTCCGGCGCCGCGCTGGCCGACGGCATCCTGGCCGACGTGGCGCCCACCTTGCTGGAACTCATGGGGTTGCCGATTCCGCCGGAGATGACCGGGCATTCGCTCTTGAGGAGGACGGAACGCTCGTGAAAACGCGTATTCGCCATGTGGCGGCCCGGGAGATCCTGGATTCGCGGGGGCATCCCACGCTGGAGGTGCAGGTCGAGCTGGAGGGCGGCGAGCGCGGCAAGGCGGCCGTGCCGTCGGGCGCTTCCACCGGCAGTCATGAGGCCCGGGAGTTGCGGGATGGCGATGCTCGCCGCTACCGGGGACGGGGCATGATGCAGGCGGTGGCCGCCGTCCAGGGCGAGCTGGCTCGCGCCGTCAAGGGGCGCGATGCCGGGGAGCAGCGGGGACTCGACGATGCGTTGCGGGCGGCGGACGGGACGCCGCTCAAGGAACGGCTCGGGCCAACGCCCTGCTGGGCATATCGCTGGCGGCAGCAAGAGCCGCCGCCCGGGCCCGGGGTTTGCCCCTGTATCGCCACATCGCCGAGCTGGCCGGGAACACGCGGGAGGAAGTGGTGCTGCCCGTGCCCTTGCTCAACGTGATCAACGGCGGGCGCCATGCGAGCGGGGGGTTGCAGATCCAGGAGTTCATGCTGATGCCGGTGGGCGCCCCGTCCTTCTCCGAGGCGTTGCGGTGGTCGGTCGAGGTTTACCACGCCCTTCGGGAAATACTGGTCCAACGTGGCCTGGTGGTCGCGGTGGGC
Source organism: Firmicutes bacterium UBA995 (assembly GCA_002291985.1). Classification (GTDB taxonomy): domain Bacteria; phylum Bacillota; class Sulfobacillia; order UBA995; family UBA995; genus UBA995. The sequence continues at coordinate 4,034 of DBBB01000085.1, forward strand.
GATGAGGGCGGGTTTGCCCCCGCGCTGGACCGGGATGAAGAGGCGCTGGCCTTGCTGACCCGGGCGGTCGTGGCGGCAGGATATGTCCCCGGCCGCGACATCCGGCTGGCCATCGATGCTGCGGCCAGCGAGTTCCACCGGAATGGACGCTACCATCTTACCGGCCGTCCCGACCTGAGCGCCGGGGAGATGATCGCGCTGTATCGAGCCTGGTCTGACACGTGCCCGCTGGCGTCCGTCGAAGACGGGTTGGCCGAGGACGACTGGGAGGGGTGGCAGGAACTCACCCGGACGCTCGGCGACCGGCTGCAACTGGTGGGCGACGACCTGTTCGTCACCAACCCGGATCGCTTGCAGCGAGGGATCTCTCGTGGGGCCGCCAACGCCATACTCATCAAACCCAATCAGATCGGCACCCTCAGCGAGACGCTGGAGACCATGGCCCTGGCTCGGAAAAGCGGCTATCCGACGGTGGTGTCCCATCGCTCGGGGGAGACCGATGACACCTTCATCGCCGACCTGGCCGTGGGCACGGCAGCGGGGCAGATCAAGACGGGTGCGCCGTGCCGGGGAGAGCGGACGGCCAAGTACAACCGGTTGCTGGCCATAGAAGAGGAGGCACGCGATGCTGCCCGGTATGCGTTGCCCGGCAGGTCCGCGCCGTGATAGAATTGACGCAGGGTCCGGCCGTGCCGGCCGGGTAAGGAGCGAATGACCGATGTTCACGACGATCGTGACTGTCTTTCATGTGATTTTGTCCGTGGGTCTGATCGCGGCCGTGCTGCTCATGTCCGGGCGCAGCGCCGGCCTGTCCGGCGCCGTCGGCGGCGGCGCCGAGCGCCTTTTCGGCAAGAAGCGAGGGCTGGACCAGACCCTTGCGCGCTACGCCACCATTCTGGCTGCCGCCTTCCTGCTCACCGCCCTCATCCTCTCCGCCATTCATAGTTGAGGCACATTCCGGGAGGGACATCGATTTGCGCGATACTTTGATGTTGTGGGGTCCTGCGGCCGGCCTGACCGCCCTGGCTTTCGCCGGTTATCTCATCTCCCAGATCCTTCAGCGGGACGAGGGCAACGACCGGATGCGCGAGTTGGCGGGCGCCATCCAGGAAGGGGCACGGGCCTTTCTGTTCGCCGAGTATCGCGTACTTGCCCTCTTCGTTCTCGCGACGGCGGCGGCCATCTACGCCTCCGGGCGCCTCGCGGCGGGGGCGGGGATGCGACCCGAGACGGCCTATGCCTTCGTCCTGGGAGCACTTGCCTCCGTGAGCGCCGGGTACCTCGGCATGTGGACCGCCACCCGTGCCAACGTGCGCACGGCCAACGCCGCCCGGCAAGGTCAGCGCCAGGCGCTGGCGGTTGCCTTCTCCGGAGGCGCCGTCACCGGGATGGCGGTAGCCGGCCTCGGGCTGGCCGGGCTCGGGCTCGTGTACTTCCTCTTCGGCAACCCGCATGATCCGGGCGCCCTGTCCGTGGTAAACGGGTTCGCCCTGGGGGCGAGTTCGGTGGCGCTCTTCGCGCGGGTGGGTGGTGGCATATACACCAAGGCCGCGGACGTTGGGGCGGACCTGGTGGGCAAGGTAGAAGCCGGCATACCCGAAGACGACCCGCGCAATCCCGCCGTCATCGCCGACAATGTCGGCGACAACGTGGGCGATGTGGCCGGCATGGGTGCCGACCTCTTCGAGTCGTTCGTGGGCTCGCTGGTCGCCACCATGGTCCTGGGCGCGGTGGCCGCCGGGGGACTCGGAGTACCGGCCATCAACCTGGTAGCCTTGCCGGTGCTGGTGGCAGCGGCCGGCACGGCTTCGGCCATCCTGGGCACTTTCGCCGTACGCCTGGCCGAGCGGGGTGACCCGGCCCGCGCTCTGCGATTGGGCACCTTCGCCAGCGCAGGGCTGGTGCTCGTCGCTTCATGGTTCCTCTCCCTGAGGCTGACCGGCGGCCCCGGGCCTTTCGGTGCGGTGGCGGCCGGTCTGCTTGCGGGGGTGGCCATCGGTCTCTTGACCGAGTACTACACGTCCGCGGGACGTCCGCCCGTCGACGGCGTTGCCGAGGCCTCGAAGACCGGACCCGCCACAAACATCATCGCCGGTATGGCCCTGGGAATGAACAGCACCGGCCTGCCCGTCCTGGTAATTGCGGCCGCCGTCCTTGCGGCTCATCATTTCGCCGGTCTTTACGGGGTGGCGCTGGCGGCGGTAGGCATGCTGTCGACGGTCGGCATGACCGTGGCCGTGGATGCTTACGGCCCGGTTGCGGACAACGCCGGCGGCATCGCCCAGATGGCCGGCCTTGACCCGTCGGTCCGCAAGATTACCGACACGCTGGACGCCCTCGGCAACACGACGGCGGCCATCGGCAAGGGTTTCGCCATCGGGTCGGCGGCGCTCACCGCCCTGGCCCTGCTGTCGGCGTATGCGGCGGTGACGGGCCTCGAGCTGGTCAATCTCCTGACCCCGGTGGTCATCGCGGGGCTCTTCGTCGGCGGCATGGTACCCTTCATCTTCTGCTCCCTTGCCATGCGAGCGGTGGGCCGGACCGCCTCGGAGATGATCGGGGAAGTGCGCCGGCAGTGGCGGGAGATCCCCGGCCTCATGGAGGGAAAGACTCGCCCTGACTACGCCCGCGGCGTTGCCATCGCCGCCCGGGCCGCCATCAGGGAGATGCTGGCGCCGGGGATGATCGCCGTCATCGTGCCCATCGTCACGGGACTGGCCTTCGGCCGCGAGGCCCTCGCCGCCTTGCTGGCGGGCACCCTGGTCACGGGCTTTCTCTTGGCGATCATGATGGCCAACGCGGGAGGCGCCTGGGACAATGCCAAGAAGTCGATCGAAGCCGGCAAGTTCGGAGGCAAGGGGACGCCGGTTCATGCCGCGGCCGTGGTCGGGGACACGGTGGGCGATCCTTTCAAGGATACGGCCGGACCTTCGCTGAACATCCTGATCAAGCTGATGACCATAGTGGCCGTCGTATTCGCTCCGCTTTTCGGTTAACGGCCGGCAAGGGAAAGGAAGTGCGGCAGAGCCCATGGACCGCCAGACCGCATACGAACTGGCCAGGCAGGAGTTGGCCAGCCCGAATCTGTTCAAGCATACGCTCGCCGTCGAGGCGGTCATGCGCCGGCTCGCCCGGCGGCTGGGCGAGGACGAGGATGCCTGGGGGTTGGCCGGACTCCTGCACGACATCGACTATGAAGAGACCAGGGATGATCCCGACCGTCACAGTCAAGCAGGCGCCGATCGCCTGGCCGCGATGGGCTTGCCGGCCGACCTGGTGGAAGCCGTCCGTGCCCACAATGGCCGTCACGGCCTGCCGCGTCCTACCATGCTTGCCCGCGCCCTGCACGCCGCCGACCCGCTCACCGGGCTGATTGTCGCCGCGGCCCTCATCAACCCGGCCCGTCGCCTGGCCGCCATCGACGCGGCGTTTGTGCTGAATCGTTTTGGCGAGAAAGCTTTCGCCCGGGGCGCCAACCGCGAGGTCATCCGGTGTTGCGAGACGGAACTCGGCATCGGCCTCGAGGAGTTCGTCGGCCTCAGCCTTGAAGCCATGCAGGAATGCGCCGTCGACCTCGGTCTGGGATGAGGGCTCGATGGCCGTGATGACTGCGGTTCATGCTCCCGGCTGCTTCCCGACATAATCGGGGAGGAGCAGGGGAGCAGGCGGATGTCCCCGGCCGGCCTTTCCTACCCCCCGGTTGTGGCGGCGCACATGCTCGAGCGTCAGCCGCCCCGCCGCCGGCAGGCGGGAAGTCGCCGCCTCATGCCCGGCGCGCCGGCCAAACACCAGGATGTCCAGCAGGCTGTTGCCCATCAGCCGGTTACGGCCGTGGATGCCGCCGACGGCTTCGCCTGCGACATAGAGGCCGGGAATCCGCGGACAGCTCCCCGACGCATCGACCCGAATCCCGCCGTTCTGGTAATGGAGGGTCGGGTAGACGACGATGGGGTTGACGCTCATATCGATGCCGAACCGCTCGTACTGGCGGAACATGGCCGGCAGTTCCCGGCGAACGGTCCCCGGGCCATGGATCAGCTCGATCATGGGGCTGTCCAGCCAGACTCCCTTCTGTCCGGTAGGGGTCGCGACGCCCTTCCCCGGCAGGCCGCATTCGCGGATGATGGCCGCCGATACGGCATCGCGGGTTTCCAGCGGGAAGACGAACTGCTGCCCCTCGGCGTTGACGAGCTGAGCGCCCACCCCGCGGACCTTCTCCGTGACGAGTTGGCCGAGCATTTGCTCGGGATAGGCCACACCCGTCGGGTGGAATTGCGTGGCGTCGAGGAAGCACAGCTCGGCGCCGGCCCGATAGGCCATCACGAGACCGTCTGCCGTTGCCCCGTAATGATTGGAGGTGGGGAATCCGGATACGTGCAGCCGCCCGAACCCTCCCGTGGCCAGGATGACGGTCCGGGCGTGGGCTACCAGGAACGCCCCCGTCTCGAAGTTCTGGAGGACGGCGCCCCCGCAGCGACCCTGGTCGTCGAGGAGGAGTTCCAGCGCCGGGCAGAATTCCACCACCGGCACGTCGCGGTTCAGGAGTTCATCCCGGAGCGTGCGCATGATCTCCGCCCCCGTGTAGTCGCGCGCGAAGTGCATGCGCTTGCGGGACGTACCCCCGCCGTGTATGGCCATCAGCGTGCCGTCCGGCCGCTTGCTGAACATGCAGCCCAGTTCCTCCAGCCAGGCGACCACGGCCGGGGCATCGCGGACCAGTGCTCTGACCAGCGCGGGGTCGTTGGTGTAACCCCCGCCCCCCATGACGTCCAAGTAGTGGGTTGCCGGAGAGTCAACGGCGCTGGTCGCGGCCTGGATCCCTCCCTGGGCCATCATGGTGTTGGCATCACCCAGGCGCAACTTGGTGACGAGCAGAACGCGCGCACCCGCTTCCTGGGCCGTCAGCGCCGCCGCCGCTCCTGCCCCTCCGCCGCCGATGATGAGCACGTCCGCCTCCAGGTCGGCCCGGTCGAGCGCAAGCGCCGCCGGGTCAATCCGGCTTCGGGCTTCCAGGAGGTCAACCAGCTCGTGAGGCATGCGGTCCCCGGAGTTTGGCCCGACGGTCACCGGGCGCTGGGTATCCTCCCGGAAGTCAGGATGAAAGCCGCGAAGCAGCGCATCCTTCTCTTCTGGAGTGAGCCGCGCATGTTTTTCCTTGAGCCTGCGGTCACGACTCGCGGCGACCCGTAGGGCGGACTCCCGTAGCTCGTCAGGATACATGCGTCATGCCTCCTTCATGCCTCGATGTCGCGGGCATTGTACAGCCCCTTCAGGGCCTTGGCGTCCAGAGCCGCCATGCGCTCGAGATCCGCGTCGAACTCGCAGGCCGCCACTTCCCCGACCCGCCTGGCAAGTTGCTCTGCTTTCGGCGCCAGGTGGCGGCCGTAGAGACGCCGCGCCAGCAGGGCCACGTTATACTGGGTCTGCTCCGACGGACACCGGGAGGCGCACAGTCCACACATGATGCAATCGAAAGACAGGTCGGCCACGCCGGCGATGTCGCCCCGCATGGCCCGGGCCATGTACTCCATGACGTCCAGGCCCTGAGGGCACGCCCGCGTGCAGGTGTTGCAGCCCAGGCACCGGGGCAACTCCGGGTGAAGCCTGACCAGCGTTGCCAGGTTAGGTTGAAGCTCGTCCAGCGCATATCGTGCCTTGCTGGCCGGATAGAATGGCAACTGCGCAAGGTACATGTCGTGTTCGGCGACGGTCTGGCAGGCCAGGCCGACCTTGAGCCGGTAGTCGTTCCGGGTCCGGTATATCGTCCCGCAGGCGCCGCAAAAGCCTCCCCGGCAACCGACGCCGCGGACCAGGCGATAGCCGGCGTATTCCATGGCCCCCAGGATGGTCAATCCCGCGGGAACCCGGTAGGCCTTACCCAGAATGTGGACCACGATAAACCCCGCCGCGCCTTGAGTCATCGCCCGATCCCTCCCCGAACCTCAGTACTCCGCAGGCAACTGCCTGAGTTCCGCGCAGGAGAACACCGGTCCATCAATGCACACGTACTTCGAGCCGATACTGCATCGGCCGCACTTGCCCACTCCGCACTGCATCTTCAGCTCCAGCGTGGTGAACACCCGGTCGTCGGGGAATCCCAGGCGCTTTAGCGCCTCAAGGGTGTAGCGGATCATCACCGGAGGGCCGCAGGTCACCGCGATCGTCCCTGCCGCCTCCGGCCTCAGTTGCTCGAGAAACGGCGGGACGAGGGCCACCGGGCCTTGCCAGTCGGCATCCGCCGCATCCACCGTGACCTGCACGCTGGCGCCGTCCACTTTCGGCCAGCTCTCGAACAACTCCTGGCGAAAACACAGGTCGCGGGGCGTGCGAGCACCATACACGATGTCCACCCGCCCGAACTCGGACCGCCTGGCCAGGCAATGGTTGATGAGCGACCGGAGCGGGGCCAGGCCGATACCCCCTCCCACGAAGAGCAGGCTCTGACCCATCCATTGCTCCACGGGGAAAGAGTTACCGTATGGTCCGCGGATGCCGACCTTGTGCCCCGGCTCAGCCTGGTGAAGGGCCGTCGTCACCCTGCCCACCCGCTTGACGCTGAACTCGAGCGGCGTGTCCGGCGACCACGTTGAGGTGATGGAGATCATCGCTTCACCCACCCCGAACATGGACAACATGGCGCATTGCCCGGGGCGGTAGGGCGAAAGCGACCCGGTGTCGGGCTGCACCGTGAAGGTGCGAACGTCCGGCGTTTCCTCCCGGATCGCGCTGATGGTCGCTACCCGGGGGACCAGCGAGTTCAACTCAGTACCTCCTCGAGTTCGGCGAGGACTCCGGCCAGATGAAGTCCCACCGGGCAGGCGGCTCCACAACGCCCGCAGCCGACGCAGGCCCAGTCCCCGTGGATGGCGGGGAAACGGCTCAGCTTGTGCAAAAGGCGCCTCCGGATGCGGCTCCCCCTGGTTGGCTGGGGGTTGTGTCCCCCGGCCATGAGCGAGTAGTCCTTGAACTGACAGGAGTCCCATCCCCGCAGCCGCCGGCCGCGGGTCCCCCGGACGATGTCGAACATGGCGAAGCAGTAGCAGGTCGGACACACAAAAGTGCAGGCGCCGCAACCGAGGCAGCGCTGGGCCAACTCGTCCCAGTAAGGGTGATGAAAGGCCGCCTCCAGGTGAGCGGCGAGGCCGTCCCGCGCCAAACCCGCGGCCCGCAGCACAAGCGTCTCCCGACAAGCCATCCTTGCGGCATCATCGCCCGCCGGGTCCAGCAACTTCCCTGCCGACTCCCGTACGTCCTGGCCCCGGGGGGTGACGGCTTCCAGCAGGTAATGGCCGTCCGCCGGATAGAGGACTACGTCCGATCCCCGCGGGTCGGCGGGGGATACCCCCATGGCCCGGCAGAAACAGTGAGGGCCGGCCTCACGGCAGGCCACGGTCAGGACGGTCGTCATCTCCCGGCGCTGCCGGTACCGTTCGTCCGCGAAGGGTTCCGCCGCGAGCGCCCGGCCCAGCCGATCGAGGCCGACGGCGTCGCAAGGCCGGACGCCGAAGATCACCTGGGCAACGGGAGGCGCCGCCGCCCGGAGGGCGATGTCGGTGTAGCCGCCCTCGAAGTCAAACACGGGGTCCGTCTGGTGATAGAGGAGAGACTTCAGCGAACCGGCGGGACAGCCCGGCTCGATCGTTGGCGGATTGCAGCCAAGTTCCTCGAACACGACCGTGCCGTCTACCGCCAGCGGTCCGTAAAGTCGCGCCTCGGCCGCCAGGCGTTCCAGGAGCCCGGACAGCCGCTCCCCCGGCAACAGCATCATGGTCATCTGATTTCTCCCCGCCAGCCCTCGGGGTCATCCGGGCGATATAAGGCCAGCGGCTCGATGTCGGCCGGGCGATGGGGGGCGGCGATCCCGAAGAGGTCGCGGATGTCCTTCAGGAACTTGTCGTTGAGCAGGCTGAGAGGGATGTTCATGGGGCAAGCACGCTGGCATTCCCCGCAGGCGACACAACGCCCCGCCACATGATAGGCGCGGGTGAAATGGAAGCCGAACTGCTCGGCCAGGCCGGTGGTGCGTTCCTGAAGTTCCGGATCGTCCAGGGAGCATGAGCGGCAACTACAGGCGGGACAGACGTTGCGGCAGGCGTCGCAGCGAAGGCACCGGCGGAACTGGCGGGACCAGAAAGCATATCGCCCTTCCGCGGGGAGCGCCTCCATGCGCGTCACCGCACCGAAATCCCGTTGGCCTGGAGTCAGGGGATCGCCCAGCCGGGTGTCGGAAAGTCGCGGGCTCGGATCGACGCAGCCCAGGCACCGCTCGAGTAGACACGAGTCCCGGGGAGCGCGGCGCGCCTCATCGCCCGCCATCAGCGTGACGCCCTCGTCGTCGACTTCGGCCCGTTCGGGCACACGGCCAAGGATCCGCCGGGCGCGATCGGGGTCGACTGCCCCCCGGCAGGCCATGGCCACCACATGGAGGCGTTCGCGGGCAACCCGTCCATCGGCGATCAGGCGTTCCAGGCCGAGGCCATCACAACCCCTGGCGAGGATGCCGACCGGCCCATCGTCGATGGCCTCAAGGACGTGACGAGCGAGGCCGGCGCCGCAGAAGGCGCTGACTATCAGGGTATCGGCCCGCCGGGCATCCCGGACGAAATGGGGGACGGGGCGGCATGGGTCGAACCCGGCCTTGAAGCCGATAAAGGTCGCGACTTGGCCCGAACTCAGGAGTTCACGGGCGATTCCCCGCAGAAGTCCCTGGTAGTCAGTCACGGGCTTTCCCTCAGCTTTCGGTTGGGGCCCAGCCGCTCGAGATCGGCGGTCATCTCCCCGATCACCTCGGCGAAGCGGCGTCCTTCAGCTGCCGAAATCCATTCCACCCGGAAACGCTCCGGTTCAAGGCCCAGGTATTCGAGAAATCGTTTGACCAGCGAGAACCGCCGGCGGGCGAACAGGTTGCCCGAGGCATAGTGGCAGTCTCCCGGGTGGCATCCCGCCACCAGTACCCCATCCGCCCCGCGCTGGAAGGCCCGGATGACGAAGGTCGGGTCGACCCTTCCCGAGCAAGGCACCCGGATCAGGTGGACGGACGCCGGGTACTCGAAACGACTGGTTCCCGCCAGGTCGGCCCCGGCGTAGGAGCACCAGCGACAGGCGAAGCCCACCAGTTTCGGTCGGGTCGTCACAGGCAAATGGCCCCCACCTCTGCAAGGACTTGCTTGTCGCTGAAACCGCGCAGCCCCATGGCGCCGCTACGGCAGATCGCGGCACACGCCCCGCAACCCTGACACAGACCGGGGTTGACCGAGGCGACCTTGCGGGCCGCCAGCTCGCGGGCCTCGATCGCCTGGTAAGGGCACAGGTGACGGCAGGTGAGGCACCCGGAACACAGGGCCTCATCCACCAGGGCTACCAGGGGGTCCGCAGCCAGCTCTCCGCGGGTCAGCAGGGCCAGCGCCTTGGACGCCGCGGCCGACGCCTGGGCAACCGTCTCGGAAATGTCCCGCGGCGCCTGCGCGGCGCCTGCCAGGAAAATGCCGCGGGTCATCGTCTCCACCGGACGTAGTTTCGGGTGAGCCTCGCTGTAAAAGCCGTGTTCGTCGACGGAAACCTTGAGGATTCGGGCCAGATCCCGGGAATCTTCCCGCGGCAGGACGGCCGTGGCCAGCACGACCAGGTCCGCTGCGACGTCCACGGCCGTGCCGGACAGAGTATCCACGCCCTTGACCAGCAGATGACCGTCCTCCGGGTACACTCTTGCGACCCGCCCCCGGAGGTACATGGCGCCCGCCTGGTCCACCGTCCGCCGGACGAACTCCTCGTAGCCCTTGCCGCCGGCCCGGATGTCCATGTAGAAGACATACGCTTGACCATCCGGCACCTTCTGACGGTACAGGAAAGCGTGTTTCGCGGTATACATGCAGCAGATCTTGGAGCAGTACGGCTTGCCCCGGTCG
>DBBB01000180.1 GCA_002291985.1 Firmicutes bacterium UBA995
GGGAATGCCCTCTTTGAGGGCGATGGCGATCTCCGACAGGGTGCCGAAGCCGCCGGCTATGGCGATCACGGCGGACGCGGCCCGCACGACCAGGGCATTGCGGGCGACGCCGAGACCGGTGGGCAGCAGGACCGTCAGGTGGGCATTGGCCTGGCTGTCGTCCGTTCCCGGGAGGATGCCCACGGTGATGCCGCCCCGGCTCCGGGCGCCCCGGGAAGCAGCCTCCATGACCCCTCCCCTGCCGCCGGTGACCAGCACCGCCCCGGCTTCGGCGATGAGTCGGCCGGCCTCTTCGGCCAGCGCGGCGATGGTGCTGTCGCACTCGGCCGCACCGACGACGGCAAGCTGGAGGGGGCGGCGCCCAGTCATCCTCCGGCAGTGGGTGAGATCAGGATGATTTCGGCGTCCCCGGCGATCTCTTCATCGAGGGAAGCGGGGCGGCCGTTCACGTGGGCCCTCATGATGAGATGGGGGTCCACTCCGAGCTGTCGAATTGCCTCGCGGATTCTCAGGGGCCGGGGCAACTCCAGGGAGTGTTCCCGCTTACCGTCGGGAAAGTAGGAGGCGCTATGGCCGAGGACGACGATGCGCACGCTGATGGGCATGCTTCACGCGCCTCGGCGATGCGGACGGGTAGGTTGGCCGCTCGGCAGGGGCTGGGTCTCGAGCAGGCGCTCGAGGTGGCGGATCACCGTGTCGGTGTCTTCCGCGCCCGTGTACAGTAACGGCTGACACGGAAGCTGATCGAGGAAGCGCAGCGTATCCCGGGTCAGGTGGATAATGGTGCGCAGGGAGCGGCGGATCTCCCCATCCATGTCGAGTTTGGGAGCGGAGCCGGGCGGCGGCTCATCCCTGTCGCCGCGCAAGTGCCTGGGCGGCGACCGGTCGACTTCCAGCAAGAACTGAGCGTATTCGGCCGCGCGGGCAACTTCCGCCAGGCGTTCGGCGACGATTCCTACCCGGAGGAATTTCGTCACGGCCTTGCCTCCCCTGCCCTCTCCATCGGCAAGATTCGTCATCAGCTATGGTTTCCCTTCGTTGCAGAGAAACCGGCTCGCGGGCGAGGGTCCGTCCTCTGATCTTCTAAACCGCCCGGGTGAAGGCTTATGCCGGATTCAGATCTTGACCGCCGTGCCGTAGGCGGTCAGCGCCGCGACCCCGGTGGTCACGGTGGCGCTGGCGAGCCGGAAGCCGATCACGGCATTGGCTCCCAGCTTCTCGGCCTCGGCGACCATCTGTCTGATCGCTTCCTCCCGCGCATCATCAACCATCGCCTTGTACTCCGTCACCTGGCCGCCGGTCAGCTTGCGGATCTCGGCCATGATGTCCCGACCGAGGTGACGGGCGCGCAGGCTGTTGCCTTGAACCAGTCCCAGTACCTTGTAGTCCACTTTCAAATCCACCGTCGAGATGAGCATCACCGATCCTCCCTTCTTCACAACTCCCGCGTTTGCAGGCGCCGGTGGGCTGCCAACAGCACCAGGGCGCTCAGAGCGATGCAGGCAAAGACAAAATCCCACTCAACCGCACCATGGGCGAAGGTGTGGCCGGCGGCCATTCGCCAGAAGAAGTGCAGTTGCTGGGCCAGGTCCGTCGAAATCGGCCGGAGGACGACCGGCAGCAGGAAAAGGAATGCGGCGACGACCGCCATGAATCCTCCCGCGCGGAGCGGTTCGCTCGCCTGGACGGAGGCGAAGGTCGTCAGGGCAAGGAGGAAAGCGGTTCCCGCCAGGGTAGCCGGTAGTCCCGCCAGAAACCACCCCACGGGGACTTCGTGCCCCGCGGCAAAGGTCCCGGCGAGGGCGGCGGCCGTGCCGGCGGCCGCGCCGGCCCACAGGACGGCAAGGACGACGACGTACTTGACGAGCATGATGTGCAGCCGGCTCACCGGTTTGGAGAAGAGGAAACCGGATGTGCGCCTGCTCACTTCCCCGGCCAGCAGCCCTGCACCGAAAATGATGGTCAGTACCAGCATGTACTGAAACAGGTTCTTTCCGTACCAGTTGCTCCAGATATACAGGGAATAACTTGCGAGCTGTGCCTGGAGCGCCTCGCCGAGGGAACCGGGCAGAGTTTGCATGCCGGCCGGCCCCAGCAGCCCTCCCAGCCAGTCGTACGTGGGTCCGAGGATGGCGCCCGTCACCCCGCACAGGAGGGTGCCGAGCACGACCTTCCAGCGGCTCTCACGCCACTCCTTTCTTGCCAGTGCACGGCAAGGGCGCCGTGTGCCCGGTGATGCGGTGATCCGGTCCGAATGCATGGGGACCCCCTCTTTCCCAGCGCTGCTGCGCTTCACCTGTTTTCAGAGGCCGACCGCCCCCTGCTGTCCTGGGCATAGTGGACGAAGGTTTCCTCGAGCGTCATCTCCAGGACCTCCATCGCGAACAGCGGGTGGCGGTTGAGGGCGGCCAGGACTTCCTCGAGGTCAGAGCTCACCGTCAGCAGGTAACTCGAGCCCTGGCGCTCGACGCCGGCGATGGCGGGATGCTTGAAGGCGGCAGCCGGGGGCTCGCCCTGGAATACCACCCGCACGCGCTTGTGGGACGTCTTCAGCGCATCGATGTCGCGCACCGTCAGCAGTTTCCCCCGGGCGATGATGCCGACCCGGTCGACGATGCGCTCGACCTCGCTCAGGATATGCGATGAGAGCAGGACGCTCTGCTCCGGCCCGATGGCCTCGCCCATTATGGTGGACAGGAAATCCCTGCGGGCCAGGGGATCGAGGCCACTGGTGGGCTCGTCGAGGATGAGCAGGGGCGGTCGGGGCCCCATGGCCAGCACCAGGGCAAGCTGGCTACGCATTCCCTTGGACAGCGTGCCGACGCGGGCGTACGCGGGCAACTGAAAGATCTCGACCATGCGGAGGGCAAGTTGCCGATCCCAGGTGGGATAGAAAGATCGGGTGAACTCCATGCAGTCGGTGACGTTCATGTAGTCGTACATGGGCTGGTCCTCGCCCACGAAGCCGACCAGTTCGCGGAGGGACGCTCCCGCTTTCGAAGACTCCCGGCCGAGGATCTCCATCGTGCCGCCCGACGGTCGGCTCAAGCCCAGCAACATGCGTATGGTGGTGGTCTTGCCGGCGCCGTTGGGCCCGATGAGACCGTACACCTCACCCTTGCGCACCTCGAGGTCGAGCCCATCCACTGCCTGCACCAACCCGAACCGCTTGCTCAGCCCGCGCGTCTTGATGGCGAGTTCCTCCGTCATGTGCGCTCTCCCTCCCCCGGCACCGGTCCGGACCTCTCCCTTTCAAGCCGCCACAGGACGCCCAGGGCCTCGGCCGTAGTCGCATTCAAGCGACGGATCTCCTCGAGGAACCTGGCGGCTGCTGCCTCCAGGGCGGTTTCTCTGAGCCCAACCTGGGCTTTCTCTTCTGTAATGACGCCGACAAACGTCCCCACGCCCCTGCGAGGATCGATGTAACCCTCTTGCTCGAGTTCGCGATAGGCACGAGCAACCGTGTTGGGGTTGACCACCAGGTGGGCCGCCATCCGCCGGACGGTGGGTAGTTGCTGGCCCGGCCCCAGGACCCTTCCCCGTATGGCCCGGCGTAGTTGATCCTTGATCTGCAGGTAAATGGGCATTCCCGAACTCGGGTTCACATGAAGCCAGATGTCCGAGCCTTCCATGGGCCTCTCCCTGCCCGGTGGCATTGCTGCCTAATGTACTAGAACAATAATACAGTGTCGGCAGGGGTTCCGTCAATGGGCTTCTCAGCACGTAAGGGAGGCCCCGGCGGGCGGCGAATATGGCAAGCAAGATCAGGATGGCGTGGCGGCCGTAAGCCGAAGGCTGCCAGGGTATGCATGAATTGTTCAGTGCAGCGGCCATCGCCGACCGTGGATGGCGATCGCAAGGTCGATGCGCCGGGCCACCTCCTGAGAAGGTGCTGATTTCCCGATCGGCCCTCCGGGCACATCTCCTCCCGCTATCCCGAGTTCGCCGATGGCGTCGAGGACGGCCAGCATGCACCAGCCGAGGGCTTCCTCGTGGTAGCCCCCTTCGAGCACGGCGATGACTCTCCCGCCGGCGCACTCCCCCGCCAGGTCCCGCATCCGGGCCGCGAGTTGATGGTAGCCTGATGCGGTCAAGCGCATGCTGCCCAGCGGGTCGGCGAAGTGGCCGTCGTGACCCGAAGAGATGAGCACGAGCTGGGGGCGATAGGCCCGGGCTATGGGCAGGAAGAGGCGGTCGAAGGCGGCAAGGAGATCCTCATCCCCCCCTCCCGGAGGCAGGGGTAGATTGATGTTGTAGCCCTCCCCCTCGCCTTCGCCCGTGTCGGTGAGTTCTCCCGTGCCCGGGTACAGGGGGCTCTGGTGGATGGACATGTACAGCACGTCGCTGCGACCATAGAAGACCGACTCGGTGCCGTTGCCGTGGTGTACATCCCAGTCGACGATCAACACCCGCTCCACGTGGTGGTGTTCGAGCGCATGGCAGGCGGCGACGGCCACGTTATTGAGCAGGCAGAACCCGGTGCCCCTGCCGGGAAAGGCATGATGTCCGGGAGGGCGCACCAGGCACAGGGAAGCGCCAGGGCCCGACGTCGAAAACGCGGCATCCACGGCCGCGAGGCATCCGCCTGCAGCCAGTCTAGCCGCCTCGTAGCTCCGGGAAGTGACCACCGTATCCCGGTCCAGGTAGCCGCCGCCCCTTCCCGCAAGAGTCTCGAGGAGGCGGAGATAGCCCTCGTGGTGGACCCGCCGCAGCTCGCGGTCAGTGGCAGGGCGGGCCGCAAGGAGCTTTACCAGGTCGTGTACCCGGGAGGACGCAAAACGGTCGAGGACGCCCCGCAATCGCTCCGGGCTCTCCGGCCAGTTGCCGGGAGCATGCTCGAGATAAGCGGGATCGGTCACCAGGCCGGGCCGACATCGCGTCATCCCTCGCCGCCCTCTCGCCCGGCATCCATCGCTTCCCCTGATCCCCGCCCCTCGCAGCCGGCCAGCCGTGGTTCTCTCAGGGTCAGACCCTGGTGGAGGGCAAGGGCTATCAAGCCCGAGGTTAGCCCGAACACGGCACGATAGCCCAGCGTGTCAACGATCAGACCCCCCAGGATGGAGAGAAAAGTCGTGGGGCCCGCCAACGTCGCCAGCAGCCCGAGGTAACTGGGCCGGCGTGTCTCGGGAACTGTCTCCAACAGGTAGTTCGTGACACCCATCCAGACCCCGGCGAAGGAGAGCCCCAGGCAAGAGAAGATCGTTCCGAAGGCGAGCAACAAGAGCCATCCCGGAAGTTCTGCCCCCGCCAGCAGCGCCAGAGTCGGGGCAGCCAGCGCGAACAACACGGAGAGGATGACCACCAGCCTGTATCCCCGGCGGTCGCCGACACGACCCCAGAGGAGTCCTCCGGCGACGGTTCCCGCCATCTGACAGGCAAGGAAAAGTCCCGCCAGCCCGACCCCGAGTCCAAGCTCATCCTGGCCGTACAATATGAAGAAAGGGAGGGCAAGGTGCGCGGCCCCGGCCAGAAGGCGGACACGGACCAGCCGGGCGAAGTCAGGGCTTGCCTTCCACAGTTCGGGCAACGACCGACAGAAGCCCATGAAAGAGCCCCGAGCCGCACCGCCGACCCGGCCCGCGCTCTCGCGGACGAAGAGGAAGGAAAGGAACGATGCGATGAAAGCCAATGCCGACAAGGCAAACAGCAGCGAGAAATTGCTGGGATAAGGAAGCCGGGGGTTGACCAGGATTCTGCTTACCAGGAGCCCCGCGGCCAGCGACCCCATCCCTCCCCAGAACTGGATGTTGCCGTACAATCGACCGCGTCGCAAGGGATTCACCGCTTTGGCCATGATGTCGGTCCAGGGCACGGCGCTGATGCCCTCGCTCACGGATGCCACCATATAGAGGATTGTGAACCAGATGACGGCAAGGGCCGGTGCTTCTCCCGCCAGGAAGTACACCATGACGGGAAGGGCGAGTTGAATGGACCGGCCGAACAGGGAGTTGAATACGACCAGCTTCTTCTTGCGGGGCCATCCCTCGATGTAGTGCGCTACCACGAGCTGGGGGAGGAGGAACCCCCCGGCACGGAACCCGGTCAAGAAGCCGATCAGCGTGTTCGGTGCGCCCAGTTGACTGAGGAAGGCGGGGACCACCGTCGACGGATCGGCAAAAGCCATGCCCACCCAGTAGGCTATGCCATCGGCGGTCAGAACGGCGCGGTTATGGGATTCGTTGCGGGCCGCATGATCCTGTAGGAGGTCTTGCGACATCATGCGCAGCTCAGACGGCGGATATGAATTCCTCCTCGACTGATGGGGCACTTTCGCGCTGCAGAGAGGCTTTCCCTTCCCCAGGGTAAGCCCCGGGGAGGACTTGGCGGGAATGCGCTCGAAGTTTTTTGGTGGAGGCGGTCGTATTGCTGCGAACTATTATCGAGCAACTGCAGCCCGAGATTTCCGGCCAGCGCGCTCTCGACCAGTTGATGGAGATCGTCCGCCATCACCGCATACAGGCCAGTCCCGGATATCGCCGGGCGGCCGAACACTGTCACGAGGCTTTCCGGCAGGCGGGCCTTGCCGCCGATCTGCTTCGCCATCCGGCGGACCCTCAGGCCAGTTTCTGGGGATGGCGTTCCTTCCGGGAGTGGGAGGCGCGGGCGGCCGAGCTATTGCTCATTGAGCCTGCCGGGGAAGCGGGCAAGCTTGCCGACTTCGAGGAGTGTGCGATGTCCCTGATCCAGCGCAGCCACCCCACGCCCCCCGGCGGGGTGGAGGCCGAAGTGGTGGTGGTCGATGCCGCCGACCGGGCAGAGAGCTACGAGGGACGGGACGTGGCGGGGAAAC
>DBBB01000047.1 GCA_002291985.1 Firmicutes bacterium UBA995
GCGATGCTCACGGGGCGCAGACCGAGGTTCAAGCGAGCGAGGCTCGGAGCCGTCTCCATACGGGCGACCGATCGGAGACCGGCCAGGTTGTTGGTGTGGATGGGCAATGGAATGCCCAGCGCCTCGGCCGCTCTCACCGGGGCGTAGACCAGCGCCCAGGGAACCGTGACCACCAGCTTGCGTTGCCCTCGCTGTGCGAGCGCGATGAGTTGCAGGAAGCTCGCGAGGGTGAGACCTTCCGGATCGCCGACCGGCAGCACCGCCCCGGCAAGCTCGCTCGATTTCCCGGCGCAGGTCAGAATGACCCGGCACAGATCGGCCACGTGAACTGGCTGAACCAGCGACCTGCCGCCGTCCAGCAGGGGAATGAAGGGCAGCCTGCCGACCGTCCCGCCCATCTGGTGGAAGAGCCCGCGCCGCCCCGGTCCCCATACCAGCCCGGGCCTCAGTGTGACCACCTTCAATCCTTGCAGGCCAAGCAGTTCCCGCTCGGCGGCATACTTGCTGCGGCCGTATCCAGAGACCGCCGTCGAGTGGGCCGACTGTGATGAGAGGAAGATGAAGGCGCGGGTACCGGCAGCAACTGCCGCGCGGGCAAGGTTCAGGGTTCCCTCGCAGTTGATCATGTGCAGGAATCGATCCGTGCCCTGACTGGCGGCGGCGCAGTGAACGACCACGTCGACGCCCTCGAAGGCGGCCGGTGGCACTGCCCCCGGCAAGCTGCCGTAGTACCGGTGGGTGAGGGGGACGGCCGGCGGTCCTGACCAGCCGGCGCGGGTCAGGGTCCGGACGGTATCGCCCCCGTCCATGAGCGTTTGGGCCAGGTAGGAGCCAATGAAACCGCTGGCGCCGGTGACCAGGTAAGTGGTGCCTCTAGCCGCTTTTGGTGGCATACGGTACCTCCCGAGGCCCCGGACCTTGCGGGGAGTGCTCGCAGGTCGGGTGAATGGGCCGCGACGGGGAGTTCTGGATGTCCAGGATCAGTGCTTGCAGTAGCAGTTGGGTCCCGAGGGTCAGCGGCAGTACGGCCAACATGACCGTTCCCGTCGTGACGGCAACTCCCTGATGAGCAGACGTCCACCAGTGGAATGTCCCCCAGCCGGCTCCAAAGGCCGACAGAAGAAGTCCGAACACCAGGAACAGCGAGGTAGCCGTGAAGTCGCACACGAAGTACTGGACCACTACCCGCCGCAGCAGGCCACGCAACAGCAGCCAGGGGAACTTCACCAGGGCTCCCCACTCGGATAGGAAGCTACGCTCGTTTCCGTAGCGGGCCGGGATGTAGACGTCCCGCACTACCGCGCGCAGGAGACCGAGTTCGAGGAGCACGCTGCTTTCGAAGAAGTACCGGCGGTCGATCCTCTCCCGGGGCAGGAGGGGGATGAGTGAGGCATGGAGGCACGTGTACCCGTTTGTGGGGTCAAACACGCTCCAGTAGCCGGACGAGAGCTTAGTCAGGAACGAGAGCCCGACATTGCCCACACGGCGAAGAAGGGGCATTGACGAGCGCAGCACGCGAGCGTGCAGAAACCGGTTGCCCTTGGTGTAGTCCGCCTCGCCAGCTGTGACTGGGGCCACCAGAGTATCGAGGTAGTCCGGGTCCATTTGACCGTCGCCGTCCATCTTGACCACGACCGTTGCCCCCAGGTCCGCGGCCACACCATACCCGGTGAGCATGGCACCGCCAACTCCTTGGTTGACGTCGTGGGTGACCAGGCGAATTCTGCAATCGGTCCGGGCAACTCTCAGTGCCACGTCAGCAGTACCGTCACTGCTTGCGTCATCAACCACGACGACGTGTGATACGCACTTGGGAACCCCCCGGAGTACCTTCTCGAGGTGGTCAACCGCCTGGTAGGCCGGTATGACTACAACGATCCTGGACACAGTGGCAGAGCATCCCATCGACTGCCCCCCGCCGCGGCGTCAAACGTCAGGAGAAGCCACATACTCCAAACTTTCGCCGGGCGACCATGCCATTCCTGCTTGTGTGCATGGAGGTCAAGGTAGCGTCATTGTGCCTGGGGGCAACCCCTGGTTTTCACTATAACCCACGAGGGTTGACCGGTCTACCGTCAGGTAGACGGCGGTGGCAGGCGCGACGGGCCTGGCCAACTCGAGTTGCCTATGGGGAACGAGCCCGGGAGGGCACGGCAAAACGGCCTGGCCATGTCGGCTGCTAGCCCCGTCGCACGGCCAAGCTTGTTGCTCGTCAGGCGCCGATCAGCGTGAGGAGCCGTTGCGGCCAGCTCCGGACGGCGGCAAGATCACGCCAGTGATTACATATAATCCCTGACGAGGCGGGAACAATAGCCGACAGGAAACGAAGAGGGGGTTGTCAGATTGGCTGCCAGCACGCTTCCTCGTCCGCGTAAGCGCAACCTCTGGTCGGCCGGGACCGAGGAGCAACTGTGGACCCGGATCCAGGACCGGGATGACCGCCCTATCTCCGCGGTGATCCGGGACTTCTGCCGGGAAAGGGGGTTGTCTTTCCATACCGCCCGGGCCAAGTACTACCGCCGGCAGCGCACGGGGGAGGCGGCAGCCGACACGCCGGCCGACACCGCCCTCGACGACCTGGGCGCCTTCCTTCGGGACGCGGGCCGGGTGCCCGGGGTAGACCTCGGGGGGTTCCTTGGTGGGCTGAGGACCATGGCGGCCCTGGCGTGCCAGGGTCAGCGCCGGGGCGAACTGACGGAAGAGGTGGACAGCCTGCGGCAGGAGCGGGAGCAACTCGAGTCCAAGGTGGAGGAGTACCGGGAGCGACTCGCGTTCATGGCCGGGGAAGTCCAGGCGCTCGCCGGCCTGGTGGACGAATTCGCCGGGCTGACCAGCGTCGCCAAGGTGACCGGCCTGGCCGAGTTCGCGCGGAAGCTTCGCCACCAGGTGGACCAGGTTGTCCGAACCACCTCGACGGCTAAAACCACCACCAGTTAGGTGTCGACGCAGGCCTTCCCGAATCAGAGCACGGCCAATCCGTGGCCCAGCAGGTCAGAACCCTGGAAGGAGCAACCCAGGGCGGCCAGTGCGCCGAGTGCTGCGGGAAAGTCATCCGGCACCACTTCACCCGGGATCAGCACGGGTATGCCCGGAGGATAAGGACAGACCAGTTCGGCACACACCCGGCCCGCCGATTCGTCAAGGGGCACCCGGGAGTATGACAGTCGTATCGCCTGACCGGGAGGCAGTGCCGAAGAGGGGACGGTTCCCCAGAGCGAACTCGCGGCAGTGCCGCCCTCTCTGACCCGCCCGCAAGGCAGTAAGCCCATGGCTTGAACCAGTGCCTTCAGCCAGGCGGGATCGTCCTCCGGGGCAACCAGGGCCAGAAAACTGGCAGCATCGGCGTATTCCACCTGCAGGCCGGCACGGCGCAAGTGCGCCTCCGCCCGGTAACCATCGCTACCTCGGCTCGCCACGTTCACGAGCAGGCGAGTAGGGTCGTGCCCGACCACTCCCTTGCCGGCATACTCTTCCCCGGGGCAGGTAAATCCGAGATGGTCGATGGCATGCCGCGCGGACCGGGCGGCCGTGATGGCTCGCCCCAGGTCTTCTCGGCCGCGGGTGGAGAGGCGGCGGCGGGCCGCGTCCAGGGAGGCCAGCAAGGGGTAAGAGGGGCTGGTGGTCTGGACCAGCCGGGCCATGAGCCGCACCCGGTCGTGGTCGAGACGGGGGCCCTGCAGGTGCAGCAAGGCGCTGCCGGTGAGAGAACCGCCTGTCTTGTGCAGGCTCTGGACGGCCGCATCGGCGCTTGACGACATGGCCGTGGGGGGGAAGGCGGGATGGAAGCCGAAGTGAGGTCCATGGGCCTCATCCACCAACAGGGGAATGTCCCGCCGATGGCAGATGGCGGCCATAGCGGGGAGATCCGACGCGAAGCCCTGGTAAGTCGGGCTGACGACCAGTGCGGCTCGCGGGCGGGGATGGGAGGCCAGCGCCCGCTCCAGCTGCGCCGGATCCACCGCCACCGGCAAGCCGAGATCCGGGTCCACCTCGGCCGGGAAATACGCGGGGACCGCCCCCGACAGCACGAGGCCACTGAAGGCCGCCCGGTGGCAGTTGCGGGCCAGGACCAGCACGTCGCCGGGTCCTGCCACGGCCAGGATGAGGGCGAGCAGGCCCGCGGTGCTGCCGTTGACCAGGAACAGGGTTTCCTCGGCCCCGAAAGCCTGCGCGGCCAGCTGCTGGGCCGCAGCGATGGGGCCGGAAGGGGAGTGCAGGTCATCGAGTCCGGGCAGCTCGGTGAGGTCGAGTTCCCAGGAGTGAGCGCGGAACATCTCGCCGAAGGCGGCGTCCACCCAGCGCCCTCCCTTGTGTCCTGGCAGGTGCAGCCGGGCAGGGGAGGCGGCAAGGTGGGCGGCAAGGGCTTCGACCAGCGGGGCGCGCTGCTGGGACACCGGGCATCCCTCCCCGGGGTGATTTCCCGTCGCGGGGGCGATTTCCTTTGGCCGGCAGGTGCCGGTTCGAACCGCGGCGAACCCCCGCTCCACCAGCGGGAGGTGATTCCTGATGCGGGTCTCGCGCCGCTTCGGCGTGTTGCTCCTGTGCGCGGCGTTGGTAATGAGCTTTGTTGTGGGTCTTCCCGGTCGGACCGGCCAGGCCGGACCCAACCCGGAATATCGGTTTCAGTTGCATCGTTTTACCGAGGTGTTCAACATCATCATCCTCGCCAGCGTCGAGAATGTGAGCTTGCGCGCGCTGATCGACGGCGCGATCGACGGCATGCTGGCGGTCTTGCAGGATCCTGCCGCGCGACACTTTTCCGCCGACGATTACGGGCGTTATGTTGAGCAAATCGAAGGGGCCTTCGGGGGTATAGGGATCGCTTTGACTCTGGAAGATGGCGCTCCCGTGGTAGTGCAGGTATTCCCCGACACGCCCGCCGCCCGGGGGGGACTCAGGCCGTGGGACCTGATCTTGGAAGCGGACGGCCAGGGTCTGATCGGTCTGGGGCTAAACGAGATCGTCGCCCGGCTGCGGGGCCAACCGGGCAGCATGGTCACGCTGCGCGTCAAGCGCCCGGGGCTCGAACAGCCCTTCAGCCTGCAACTGGTGCGGGAGATAATCCGGGTTCGCAGCGTGCAGTCCCGGATGCTGGCGCCGGGGGTGGGCTACCTCCGCATAACCGGGTTCCAGGCGGAAACTGCGGCCGAGGCTCGCCGGGCCCTGGAGGACCTTCGGGCGCAAGGCATACGCGGTCTCATCCTCGACCTGAGGGATAACGGAGGGGGTCTCCTCGACCAGGCAATCGAGGTGTCCTCGCTGTTCCTCCCCCAGGGGCCGGTGGTGCGCATCCGGGGAAGAGCAGGCGTGTCCGACTTCCGGCACGGCCAAGGGCGGGGCTTCGACCTGCCCCTGGTGGTGCTGGTGAACGGGAGGACGGCCAGCGCTGCCGAGGTCGTTGCCGGCGCCATCCAGGATTACCGGGCAGGTCTGCTGGTCGGCACCCGCACTTTCGGTAAGGGTACGGTGCAATCCCTGTTCCCCCTGAGCGACGGGGGGGCGGTGAAACTCACCACCGCCCGCCACTTTACCCCTGTTGGCCGGACCATTCACGGCGTGGGCCTGCAGCCGGACGAGGTCGTGGCCGAAGCGGAGAGGACCGCCCTGCTGCCCGAGGCGACGATCCTGCTGCAATATCGCCGCCCCCTGACCCGGGGACTGGTGGGGCTCGACGTGCTCAGTCTGCAGCAACGGCTGAACCAGTTGGGGTTGACCGGGGGCGAAGAAGACGGGGTAATGGGTGAGGTCACGGGGAACGCGGTCCGCGAGTTCCAGCGGTCCGCAGGCCTGCCGGTCACCGGGATAGTGGACGCTGCCACCGTGGATGCGCTCAACCAGGCCAGGACGCCCCGTCCCGACCCGGCCGTTGTACCTGATGTCCAACTCGAACGCGCTCTGAGCATCATTCGTGGGCAACTGCGCTGAGGAGGAACGGGAGATGGAAAGGCAAGGGCAGTCCAGTCCCATCGATCTTGGCTTGCGCCGCATCGCCTGGGCGGGGGAGAACATGCCGGTGCTGTCGGGCATCCGCCGCCGTTGGACCGCTGAGCGGCCGCTGGCCGGCGTGCGCGTGGCGGCCTGCCTCCATGTCACCACGGAGACGGCCAACCTGGTACTGGCCATCAAGGAGGGGGGAGGGGAGATCAGCCTGTGCGCGTCCAATCCCCTCTCCACCCAGGATGATGTGGTGGCGGCGCTGGACCAGAGATATGGATTGCCCACCTTCGCCCTGCGCGGGGTGGACCGCGAGGGCTATTACCGTCACATCCACGCCGCCCTGGGAGTGCATCCCCACTATACCCTGGATGACGGGGCAGATCTGGTGGCGGCGCTGCATGACGAGCGGCGCGATCTCCTGGCGGACGTACGGGCTGGCACGGAAGAGACCACCACCGGGGTGATCCGGTTACGGGCGATGGCGGCGGCGGGACGGCTGGCCTATCCCATCGTGGCGGTGAACGACGCGCGCACCAAACATCTCTTCGACAACCGCCATGGCACCGGCCAGTCGACGCTGGACGGGATCATGCGCGCGACTAACCGCCTGGTGGCAGGATCGGTCGTGGTGGTGGCAGGCTACGGCTGGTGCGGTAAGGGCGTGGCCGCGCGGGCGGCCGGACTGGGCGCTCGTGTCATCGTCACCGAGGTCGACCCGGTGCGAGCGCTCGAGGCGGTCATGGATGGATTCGAGGTCGCCCCCATGGCGGATGCGGCCGCCCGGGGTGATGTCTTCGTCACCGTCACCGGCAACCGCCACGTGATCGATCGACCGCACTTCGCCGCCATGAAGGAGGGGGCGATCGTGGCCAACGCCGGACACTTCAACGTGGAGATCAACCTCCCCATTTTGCGCGAACTGGCGGGCGAGGGCCGGGAGGTCAGGCCGGGGGTGGAGGAGTTCCGCCTGGGCAGCGGGCGGAGGATCCTGGTCCTGACCGAGGGCAGACTGGTTAACCTGGCGGCGGCCGAAGGCCATCCCGCCCAGGTCATGGACCTGAGCTTTGCCAATCAGGCGCTGGTTCTCGAATGGCTGGTGCGAGACAGGCCGGTCCTCGAGCCCCGCGTGTACCCGGTCCCGCAGGCTATCGATGAACAGGTAGCCTGGCAGAAACTGGCCAGCATGGGCCTGGGCATAGACCGGCTTACCCCCGAGCAAGAAGCATATCGAAAAGCCTGGGAGCACGGCACCCAGTGAAATCACCCACAACACGCCCAAATGGGGCTTGACGTCATCTGGCGTGCGCGTTAAAATTTGGGAGGAACAACCGTTCGCCCAAGGGTCAATCCGCCCGCGAAGGGGGCAGTACCGTGCTGATGACCAATGTCGACATAGAGGAGGCTCTGGATAAGGGCAAGTTGAAGATCGAGGGCTTCGACGCAGGGTGCCTGCAAGGAACCAGCTATGACGCTCGCATCGGGGCCCAAGTCCACATAAGCAACTCCGAGGAGTCAGTAACCTTCGACGATCAGAGAAAGACCGCCCGATTGCAGCCGGGGGAGTTTGCCCTCCTGATCACGCACGAACGGTTTCAACTCCCGCTGGACATGGCGGCCAACATCGGCCCCAAGACCTATTTTACGCGAAAGGGCCTGATTCTCCTGGCAGGTCTCCAGGTGGATCCTGGCTTCAAAGGAGCACTCGCCCTGGCCGTCTTCAATTCGTCTCCCAAGACGATCATGCTGGAGCACATGCAGGAGATATGTACCTTGCAGTTTTTTCAGCTCAAGGCGCCCGCCACCGCGGCCGCACCCGTCAACCGGGATCTGGAACAAGGAAACGTCCCCCGCGTAGACAAGGATTACTTCCGTGAATTGGAGACGCAGAGTCTCACAGAAGTGGGCAAGGACCTTCGAAACCTGGCGGCGAACGTCAACCTGCTCACTGAAAACGTGGACGCTCTTTCCCGAAAGCTCACCGAGAACGTGGAGATTCTGTCCACAAGACTCACGGAGAACGTGGAAGCCCTCTCCAAAAACATCTCCGAACTCCGTCAGAGCGTTGCTGAGCTACGCAGAATTGTCTGGTCCTTGGTGTTGGCCATGATCCCGGTGCTCCTGGGTATCGCGTTCCAGCTGTTTTTCCGGTAGCGATCCCAGCTGGCCTCGCTGGCTGAACCGCTTCCTGGCCGGCACTTCAAGCCTCGGCGTCCCGTGCCCCGCCGGCCCGACCTTCGCTGATTCGGCGAGCGGAACCCCCGCAAACCGCCACGTCGTCTCGATATATTACAAGGCCAGGGGAGAGCCTCTGGCACGCGGATCATGGGGAGGGATGTGGGGTGCGCCGTACCGTCGCCGTCATCGTTGTGGCCAGTCTCCTGCTGTCACTGGCGGGGGGGTTCGCGTTCGCCAGGAATCCAGGTGGCAAGGACAGGGATCGCCTACCTCCCGGGCAAGCCCGGAAGTTATCGGCCCGGGAGCGGACCGAGTTCCGTGATGCCAAGGAGGCCGAGTGGGCGGACAAGCACATTCGCAAGCTGGCCCTCAAAGGGGTCTTCCAGGGGTTTGAGGATGGCACCTTCCGGCCCAATGGCGCCGTCAAGCGGGTGGAACTGATCACCCTGGCGGTGCGCATGCTGGGGCGGGAAAGAGAAGCCAGGGCTCGCATGGATGAAAAGCTGGACTATGCCGACTGGGCAAGCGTGCCCAGATGGGCGGTCGGGTACGTGGTGGTCGCGCATGAACAGGGCCTGCTTCGTGACCTCCTGCGCGAGGACGGGCGGACCCTGCAGATCAACTCGCCGGCCACCCGCCTCGCGGTGGTGGTCACCATGTTGCGGCTGATGGGCCTGGCCGACCGGGCGAGGGAGTTCCCCGGCGGCGACCTCCATTTCCGCGACCTCGAGGCTATTCCCGCTTGGGCCAGGGGATTCGTGGCTTTGGCCATCGAGGAGGGCATACTGCGAGGCTACGAAGACCGGACTTTCCGACCGAACCAGCCGGTGCGCCGCTCGGAAATGGCCGCCCTCCTCGACCGCGTGGAGGACTGGCTGGATGAGCAGGACGAGGATGAAGACGAGGACGAGGACGACGATGAAGAGGATGACGAAGATGAGGATGACGAGCGCGAGTTCGAGGGCAGCATCGTCACCGTCGTATCCGGCCGCGAGCCGAGAATCACCGTCGCCAACGCGCGTCATCCCGACGGCAAGACCTTTCGGGTGGATGCGGACGCCCTCATCTTCTTGAACGGCCGGCGAGCGAAGCTGGAAGACCTGCAGCCAGGAGACAAGGTCGAGGTCATCCTCGATGACGATGAGGATAACCTGGTCATATTCATCAGTGCCGAGTTCGAGATCCGGGAAGTCGAGGGTAAACTCGAGGCAGTGGCCGATGGCAAACTCACGATCCTGGTACAAGCCAGGTCACATACCTTTCCCCTTGACCCGGCAGTCAAGGTGTTTGACGAACAGGGCAAGCTCCGCGATTTGGCCTATCTAAAGGCTGGGCAGCAAGTGGAAGTGACGCTGGTCCGGGGCGTCGCGGTAAAGGTGGAAGTAGAGAAAGCTGAAAAGACGAAGGTCACAGGCGTCGTCGAGCGGATCGCCGACGGCACGATCGTGCTACAGGTGGCGGGGGCTTCCCGGACCTTTCCCCTTGACCCCGCGGTCAAAGTGTTCGATGAGCATGGCAACCGGCGGGATCTTACCTACGTGAGGGCCGGCCAGCAGGTGAAGGTAACGCTGGTGGGCGGCGCGGTGGTGGAGATCCGGGTGAAGGAGATCAAGATTACCGGCGTCGTCGAGCGGGTGGCCGATGGTACGCTCACCCTGCAGGTGGGTGGGGCGTCTCAGAGCTTCCCCCTGAGTCCCACGGTCAAGGTGCTGGACGAGCACGGCAAGCCGCGAGATCTCGCCTACGTGAGGGTTGGACAGCAGGTGGAGATAACGGTG
>DBBB01000037.1:0-693 GCA_002291985.1 Firmicutes bacterium UBA995
GCCATCGCCCACATCCTCGGCACGCTGGACGACAAGATCGAGCTGAACCGGCGGATGAGCGAGACGCTGGAGGCGATGGCGCGGGCGCTCTTCAAGTCGTGGTTCATTGATTTCGATCCTGTGCGGCGCAATGCCGCCCGGGCCCGAAATCAACCCTCACCCGGCGCTCAGCGCCAACCTCTCCCAGCGGGAGAGGGTCTGTACCGGGGAGGGTACGACTATGCTGGGTTGGTGCGGAAGGCTCACGAGTTGCGCGCCAAGCAGACACCCGCCGAGGCAATCCTCTGGGAGCTGGTACGCGACCGGCGCTTAATGGGCT
The DNA here is from genome assembly GCA_002291985.1 of Firmicutes bacterium UBA995. Classification (GTDB taxonomy): domain Bacteria; phylum Bacillota; class Sulfobacillia; order UBA995; family UBA995; genus UBA995. The sequence continues at coordinate 320 of DBBB01000037.1, forward strand.
TGAAATTCCGTCGCCAGCATCAACTGGGAGACTACATCGCGGACTACTATTGCCACGAGCACCGGCTCGTGGTCGAACTGGACGGAGATATTCACACTGAAAAGCGCGCTAAGGACCACAAACGTGACGCCTGGATGGCGGCTCAAGGCCTCCAGGTGCTACGCTTCCCCAATGAACAACTACTAGAGGATCCGCAATCCGTCCTGCTCTGCATCACCGAGACGATCCTCCTCTCTCCCATTGGGAGAGAGGCCAGGGGTGAGCCGGAAGGCTACCCCCCTTCTCCCGCTGGGAGAAGGGCTGGGGATGAGGGTGTGGTCGCAGGCGAAGCCTTCGACCACTTGTTCCCCGCTCGCCTCGTCGACTCCGAACTC
>DBBB01000037.1:1042-3946 GCA_002291985.1 Firmicutes bacterium UBA995
TTCCGGAGGGGTGGGAGGTGGGGACATTCGCGGACATTGTTGAACTGCTCCGCGACCAGGTGAACCCGCTCGACTACCCCGACACGCACTTCCGCCACTTCAGCATTCCGGCGTTTGACGAAGGACAGTGGCCAAAGGAGGAGTTGGGAGAAGCCATCAAGAGTCAGAAGACCCACGTGGCACCTGCGGTGGTGCTGATCTCGAAGCTCAACCCTGAGATCGAGAGAGTCTGGCTGGTGGACGTCAAGGTCGATGACCAAGCGGTCTGCTCCACTGAGTTCCTCGTCCTTTGCCCGCGCTCACCCGCTGGGCGAGCCTTGATGTACTGCCTCGCTCGGTCCCCGTCGTTCCGCCAGCAGATGGAGGGTCTTGTGACCGGCACATCCAAGAGCCATCAGCGTGCGCAAGCGGCTTCGGTTCTCAGTGTGCGTGTAATACGAGCACCAGAACCCGTTACGCGGGCGTATGAGCAGCAAGCAGACCCGTTGCTGACAAGGTCGATCGAGTACCGCCGCGAGTCACGGACTCTTGCCAGCTTGCGCGATGCGCTTCTGCCTAAGCTCATCTCCGGCGAGTTGCGGGTGAAGGACGCGGACAAGTTCATCGGGAGGGTTATCTGATGGTCAAGTTCGATGCTCGCAAGCTCATGGAACGGGCCGTTGATGTAATGCGGCAATCTATCGTAGAACCGCGCCCGGACAGAAAGGCGAGTCCTCTGGTGGGGGCGGTGCTCTGGAAACCAGATGGAACGGTGGAAACCTCATATCGAGGGGAACTGCGAGAAGGCGATCACGCTGAGTACACCCTTTTGGAGCGGAAGAACCGTAACTGCAAGCTGGACGGCGCGGTACTGTTTGCGACGTTGGAGCCTTGCGCCCCCGGTTCGCGCCGGCACCCAAAACTCGGCTGCGCTGAGAGGATCGTCTTGGCACGGATCAAGGAGGTATGGGTCGGCATTGAGGACCCGGACCCGACGGTGGACCGCAAGGGTATCAAACATTTACAGGACAGCGGCGTTACCGTGCGCATGTTCGACCGCGACCTGCAGGAGAATATCCGCGAAGCGAACCAGGCTTTCGTTGAGCAAGCGCTCGAACGGGCTGAGGCGTGGAAGGAGAGGAAGCCGAAATTCATCACGCTGTCGCCGCTGGAAAACGCATTCCTCACTGCCGAGGCGACAGACTTCTCGACGGAAGCACTGGAGCAGTATCGCGCGATCGCCAAGCTTGGTGATATGGTGGGTTCACCTGCATTTAGCCGTCGCCTACTCCAGCAAGGCCTTCTCAAGGAAAAAGACGGTCGGGTAAATCCTACAGGATTCGGGCTTCTGCTGTTCGGCAAGGAGCCGAGAACAATCATGCCGCAAGCCGGGCTTCTAGGCACCATCCACCTTGCTGATGGAACCGAGGAACCGAGGGACTTTGATGGTCCGCAGGTACTCGCACCCGAGCAGGCGCTCCAATGGCTTCGAGACAAGTTGCCATACCCCATAGACCGCTCCACAGCGCGACGACGGCCCGCGAATAAAGCGTTCTTCGAACTCGTTCGCGAAGGTGTCGTCAATGCGCTCGTCCACCGCGACTACGGCATCGAAGGAGCCAAGTGCCAGTTGATTGTCACACCGGAAACGATCACGGTGAAGAGCCCCGGCAAGCCGGTGGAACCGATTACGTTGGAACAGATGCAGGCTTTCAATGCTCCGATGCTCAGCCGCAATCCGGTGCTGCATTATGTGTTCGCCCGAATGGAGCTGGCCGAAGAGCGAGGGCTAGGGCTGAAGTCTATGAGGGCTCACGCCGAAGAGGCGGGATTGCCGCTGCCAAGATACTCGTGGGAGCATCCGTACCTGGTGCTAACAATCTACCGCAGCACGGCGGCAGCGGTGAGCGAGCTTAGCGGTGAAATCCTAGAGGCGATGAGCAAGGCCGAGCGCGCCGGGTGGGAATGGCTGGCTACGAAGCAGACTGTTACGTCTGGTGAATATGTCGCTGCCATGCTCATATCCAACCGAACAGCCCTGAACCACCTGAAACACTTCACAGAGCTTGGACTGATTCGGAAGATCGGGTCAGGACCCGCCACCCGATACGAGGTGGTCAGACGATGAGCTGGGGAGCCACGGTGCCGGCATATCCCGCCACCAATACTGCTTTTTGGCGGGATACTGTCCGGCGAGACCCGCCAAAAACGAATCCCGCCAAATATCTCGCCAAAATGGCGGGATTCGAGGTTGACCCATGACGGAAATTGAGCAATGACAAGCTTCACTGAATCCACCGCCGAATCCGCCGCGCTCGCCTGGCTGGAGGCCATCGGCTGGTCAGTAAAGCATAGCATCGAGATCGCCCCGGGCGAGCCGGCTGCCGAGCGCGATGACTACAGCCAGGTAATTCTCGAAGAGCGGCTGCGCCAGACGTTCGCGCAACTCAACCCGGATTTGCCCGCCGAGGCGCTGGAGGATGCCTTCCGCCGGATCACGCATCCCGAGGGGACCACGCTGGAGGCGCGCAACCGCGCTTTCCATCACATGCTCATTGAAGGTATTTCTGTGGAATACCTTCAACCCTCACCCCGGCCCTCTCCCAGTGGGAGAGGGAGGAGCGAAGCGGAGGGTGAGGGTTCACGTCTGACTTATCGCATTGCCAAAATCATCGACTTTGAGAACCCAGACGCGAATGACTGGCTCGCCGTCAACCAGTTCACCGTCTCGGAGAACCTGGCTGCGTCCTCAGGACAGGCAGGCAAGCACACCCGCCGCCCGGATATCGTCTTGTTCGTCAACGGCCTGCCCCTGGCGGTGGTCGAACTCAAGAACCCGGCCGACGAGAATGCCACCATCTGGACCGCCTTCCAGCAACGTCAAACCTATGTGCAGGGGATCCCCTCACTCTTTGCCTGTAGCGA
>DBBB01000125.1 GCA_002291985.1 Firmicutes bacterium UBA995
GAGCTGGCTGAACTTGCCGAGGTTGTAGAAGACCACCTCGCCCCGCCCGTTGGGGACGCGTTCCTCGCGCACCCCGGCTTCGTCCATGAAGGCGAGGAAGACGCGCTGGATGGAGTACTGGCCCCAGCGCTTCTGGTCCTCCGCCGTGAGCGCCGCCTTGGCCGCCGCCGCGCTCTGGACCGCGGCACGCAGCGCGGCTGGATCGAGGCCGAGGTTCGCGGCGGTCCACGCCTGCTCGACCGCGGCCTCGTCGGGACCATGGTCGCCGATGAAGTAGAAGAGCTGCCGGGCGGCTTCCGCTTCGGCGGTGCCGAATAGCTTCGTCATCCCGGTCACGACAAACGGGATGCCCGCCGCCTGCAAGGTGTCGGTGATCGGCTCGGCGTTCGCCTTCACGCTGCGGAGCAGCACCGCCATGTCCGACCACGACAGCCCGCGCTCCTTGCTGTCCTCGGTGAAGGCGACGCCGCGCAGGGCCTGGGCGGATGCGATGATGTGTTGCGCCTCCTCGGCCGGGGTCGCAAAGGACAGCGCGACGATGTCTCCCGGCTCGTAGGACTGTGCGCCCGTCGGCTTCATCGCCTTCGCGAGCCGTGCGGCGTTCTGCTCGATGAACGGGCGCGCCGTCTCCACGATCCCGTCGCTCGAACGGAAGTTCTCCTCGATTGGAATCTGGTCCACGCCCGGGTAGCGCGTTGCGAAAGTCAGGATGTTCTCGACGTCGCTGCCCCGCCACTGGTAGATGGTCTGGTCGTCGTCGCCGACGACGCAGATGCGGGCGCCCAGGTCGTGCAGCGACCAGACGATGGCCTCCTGCACAGGATTCACGTCCTGGTACTCGTCCACGATCACGTACTTGATCCGCTCGGCCAAGCGCCCCCGAAGCCCGTCGTCGTTCGTGAGAACCTCGACCGCCGTCTCGAGGATCGACGAGTAGTCGAGGTAGCTACTCTTATCGAGGAGCGCCTGGTAGCTCTCCAGGCCCTCCACGATCGAGCAGCCGTTGAGGTTGGCCTCCTCGAGTTCCGCCTCGCGTAGGATCGACAGGGCTGAGAGGTAGTGTGGGGTGTCCCGGTAACGCTTGAGGGCGGCGCCCCTGAGGTCGGTCGAGGCCGTGAGCCCGCTGTGCCTGCTGTGCCGATCTACGAACAGGCCCTGTTGCACCTCGTTCAGGACCTCGAACTTGAGGTACTTCGGCGTCTCGCTCTTGAGCAGTTCGAGACAGAAGGCGTGGATCGTCCCGACGAACATCTCGGCCAGGCCGGGGAGATCACCCAAAGCCTCACGGGTACGCGTGACGATGCGCTCCTTCAACTCGGCGGCGGCCTTCTCCGTGAAGGTGAAGCCCACGACGTTCCGCGGCGCCAGCGAGTCCGCGCGACCGGGCGTCAGGAGATGGACCACTCGTCGCGCAACCACCTCGGTCTTACCGGAGCCGGCGCAAGCGATCAGCTGAAGATTGCGGCCGTCGTGCTCGATGGCCTTTCGTTGGGAGTCGGTGAGCTTCATCGCGCTCCGAGGTCATTCGCGCCAGCTAACAGTAATTAGACTGATCCGCATAAGATGCGGAACTCTGGCTCTTTGACCGCATAACAAGTCTTAGATTTCTTACTGAACGCGTGTTAAAGCCTTTGCTTTCAATTGCTTGCCGTCCATATAGTGAGTTATCATGGCATCTCATGCGGATCCGCACAACACCCATCCTTCACAGCCCCTCCCCGGGGCTGCGGACGCCCGCCGGACCTCGACTGTTCAGCCCGTCCCGGCAAAATCTAGTAGTGCGTTTCTTCTGCCGCCCCGGAATTCCTTCTTCCCGCAGTGTAGGTGCGCAACTTTTCGCACTTCGGGGATCCGGTGAGGGACGGGTCCAGTCTTTGGCGACGGCCCGCAGGGAGGTATCCCTTGGCGCGATGCGTAAGGAGACCTGCGGCACTCGCTTCCCGCCGGTTCAAGGGGCGCAGCTGACCCGGGCGCAGGTCGGGTTCCGCCAGGTTGTTGTCGAAGGGCACCCGGAAGTCGTGCATGAAAAGATCCGGAGTCTGACCTTCAGCGCCGGGGAGGCCTCACACCAGCGCTCAATCTCCTCGCAAGCAGGATGGTGGACAGGAGTGCGACCGAGCCAAGGATAAATGGAAACGTGGGGTTGCGGGCGTAAAGGCCCCCCCCTGCAAGGGGGCCTACCACAAACGTGAGGTTGAAGACGCTCTCGCTCACCCCGAAGATAGTGGCACGTGTCCCGAGGCTGGTCAGCTTCGCGACTGCCACGGGTAGCGCGACCCCACCCCATGCTCCCAGGACGGCAGCGGCCAACATGGCAGCCAAGGCCAGCACCCTGCTTTGCGCCAGCGCAAAGTACAGTATCAACCCGCCCGGTATCACGTTCCCCAGAACAAGACCGGCAACATGTCCATATCTGTCAACAAACGAGCCTGCAAAGGGGAGTGCAACTGCTTGGAGCACCATCATGATTGAGTACAGCAACCCGATCTGAGCCTCGTCCAACCCAAGTTGTTCACCAAGGTAAGGCGGGTAGTAATTGCCGGTCAAGCCTTGCCCGAGCCCGGTCAACACGATTACGCCCAGCAACGCTAAGAGGCCGAGGGGGAGCATGCATCGGACCCCGGCGAAGAATTCCTTAGCGTGGGCTGTGAACGAGGCCCCCGAATCCCATCCTCGCGGCAGAAGCAGAGTCTCCTTGAGCTGGGAATGAAGTAGAAGGCCGACGGAGGCACATCCAAGCATGACCAGGAGCCCGAGATCCCGGTTTGCCGTCAGAAGAAAACCCAGTACAAGCGATCCACTTGCACGAGCCAGGCGCCCACATAGGGCCAACCACGCGAACGCCTTGCCTGTGCTGCGCGAGCCTACGGATTCCGCCAGCAGTGCTGAATAGGGCCCAGCAGATACTCCGGTGACTCCGTACAGCAGAACCGCCGCAAGCGAGATAAGGACTATTGCTACAAGGCCCTCGGAGACGACCGCAACCAAGAGCACCAGGCACCCAACCACGTAGAATGACGTTGATAGCATGATAATCGGTCTTCTGCCATACCTGTCAGCCAGAGGTCCACCGAGGAAAGCCATTACGGTATCATCCGCATTGGCCAGAGCGAAGATCACCCCGATCAGCATGGGATCGCCTTTCTCCAAAATGAGCAGGGGCAGCATCCAATCCAGTGGGCCACGCATGAAACCCAAGGCAAGAGCAGACAGGGCAAGCACTGGCACGTTACTCTCCTTGAGCAGCTCAGCTACTTCGCGGAATAGTCCGGCTATCGGTTGACGCATATGAGGCGCCGCCCACCGCGAAGTCTGCGCTCAAAGTCAGTGCTTACCAGCTTATACACCACCTCGATTCCGTGTTCAGCTATTTTCTCGAAGATGTACTTGACCATCTCCTGAGTGAACTCGCAGTGGTGTGCTTCTTCTGCCCACCCCCTCCGGAATTCCTCCTTGCCGCAGTGTATATGCGCCAATGTTCTCATTTCCGGGATAGGATGAGCGACGATACCAGTCTTTAGCGGCGGCCAAGCCGGCTCGCGGGGACCGGCGACTGGCCAAGGGGCCTACTACTGACGCGTTACTGACAGGAGGGTCGAAGAAAGGAAACAGGCCCGCAGCCATTTGGCCTCGGACCTGGCCTTTTCCTGGTCGGAGCGGTGGGATTCGAACCCACGGCCTCTTGAACCCCATTCAAGCGCGCTACCAAGCTGCGCCACGCCCCGTCGCAGCCATTATACCCTACGGTTGTTCGCAGTTCAAGGCAAGCCCTTGCGGGCAAGCCCTTGCGGGGCAAACACCAGCGGCCCGGCTATGCCGGGCCGCCAGTGCTGCTGCGCCGCAATCTCATCGCCAACTACGACCAGAGCACGTCCGACCTTGCCTCAGCGGGCAATGGTCTCCTTGAGGGTCTTCCCGGCCTTGAAAGCGGGCACCTTGCGGCCGGCGATCCTGATAGGCTTGCCGGTCTGAGGGTTCCGCCCGCTTCTCGGGGCACGGGCCCGGACTTCGAAGGTGCCGAAGCCTACCAGGGACACTTTCTCTCCCTGCTTCAGCGAGTCGACGATCGCTTCGAAGGCCGCCTCAACGGCGGACGCGGCGTCTTTCTTCTTCAGCCCGGTCCGCTCGGCGACGGCGGCGATCAGCTCTGCCTTGGTCAAGCTGGCGTCACCTCCTTCCCTAGTAACTTCGCGACTCTGGTGAATCGGAACGAACTCAGTTTTCGCTTTGCGTGGGGAAACTCCTTCCTGAGCAGGCACAAAAGTTGAGCGGTGGCTTGAGTGCGCCTTTCGAGCAGCTAGAAGGGGAAACCTGAGCGCGCCCGCCCCGGGCAATCGGGCAGTTCGCACGCCTCAGGTCAGATAATGATGCAGATCAGGCCGCCGCTCCCCTCGTTGATTATCCGGGTCAGGGTCTCCTGCAGCTTCTGCCGCGCATTTTCGGGCATGCGGTGCAGCTTGGCGGTGACGCCTTCCACCACCAGTTCATGAAGGGACTTGCCGAAAACGTCGGAGTCCCAGATCTTCCGGGGATCGTCCTCGAACTTATCCATGAGGTAGTGGACGAGTTCCTCGCATTGCTTCTCGTTACCGATGATCGGCGTCAGCTCGGCCTCGATGTCTGCCCGGAGCAAGTGCAGGGAAGGGGCGCTGGCTCGCAGGCGCACGGCGTACTGACCGCCCCGGCGGGTTAGCTCCGGCTCCTCGAATGTCATGTCTTGCCGGGTGGGAGTGACGATGCCGTAGCCGGATTCCCTGGCGTCACGGAGGGCGCCGGCAATGGTGTCGTAGTCGCGTTTCGCGCCGGCAAGGGTCTTCAGGTGGGAGATGACCCCAAGCTTTCCGGCGACGCTCAGACCGCTCACCTCCTCGAGCACTTCCCAGAACAGGTCCTCCCGGGCGGACCA
>DBBB01000116.1 GCA_002291985.1 Firmicutes bacterium UBA995
CTAGGATGCCGAGGATAACGCTTACGAGGGCGGGAACCGCATAGAAGACCGCTACCTCTGGAAACCGCAAGGTTCGCCACAGGGAGACGTGCCTCTCATACTCCGGCGTACCCCTATACTGACGTCCAACCGGGTCTAGCACCAAGAAGCCCTCTAGACGGCCAAGCTCAAGAGATTGGAGCAACTCCTCGCCATTCAGGAAGTCACGGATCTTGATCAACCGATAGGTCGATCTCCTCTGCAGATGACGCCACACCGCATCAATGTACCAGAACAGGATCGGCAATAGGGCCGTCAGAACGATGAAGGGGCGGAGTTGCTCTTCTCGGAGGGCAAGCCCGACAGCGCCGCTCCAGGTAACGATAGCCCAGTTCTTTGTGGTCTGCGCAGTGCCGTCCATCCGGTCGATCAAGCCGTTGACGATCTCGATTTCTGTCTTCAGAAAGTCCAGTTGATAAGACAGAGCCCTCGAATCTCGTGGTTCAATGGGAATGGTCGTCGAGAACACCTCCCCAAGGAACTGTTCAGCCCTTCCCGGCAAAATCCAGTAGTGCGCTTCTTCTGCCCGCCCCCGGAATTCCTCCTTCCCGCAGTGTACGTGCGTAGATTTTCTCATTTCCGGGATAGGGTGAGCGACGGGTCCAGTGTTTGGCAACAGCCCCCGAGGATTTGCGGCATTCGCCTCCCGCCGATTCAGGGGGTGCGGGGCTGGAGAAACGGCTGACCCCGGAACCCGGCCTCGAGCGCCAACGCCGCCAGGACCGAGTGGCCCCGCTTACGCACGGTCGAGGTGTAGCCGCGGATGCGGCACAAGGCCTACCTGTCGGCAGGCAGGCCCGCGCACCGGCGAAACTCCGGAAGGCGCCGGAGATCTTCTGCTGCATTGACCCGGGCGCAGGTCGCGCTCCACCAGGTTGTTGTCGAAGGGCACCCGGAAGTCGTATATGAAGGGTAGCACCTCGGTGTACCGTTTTTCGAGGCAGGCCAGCTCTTCCGAACTGGGCGGGCTCCCATCACGTCCGGTGGGAAAGAGGCGCGGGACACTTCCCCGCAGCGGGGGCAGGATTTGCGTTCTGCCCGGTGCCCGGTCACCTACAGCCGGAGTTCCGGCAAGTCGAAGAGCTGTCGCCGCTCGCTGCCCTGGGCCGGCTACACTGGGAGACATCAGCCGGGTACCTCTCGATCAAGCGAACGGTACTGGATGGCCTCGGCCAGATGGGCAGGCTCGAGATCGCCTGCACCGGCCAGGTCGGCAATGGTGCGGGCCACCTTGAGGATGCGGTCATGGGCACGCAGGCTCAAGCCCAGCCGTTCGAAGGCGGTCCGCACCACCGCATGAGCAGGCGGCGAAAGCCGGCACACCTTACGGACTTCTCCCGGACCCATCTGGCCGTTGGTGGTCAGACCCGCTCCCTCGAACCGCCGCCGCTGGATGGCCCTGGACCGTAGGACGCGGTCGCGGATTGCCGCGCTGCTCTCGTCCTTCCCCCTGGTCTGGATCTCCTGGTAGTCAAGCCGGGGGACATCGACCTGAAGATCGATCCTGTCGAGCAGCGGCCCGGAGATGCGCGACCGATATCGCAGGATGGCCTGCGGCGAGCACAGGCAACTTCTTCGGGGATCGCCCCAGTGACCGCACGGGCAGGGGTTCAGATAGTAATATGGGCCTGGCCATGCGACACCGGTTGCCTCCGCCAAGATAACGTGTTACGTCGGCCGACTGCTCCATCGCTCAAGAAGGCATCACATCCTGTCGATGAGCCGTCGCCACCAGCGCTTCGTGAGTATTCACCTTCCTCTCTTACCGGCCCCCCCCCGTACTGCTCGCCCGTAGGTCGTCCACCTCCCTCTCCAGAATATCCCAGGTCACGTGTCCCTCTCCTGCTTGCTTCACGCACCGGCCGATCTGTTGGGACACAAGCGGGGTAGCCCTAGTCACCGGGGAGATCGGCAGCGGCAAGTCAACCGCCGTGCGCGCCCTTGCCGCCAGCCTTGACCCGTCACGCCACCACCTGCTCTATGTCGCCCAGTCCGGGCTGACGCCAAGGCATCTGTACCGCGAACTCTGCCTGCAGCTGTCCATCCAGCCCACCTTCCACGCCGCCGATGCCCGGCGCCAGCTCATGGCGGCACTTTGGGACTCCCAGCAGAAGCTAGAGCGCCAACCGGTGGTGGTGATCGACGAGGCGCACCTGCTCTCGCCGCTGCTGCTGGAGGAAATCCGGTTCTTGACCAACCACCAAATGGACTCGGCCTCGCCAATGGCCCTTTGCCTGGTCGGCCAGGCGGAACTGCGCAGCAAACTCAGACTGCAAGTCTTCGCCGCCATCTCCCAGCGGATTACCCTGCGCTACCACCTCGCGGGGCTCACCGAACCGGAGACCAAGGCTTATATCCAGCATCATCTCAAGGTGGCCGGGGTTAGCCACGCCCTCTTCTCGGAGGATACCGCCCGGCTCATCTACCAGTACACAAAGGGGATTCCGCGTCAGGTGAACAATCTCTGCACAGCGGCCTTGCTCGCCGGGTATTCAGGGCAGAGGAAGATCATCGAGGAATCGACGGTTAAACAAGCGCTATTGGAGCTACAGGATGAGATCGCGGGTTAGAGCGTCTGCAAACAGGGACGACGCGCAGCGTGGGTGAAGGCGCGACAAGGAGCGTGAGCGACGACAAGAGTGCTCTTGCCGAAGCCAGTGTCCCCGGCGAGGAGAATCGGCCTGCTGTCGTCTCCCGCATGCCTGTCAGCGATTGTGTCCAT
>DBBB01000154.1:0-238 GCA_002291985.1 Firmicutes bacterium UBA995
CTACCGGGTCTTTACCTCGTCGCCGGAATACCTTCGTCAATCCTTGCACCTCGAGCGCCATCGTCATCCGCGGCAAACCCTCCCCTATCCGTGAGGAGTGGCAGGCAACACGACCGTGCCTCGGGCCGTCTACCTCCCGCAATCGGCCCCAACTCCCCCGGGAACTCGCAAGTTGCCGGCTTCTTGCCTCGGGCCGACCCTTGACCGGCCCGCCTTAGCCAGATCAACGCTTCCCCAT
>DBBB01000154.1:596-5174 GCA_002291985.1 Firmicutes bacterium UBA995
TTCCCTTCCATGGGGCCCTCCCCTCCCAACGTCTTCAACAGTGACCTTGTCAAACTTAAGGTACGCCTCAATAATAATGACCATGATCTTCTGATGTCAAGGGGGTCGCTCAACATAATTCGCCGCGCTCACCGGTGATGGCCGACCGCCCAGGCGAGAGCGCGGCGGGAAGGTACGCCTGAACGCGGGGTAGAATCCTCGTTTGCAGGTGAGTACGTGAGCGCGCAGCAAAGCCGACAGCGTTACCTTGCCCTGGCTATCGGGGTGCTGATCGTCGTCGGCACCCTCGGGTACATGATCTTTGAGGGACTCCAGCCCCTGGAGGCCCTGTACCTGTTGATCATGACCGTGACCACGGTGGGTTACGGTGACCTCCATCCCGTCACGACCGGCGGGAGAATCCTGACCATGCTGGTAGTCCCGATCGGCCTGTTACTGGTATTCGGACTGGGGGTGGCAACCATGGCGAATCGCCTGGATGACATGCTACACCGGGGAGGCGCCGGCGCGCTGCGCAGGAAGCTTGCCGGGCTGAAAGACCACTTTATCGTGTGCGGCTACGGCCGCCTGGGGCAGGGAACGGCGGCCATGCTGAAGAGACTGGGGGCCACGGTGGTAGTGGTGGACCGGGACCCTGAGCGACTCCGCGATCTCCCCTCCGACATCTTCCCCGTGGTGGGCGACGCGCTGGAAGAGGAAGTCCTGCTTCAGGCGGGCATCCGTCGTGCCCGCTCGTTGATCGCGACCTTCGCCGACGACACACTCAACGTCTACCTCGTCCTGGAGGCCCGGGATATCCAACCCGACGTTGAGGTCATCTCCGCCGCCTCCAGCCGGGAGGCCGGTCGGCGGCTATACCTCGCCGGCGCGGCCAGAGTCGTGTCGCCGCAAGTGCTGGGCGCCGACATCCTCGCCAAGAGCGCTTATAACCCCGCGGTGTACCAGCTAATGTCGGACATGATGGGCGCCGAGCCCCTCGGTGGCACGATAAGTCAGGTGGTGATCGCTCCGGACTCAACGCTGGCGGGGCGATCGCTGGGGGACTTCAAGAAGTTGGGGATCGGGGGCGGGGGCCGGGTCCTCCTGGTGCGCACCCCTACCTCGACCATCCTGTCTCCCTCCGGTGACCTGCGCCTTGAGGCCGGGTGGGTTCTGGTGGTGATCGGCGAGCACGACGCCATCGAGAGGCTGGAGCGGTTGGCCTCGGCGTGACGACGAGAGCCCCCACCCCGCCCGGTCCCTGGGCGAAATGGGGGCTCCTGCAGGGGACTTTCCGCCCCGCTATCGGGCGAGGTTCAGAGAACCCTCGGGCCGCTCCCCTTCCCACACGCCGACCATCGCGGCGGCAGCGATGTCGTCGGTGACGTTGATGGACGTACGTGCCATATCCAGGATGCGGTCGATGCCGGCGATGAGCGCGATGCCCTCGAGGGGCAGGCCCACCGCTTTCAGCACCATGGTGAGCATGATCAGGCCGGCGCCGGGCACGCCGGCGGTGGCGATGGAGGCGAGGATGGCGGTGAGCGCCATGGTGAAGTAATGCCCCGCCGTGAGTTCAATGCCGAAGGCATTGGCGATGAAGACGGCGCTGATCATCTGGTACATGGCCGTGCCGTCCATGTTGAGGGTGGCCCCGATGGGCAGCACGAAGCCCGCCGTGGTGGGGGAGATACCCGCGGCAGTGGTGACCCGCATGGTGACGGGCAGCGTCGCCGCGGACGAACAGGTAGCGAAGGCGAACAGCGGCGCTTCCTTGACCCGCGCCAGCAGGCGCCAGGGGTTGATCTTACCAATGAAGCGCAGCAGGCCACCATAAATGAGCAGTGCCTGCAGGGCCATCCCCAGGTATACGATCAAAATCAGCACGGCGAAAGGCGCCAGTACGTCCAGCCCGAAGCGGCCCACCGTCCAGGCGATGAAGCCGAACACCCCCAGCGGCGCGTACCACATGACCAGCGTGACCATCTTGTACATGACTTCGGCGATGGCCTGCAGACCGTTGCGGACCGGTTCGGAAACCTTGCCGGCCATGCCGGTGGCGATGCCTACCATGATGGCGAAGAAGATGGTGGGCAACATCGCGCCCCGGGCCATCGCGTCAATGGGGTTGATGGGCACTATCCCCAGCAGGAGGTCGACCAGCCTGGGCGGTTCCGCGATCGTCGGGGCGACCAGTTCCCCCAGCGCCATACCCGTCCCGACCCGGGTGACGATGGCCAGCACCAGGCCGATGGTGACGGCCGCAATGGCGGTTGCATAGTAGTACAGGAATGTCTTGCCGAACATGCGCCCGAGCTTGGCGCCGCCGATCCCCGCCATGGCGGCCGCCAGGCTGCTAAAGATGAGTGGTACCACCAGCATCCTGAGCAGGTTCATCAGCAGATCGCCCAGGGGGCGCAGGGCCGCGGCATCAGGTCCCAGAATGAGGCCGGCGACCACCCCGACGGCAAAGGCCACCAGGATCCATTGAGTCGGTCCCCATCGACGCAAGGTAAGTCCCTCCTTCTTTGTGTCCCGGCAGGTTACCGCCGGTCGGCCAAGTCCTTGATAAGTATTCGCCCCAGTCCTTCCACATCCTTCATCTCTCGGCGCGTTGCGCTCATTTCGCCGGCAGGGCGTAGTCGCCGGGCACGGTGCCCATGTGCCGCTGAAACCAGCCGATGATGTGGCGGAGGCGCTCCACCCGCAAGGCCGGCCGCCCGCCCCGCGACAGGTCGTGGTTCGAGGCGGGAAATCTGACCAACTCGGTCTCCTTGCCCAGTTGCTTCAGCAGCATGAAAAGCTGCTCCGCCTGTTCCATGGGGCAACGCATGTCTTGCTCCGAGTGGAGGATGAGCAGGGGGGTAGTGATGTCCCCCGCGTAGGTGGCAGGTGATAGCCTGGCAAGTCGATCGCGATCGATGAGGGGACTTGCCCCCAGCTCCCGCTCGACGAAGAAGTACCCGATATCGCTGACCCCGTGGAAGGAGAGCCAGTTGCTGATGCTGCGCTGGGTCACCGCCGCCCGGAACCGGCCGGTGTGGCCCACCATCCAGTTGGTCATGAAACCGCCGTAACTCCCGCCGGTCACACCTAGCCGGGCAGCGTCGACCCAGTCGAAACCCGCGGCGTGGTCAGTCGCCGCCATCAGGTCGGCGTAGTCGTCCTCTCCGTAGTGACCCACCACCGCATGGACGAATTCCTGTCCGTAGCCGTGGCTGCCCCGGGGATTGGTGTAAATGACGCCGTAGCCTTCCGCCGCCAGCAACTGGAACTCGAAGAAGAACCCATGCCCGTACATGGCATGGGGCCCGCCGTGGATCTCGAGCACGGTGGGGTAGCGCCTGCCGGGAACGGCGCCAACCGGTTTCATCCCCCAGCCCTGAATTGTGCGGCCTCCCGCCCCGGGGAACCAGAACTCCTCGGGCCGCGCCAGCGATACTTCTGCCGCGAGCCAATCGTTGACACCGGTCAGCCGGCGAAATGACCCGTCGGCGCAGTCGAAAGCGGCCACCTCGCCCGGCCGCTCCCACGTGGACAGGCCGACCGCGACACGCCGTCCGGCGCGATCGACCGTGAATCCGTATACCCACAGCGGTCCGTCACTCAGCTGACGGACCGACCGGTCGCCGAGAGCCAGTTGGAACAGGTGCGTCGCACCGTGCCCGCTGGCCGAAAAGATGATGGAGCGCCCGCCATCAACCCAGACGGGGTCGACCGGAGAGGCGCCAAAGCGGACGTCGCCGGTGGTCTGATCGCCCACCGACCGATCGAAGTCGGCGGTGAGGCAGTCCAGGTGACCGGTTTCGACCTCGATCGCCCACAGACGGTCGAGGGTCGCCCCGTCAAACTCGGTCTGGTGCCCGACGCAAAGGATGTGCGCGCCATCGGGCGACCAGGCCGGCGAGCTGAAAGGCCCGGTGCTCGGGGTCAACTGGTGCGGCTCTCCTCCTGCCGCCGGTACGACATGGATATCCTGCACGAAAGGATGCCGATCCGCATCGGGCAGGCGGTTGGCGGAGAACGCAATCCGGTCTCCGCCGGGGGACCAGGCGGGGGCGGCCACATCGAAGCTGCCGGCGGTAATGCGGCGCGGGCGTGGCCGGACCGAGGGGGCATCCGACCTCGCGGGGACGTCCAGGATCCAGAGGTGACTGTACTTTCCTTCGAGCAGTCCAAAGGCCTCGTCGGCCTTGTACTTCAGGCGGGTCACGGCGGTAGGCCGGTCCTTGCGGGCTTTCTCCTCTTCTTCTTTCTCTTTGGAAGTCCGTTCCCGTAACAGGGGCTCGAACTCCTCGTCCGGGGCAGATGGCGACAGGAAGGCCAACTGCCTGCCATCCGGCGACCAGGCGGCGCCGCTCGCCCCGTGGCGCATGGTGGTGAGTTGCCGGGCCTCGCCTCCGGCCCGCTCGATCAACCAGAGTTGCCTCTCCCCGGACCGATCGGACACGAAGGCCATGCGCTCGCCATCCGGCGACCAGCGCGGTTCCGTGTCGGCCTTCGGACCGGTGGTGAAAGGGCGCTCCTCCCCGCCGGCCGCCGGAACCAGCCATACGTTGGAGCGGTATTCCCTGGTATCCGCATCGATGACCGTGCGGA
>DBBB01000159.1:0-6349 GCA_002291985.1 Firmicutes bacterium UBA995
CAAGCGGCCCCGATCATTGCATTACTTTGCCGCGCGGCCCGCCGATCCTGTCGCGTGCGCCGGTTTTCTCGCCCGGCCCGAGGGGGAAACTAGCCATGCTGACAAGGAGAGAGCCTGCTTGGGGATGCTTGGGGATGCTTGGGGCAACAAGGGCCGCTGCCCTGAGTAGGCTCGCTATGACCCTTCAGACCACGTTCAACGCGCTCCTCGGCAGGCAAGTTGACCTCCCGGCCATGGTGCTGGCGGTCCATGTGACCGGCCTGGCCGCGTCCGTGCTGGTCTCATGATATGGATGACCCGGGAGAGAGGTGACACGGCTCCCAGGTGAAAAGACCGGGTCGGGAACGATGGGCCTGGCCTATATCCCTCCCACTTCCGCCTGCACCAGACCGCGGTAAGCCTCGAGTAAGCGTACGGTCACCGGGCCCGGCCGCCCATCGCCGACCACCCGGCCATCCAGATCTACCACGGGCATGATCTCGGTATGGGTGCCCGTCACGAACAGCTCCTCGGCCCGGGCCGCCTCCACCTGCGAAAAAGATCGCTCGGCATGGGGCAGGTTGAGTTCCTGGGCCAGTTCCAGCACGGCCGCCCGCGTGACGCCTGCGAGGATCTGATTGGAGCAAGGCGCGGTACGGAGCACCCCGTCGACGACCGCGAAGGCGTTGGCGGCGGTCGCCTCGGTGACCATCCCCTCCCGATGCAAAAGACATTCGTAGGCGCCGGCCCGCTGGGCACGAGTGCGCAGCATGACATTGGCTACCAGGGCGGTGGTCTTCAGGTGGCACCATTCCCAGCGCACATCGCCATGGGTGATGGCCTTCACTCCCTCCCGATAGCGTTGCTCGGGATGAGGCCCGACCGCCCGGCAAGTCACGATCAGCGTCGGCCGCAGTCCCGCCGGCGGCACGTGCGCCCGGGCGCCCTGTCCTCTCGTCACCTGCACGTACAGAAGGCCCTGCTCCTCGCCCGATCTGGCCCACAGTCCCTCGAGGAGCGCACTCAGCCCCCCGGCGACCTCCGGCTCCGGTATCTCAAGTTCCCCGAGACCCTGGCGCATTCGGACCAGATGGGGCTCGAGCCGGAACAACCGCCCGCGGTAAGCCCTCACCACCTCGTATACCCCGTCGGCAAACTGCATGCCCCGGTCTTCGATGGATACGGAAGCCTGCTCGATGGGGACTATTCGGCCGTCGACGTATGCCAGGCTCAACTTCCCTTCCCCCTCCTTCCGCTAGCGGCAGATGAAGTCCGTCACCACGTCCCAGAGTACCCTCAAACCGAACTCGAGGCTCCGTACGCCCACCCGTTCATCGTGTCCGTGGATAGACCGAACGTCCTCCCCCGGCAAAAGAGGGCAGAAACCATAGGCCACCACTCCCCGGGGCCGCAGGAAACGCGAGTCGGTCGCGCCCGGTACGAGGTAAGGTATGGCGTGGGCCTCGGGGGCATGACGCGCAATCGCCCGTCGTATGGCCGCCGCCAGTTCGGTATCCACCGGCGATTCCGTGGGCTGCCCTTTCATCCCCAGTTCGATCTCTACCCCCGGGCATTCCGCCAGCACGGCCTCAAGCTGGCCGCGCAGGGTCTCGGGGGTCTGGCCGGGCAAGATCCGGCAGTCTACCTGCGCCTCGGCCACGGAAGGTATCACGTTGGTCTTCTCGCCCGCCCGCAGGATGGTCGGGGTGGCCGTGTTGTGCAGCATCGCTCGGACCATGGCCCCCAGGTGGTCATCGCCCAGGCCGTCCAAAACCCGGTCGGCCTGGTTCGGGTCGAGCAAGTTCCTCAGCATGCCGGCCATCGGCGCCGCCTGGGTGGCCGCCAGCCCTTCCACGAACAGGTGGACGGTGGTCGTAAGCTGGAAGGGGAGTCGGGCGCGGCCAATGCGGGCCACCGCCTCCGCCAGCCGGATCACGGCGTTGTCCGCGGACGGGATGGAGGCATGACCGGGTTGACCTCGGACTCTCAAGGTCATCCAGCACGGGCTCTTCTCGCCGGCCTGGAAAGGGTAGTAGGTCACGCCTCCCAGCACCAGGCCGAAGCCGCCTCCCTCGTTCAGGCACCACCCGCAGCGCATCAGATCAGGACGGTTCTCCTCCAGCCAGCGAACCCCGAGCGTTCCCCCCATCTCCTCGTCGGCGGTGGCCGCGAATACGAGCCCTCTCCGCAGTGCGGGTTGTTCGCGGACGATACGCAGGAATATGGTCAGCCACATGGCGGTCAGCTGTTTGGTGTCCAGCGTACCCCGGCCCCATACCTGGCCATCCACGAGTTCGCCCCCAAAGGGATCTCGCCGCCACTGCCCGGCCGTGGCCGGCACGACATCCAGGTGGGAAAGCAGGAGTAGCGATTCCGCCGGGTCAGTTCCTGGGGGATCGAGTCTTGCCACCACACTCCCCCGACCGGGGGCGGGCTCCACCACTTCCGCGCGCACCCCTGTCCCTCCCAGGCGGTCCGCCAGGTACCGGGCGGCGACCGTCTCGTTACCCGGGGGGTTGGTAGTGTCGAGCCGTACGAGTTCGGTCAGGCAAGCAATCATATCCCCCCGGGCCCTCGCCATCCAGTCCACCGGCATCGGCATACCTCCTGCACCATCGGACTGGGGCTTGGTTCTCCTCGATGCGGGGACCTTCCTTCCCCGATGCGAGACCGCGATCCGGGGATCGCGACCGACCCCCGGGGGAAGCCCTTATGCCTTCCTATACTTTCCGCAGCCGCGGATCCAGCGCGTCTCGCAGCCCGTCGCCCAGCAGGTTAAACCCGAGGACCACCGCGAAGATGGCCAAGCCGGGGTAAGCGGTGAGGTGGGGCGCAACCCGCATGTACAGCCGCCCCCGGCTGAGCATCGTCCCCCACTCAGGGGTGGGCGCCTGGGCGCCCAGCCCCAGGAAGCCCAGCCCGGCCGCCCACAAGATGGCGGTGGCGATCTGGAAGGTGGACTGGACGATGAGGGGTCCGAGGCAGTTGGGGAGGATGTGCCGGAAAACGATACGCCCGTCGCCGCCGCCCACGGCCCGCGCCGCTGCAACGTAGCCGATCTCCTTGATGGATAGCACCGACCCCCGGGCCAATCGCACGTAAGTAGGGATAGACGCGATGCCGATGGCGATCATCACGTTATCCAGACCCACCCCCAGGATGGTGACCACCACGATGGCCAGCAGCGTGCCGGGGAAGGCGAGGATGATATCGACCAGCCGTTGCACTATCAGGTCGAAACGACCGCCCCAGTAGCCGGACAGGGCGCCGACGGGCACGCCCACGGCTGCGCCGATGGCCATGGCGATCAATCCCAGGGTGAGGGAGATCCTGGCCCCATGCACCACCCTCGAGAACAGATCGCGCCCCAGTTCATCCCGGCCGAAAGGGTGCTCGCGACTGGGCGCCTCCAAGGCCTGGGCCAGGGATGCCTGATAGGGGTCAGGGAGCCCCAGCATGGGGGCGAGGGCCGCAGCCAACGAGAAGATGAGGACGACGGCGAGCCCTAGCATGGCTGCCCGGTTACGGCGCAGGCTTCGAAGGGCGAGCCTGGTGGGGGTGGGAGCAGGAGCTTGCTTGGCCGTCCCGTTTCCCTTCATGACTCTCCTCCGCGCGACACGTAGCGGATCCGGGGGTCAAGGTGGACGTACAGCAGGTCCACGGCGAGGTTGACCGCCACGAAGGTGACGGTCAGGAGGAGGACGCCTCCCTGGATCACCGGGTAGTCCCGGGCGAGAATCGCGCCCACCAGCAGCCTGCCCAGCCCCGGCCAGGCGAACACCGTCTCGGTGAGCACGGCGCCGCCCAACAAGGTGCCGACCTGAAGCCCCACTATGGTCACCACCGGTATCATGGCATTCTTCAGCGCATGCCGGTACACCACCACCCGCTCGGCCAGTCCCTTGGAGCGGGCGGTGACGATGAAGTCCTGCCTCAGCACCTCCAGCATGCTCGACCGGGTCATGCGCGCCACGATCCCCGCCGATGCGGCTCCCAGCGTCAACGCGGGAAGGACCAGGTGGGTCAATGTGCCTCGACCCGTTGCCGGAAACCATCCCAATTGCACGGAAAACAGCAGTTGCAGCATGAGACCAAGCCAGAACACGGGCATCGCCACACCGACCAGCGCCACGACCATGCCCAGGTTGTCCACCGGCGAGTTTCGCCGGGTGGAGGACACGATGCCGGCGGCGACACCCACCGCCGTGGCCACCCCCATGCTGGCGAGGGTCAACTCGCCCGTGCGGGGGAAGCGCTCGGCAAGCTCCCGGAGGACCGGGCGCCCGCTGAAAGTCGACCGGCCCAGTTCCCCGCGTAATAGATCTCCCAGGAACATGCCGTACTGCGCGGGCAGACTCCGGTCCAGCCCGAGGTCCCGCCGTACCTGCTCGATGAACTGGGCGTCGGCGTGAACGCCGGCCATGGCCACCGCCGGACAACCGGGGATCAAGCGGATCATGGCGAACACCAGCACCGACACGCCAAACAGGACGGGGATGGCGAGCAACAGCCGCTTCACCACGTATTCCCGCATCGCGCCATGCGCACCCCCTTGCCCCGCGAGGACCGCCTTTCGGGATACCGGCCGCCTTTAATTAAGGGTCCGACCGGTCGGGCCGGGCTTGCCCCGCGGTCGGACCCCGTTTACGGTCTTTCCCAATCTTCCCTCACTCGATCCGGGCGTTCCAGGCGAAGATGTTCTCCAGGGGATGGTGGATCAGACCCTGGACGTTGGCCCGAACGGCGTTGATCTGGACCTCGTTGTGCAGGAATATCCAGGGGGCAGCCTCCCAGATGACGGCAAGGGCGTCCCGGTACAGTGTCTGCCGCTGGGCGCGGTCGGGGGTGGTCCGCGCCTGGTCCATCAAGGCATCGGCCAGGTCATTCTTGAAGTAGCTGACGCCCCAGCCGGCCGGCGGCCACTGCGACGAATGCAGCAGCGGGAATATGCCGTAGTCGGCATCCAGGGTCACGCAGCCCCAGCCGAGCATGAACATCTGGTGCTTGGCGTCCGCCGGCGGCACCCGCAGGAAGGCCAGGTAAGCCGCCCACTCCATGGTGACCAACTCGACCTCCACCCCGACTTCCCGGAGCATGCCCTGGATGGCCTCGACGATGGTGACGTCCATCATGTAGCGGCCGGTGGGGTGGTGCAGGGTGGCCTTGAACCCCCGGGGAATGCCGGCTTCGGCAAGCAATTGGCGGGCCCGGGCCGGGTCATAGGGGTAGGGCCCCACCGTATGGTAACCGAAGACTGCGGGGACGACGGGCGCGGTGGATACCGACCCCGCCCCGGCCAGGATGGTATCGACGATCGCCTGCTTGTCTATGGCGTGGTTGAGCGCCTGGCGCACTCGACGGTCGTTGAAGGGCGGCACCTGGGTGTTGAACCCGATGTAGATGACCCGGACGCTGTTTTCCTTCACCACCTGGATCTCGGCGTCGCCTTGGAGGCGAGGCACATCCTTGGGCGGGACGCGCATGATGGCGTGCGCCTCACCCGTCTCCAGCATGACCAGGCGAGAAGCGTCCTCGGGCACAAAGCGGAAGGTGACGGTGTCGATGGTGGGGGCGTCTCCCCAGTAGTCGGGATTGCGCCTGAGGACTATGCGCTCCCCCCGGGCCCACTCGTCGAAAATGAACGGCCCGGTGCCAACCGGCGCCTCCACCACCGCGTCCGCGGCGAGGGCCCGAACCGATGCCGGGCTGACCATGCCGATGAACGCATGCGAGAGGTGGGAGGGAAGGGGCGCAAAGGGCGCATTGAGATGAAGGCGCAGAGTGTGCGGATCGGCCGCTTCAACCCGGACGATGCGGTCGATCAGGAAACGGAAGGGCGCTCGCTTCGTCGGATCCAGGAACCGTTCGAGGTTGAACTTGGCGGCTTCGGCATCGAAGGGCGTGCCGTCGTGGAACTCCACTCCCCGGCGCAGGCGCAGGGTCCACACCAGGTTGTCGGCCGAAGCCTCCCACGACTCCGCAAGACTGGGGCGCAGGCTGCCGTCCACATCGAGATAGATCAACGTCTCGGTGACGTGCCGCGATACGGTGGCCGCCGGTGAAGACGACATGCGGATGGGATCCAGCGACTCCGGCTCCACGCCCATGGCGATCACCAGATCCTGGGCAGGCCGCGCGGGTGCGCGCGGACAACCGCTCAGCGCCAGGGCCGCCACGACCAACATCACCATGCCGGCCAGGAAAAACCTCTTCACCATCCTGTCCCCCTTCTCGGACCGAGATTGCCCGCCCCGGGCAAGAGGGGTCGCGCGAACATCCCACCGCGACCCACTGCTAGATCCTGGCGAGCTTGAGGCGATGATACCACCCCTGGGCCACGCCGTCAATCGTCGAACTTTCGCCTGTCGAA
>DBBB01000159.1:6677-12079 GCA_002291985.1 Firmicutes bacterium UBA995
TTCGCCTGTCGAACTTTCGCCGGTGGGCGAACTTTCGCTGTGTTAGCTGCCTCCCTTCAGAACTCGGATACGAATTCCTCCAGGCCGAGCGCCATCAGGCGGCCGGCCGTGGGTCGGCCCCGTCCGTCCCAGCCCATGAGTTCGTAGTAACGCGCCCGCATCCTCTCGAAGGCAGCCCGGTCAAGCCCCTCACCGGCAAGCGGCCCGTCGGCGAAGGGCTGGTGGAGTCGTTCGGGCAGGCGATCGTCGCCGGCGGTGAAGCCTTCCCGGAGGTTGAAGCAACGGGCCAGGTTGATGGACCGCTCGGCGCCCTGCACCAGCTCGTGCAGGGATACGTTCCATCCCGTCACCGCGGCGGTCAGATCCCGCAAGTCCTGCGGCGTCCAGGGGATGAAGTTGCACACCCCCAGGCAGTTATTCAGGTGGCGGACGGTACTGGCCGCCCAGTAAAGCCGCAACTTGGCCGGCCCGGTATCGGCGCGGGGCACCGGCCCGTAGACACCGAGAGTGGCCAGTCCCTCGACGCCCCTCCCCGGTTTCTCGTAGTAGGTGTCGTGCAAATTGTGACAGTGGTCGGCGCCGGTGGGTGAAACCGCGTAACCCAGCCCGAGTCCCGGCTTGAAACGCGGTTCATGCATGGGGACTTCCTGGCCCTTGATCGCCATCGCCAGGGGTTCGGCCCGCCGTCCCAGTCGCCGAGCCGCAGCCGACACCCCTTCCCCGAGCAACTCGCCCAGCCCCTGCCGCGAAGCTATGCTCCTGAGCAGCTCGACCATGGCCTGAGCGTTGCCGAAACGAAGTTCTCTTGCGGCGCCGGCGCTCGTCGCATCGAGGATGCCGAGTTCGGCTGCCTCCATGGCGAAAGCGATGGCCACCCCGGCGGATATGGTGTCGAGTCCCTGGGCGTTGGCAATTTCATGGCCCTTGCAGACGGCCTCGAGGTCGTCGACGCCACACAGGGAACCCAGGGCGGCCAGCGTCTCGTACTCGGGTCCCCCGTAGGCGGCATCCACCTCCCAGGGTGGGCCCATCTTGACGATCCGCTTGCAGCTTGCCGCGCAGGCATAGCAGGAGTCCCGCCCCACCAGCGGCCCGGCGTTGAGCGCCTGGGCGGAAAGCCGCTCGGCCCCCTCGAAGTGTCCCTGGCGGAAGTTGCGGGTGGGCAGGCCGCCACCCAGGTGTAGGGGCATCAACACGCCCGGCGTACCCAGTTCGGTCAGGGCGGTGTCTTCGTCGCGCAGGCGGCGCGCCATCGCGCGGGACATGGCCTGCAGCCGTTCGGCATCGGCCACGCCGGGAGTGGCCCTCCCCCGCACGGCCACCGCTCGCAGCTTCTTGGCGCCCATGACTGCGCCCATCCCCGTACGCCCTGCGGCATGGCGCAAGTCGTTGATGATGCAGGCGAACTTCACCAGCCGTTCCCCCGCCGGACCGCACTGGGCAATGCGGACCCGCTCGTCCCCCATTTGCTCCCGTATGGCCTGCTGCACCTCGGCGGTCGGGCGTCCCTGGAACGCCCTGGCATCCCGCAACTGCGGCTGCCCATCTTTGACTTGAAGGTATACGGGATGGGCCGACTCGCCCCGGATGACCATGGCATCGTATCCCGCCCGCCGGAGTTCCGCGCCCCACCAGCCGCCGACATCCGCGCAGCCGAACGCGCCGGTCAGGGGGGATCGGGCCCCCACGCTGTTGCGCCCGCTACCGGAAAAGGGATAACCGGTGAGAACGCCGGTGGCCAGTACCAGCACGTTGTCTGGCCCGAGGGGGTCAACGCCCGCCTTCATCTCTCGCATCAGCGTGTAGGCCACGAATCCCTGTCCGCCCAGGTAGGCACGCCAGAAGATTTCGGGCAGCTCCTCTTCCCGGAGGTCGCCCCGGCTCAGATCGACGCGGAGGATCTTGCGGGTGGCGCCGGGCGTCATGATCACTCCCCCTTGAGTCTTGCTCCAGCAGCAGCCTCTCTTCGCTCCGGCTCGTGCCGGTCCCTGCCCGGCGCAACCAGGGGCTTCCTGCCGCCCGGCCGGGCGGCGCCGGCCTCCCTCATCAGCCACTCGAGGACCTCGCGGGGGTCCGAGGTCACGCTGCCGAGTTCAAGCCCCGGCTTCAACCGCGGCCCATGGTAGTCCGAACCCGCGGTCACCCCGAGTCCCAGGCGGCAGGCCAACCCCTTCAGGTCGCGGGTGAGGGCCGGGGGGTGGTAGGAGCTATATGCCTCGACCCCGGCCAGCCCCTGTTCCGCCAGGTCACGGAGCATGGGCTCGAGCACGGCCGGGGACTCGCCCTCCGCCAGGATGGTCCCGGGGTGCGCGAGTACCGGCACCCCGCCCGCTCGCCTCACCAGGGCGATGGCTTCTCCTACCGCCATCATCTGCATCGGCGCGTGACCCGGCCCGCCCGGTTGCTGGTAGGCCCGTAGAAACGCCAGCCTGGCTGCCAGGTCTCCTCTCCGGTAGGGGTCCAGACGCGCGTCCTTGCCTTGCCGGTCATGATACAAAAGGGCGTCCAGCAGCGACTTCAACATGTAGCTCCCATCGGGCCGCATTTCCAGGACATCGGCGTCTTCAACCCGGAAACCCAGGGCCCGCATGCGGGCCGCCCGGCCTGCGTATACCCGCACGAATTCCTGTTCGCTTTCGGCTAAACGGCGCCGGAGCATCCCGTCTTGCCAGTCCACGAAATACCCGAGAAGATGTAGCTCCAGTTCGCCGTGGTTGGCGCTGATCTCCACCCCCGATATCACGGCCAGGCCGCGATCGACCCCGGCCCGCATCGCCTCGCCTATCCCGTCCAGGGTATTGTGATCGGTGATCGCCACCGTCCCTAGCCCCGCCCTGACGGCCATCTCGACAACCTGCGCCGGCGGAAAATCCCCGTCGCTGGCCGTCGTATGGATATGAAGGTCAACCCTGCCCTGCCCCACCGTCTCCCCTTTCCCCAAGCCGCACGCCTCCCGTAATGTCCCTCGCCCGCCCGGGTTACCATGACCGTTCCGCCCCATCATACCATGACCCGGGGCCAGGGACGCCGCCCTGCCCCCGGCCGTGTTCGGAGGACTGTGTTCGGAGGACACACCCTTCCACCCTGGAGCTGGCGTTGCGCCGGACGGCATTTCCGCCGCCCACGAGCAGACCCTCAAGTGCTTTATCGGCGAGCTTCAGTCCGGGGATCGGGTCCTCGACGCCGGTTATGGTGTTGCGACGTGATGGAGGGCATCGCCCCTGATGAGTGGTCGAAGGTGCGGGGACGCCTGGCCGGCTGCCTGGCGCCCGGGGGTGTGCTGATGGTCAATTTCGCTTCGCCCGGCCCTTTACGCCTGCGCGTGCGTCACTGGCTGGTCGCACGCCGGACCCGCATCCGCGGCTATGGTTTCCTCCCCGTGGGAGTCGGGCTACGCCGCGTCTTGCGGCGCCTGCCCCTGGAGACGGTGCAGTGGCAGATTGGGGCGGGATATCGCTTCTGGCTCGCCCGGTGCCGTCCGATCGATCAGCGCACGGTGAAGGTCCTGCTGGCAACGGCGCCCCTGTCGCGGTCGGCGAGGAAGAAGGCTTCCACCACGTAGGTCCCAGCCGGCAACGGTGGCAGCACTTCCTCATACGACTCCGCCGCGCCCGGGCCGAGGGTGTCTTCCACCATCACGGTCAGAAAGGCCATGCCCTCTGACCAACGCCACACCTCGCGCCCCTCTTGCCGGATGACGAAGTCATGCCGCTGGCTCGAGGGGAACTCGAGTCTCGCCACCCGGGGACGGGGGTTCCTGACCTCGAGCCGCACGGTACGAGTCTCGCCCTCTTCCGTGAGCACGAGCACGTACTCGAGGGCGGGGGACGCCGCTTCCGGGGCACGGCAAGCCGAGGCCGTGACGGCTAGGACCACGATGATGGGCCAGAACATCGGTCGCGCGAACATGGCGATCGCCTCCTCTCTCACCTGAGACGTTCCCCTTGCGTATGAGTTCCCACGCCATGCTGGATGCATTGCGCAGTCAGTCTGAACTGCGGGGGCGGTCTAAACCAGACGCGCCGGCGGTAGGATCTCCCTGCGGGGACGTAGAACGAGGAAGGTCATCCGAGAAGCGACAGGGGGATTGATGGTACTTGGTCCTCTATGGTTTCCTGGCAAGTCTGTTCGCCGGCTTGGCCACGGGGCTTGGCGCCTTGCCGCTGGTGGTGCTCGCCGGCCGGCTGTCACGCCGGTTGCTTGATGGGATGCTGGGCTTCACCGCGGGAGTCATGCTGGCGGCCACGGCTTTCGGCTTGCTTAGTCCCGCCCTGGAACTCGGCGGGATCGTGCCGGCAGGAGGAGGGCTGCTCCTGGGAGCGGCCTTCATCTACCTGCTCGACCGCCGCGTACCACACGCCCATGCTCAGGGCATAGGCGAAGGTCCTCCTTCGGGAATGAGCCGCGCCTGGCTGCTCTTCCTGGCCATAGCCCTGCACAATATCCCCGAAGGCCTGGCGGTCGGCGTCATCTTCGGGTCGGGGCAGTTGGGCGCGGCGATCGCGCTGGCCGTTGCCATTGGTCTGCATAACCTGCCCGAGGGTCTGGCCGTGGCCTCCGCCTTCTTCCGGGAGGGCTACCACCCGTGGCACGCGGTTGGACTAGCCACCCTCA
The DNA here is from genome assembly GCA_002291985.1 of Firmicutes bacterium UBA995. GTDB lineage: Bacteria > Bacillota > Sulfobacillia > UBA995 > UBA995 > UBA995. The sequence goes on from DBBB01000159.1 coordinate 11,292, forward strand.
CCGGACTGGCCGAGCCGGCGGCGGCGCTCGTCGGCGCGGTCGTCGTGGGGGCGGTGGCGGCCGTCCTGCCCTGGGGACTGGCCCTGGCCGGCGGAGCCATGCTGTACGTGGTCTCCGACGAACTGATCCCCGAGAGTCACCGGGGAGGACACCAGGTGGAAGCCACGGCCGGAGTGGTGATCGGCTTTCTGCTCATGATGGGTCTCGGGCACTTCCTGGGCTGAACGCACCAGGCTGCCGTTGCGCCGCGTCCTCGCGTCGTCACAGGGGGCGCGGCTGGAAACCTTCTCCCATGACTTCCGTGACATCGGTGACGATCAGAAAGGCGGCCGGATCGATCGCCTGGACGGCCGGCTTCAGTCGGGCGATCTCCCGCGGGCTGACCACCACCAGGATGACCTTGCGCTCCTGCGCGGTATAGCCGCCCCAGCCACTGAGATAGGTCAGTCCCCGGGAGAAGTCGTCCATGATCACCCGGGCGATGGCTTCGGGCTGGTCGGAAATGATGATGGCTGCCTTTGCCCGCGATATCCCCTCTTGCAGGTACTCGCCGACCCGTCCGCCGAGGAAAGTGACGATCAGGGCATACAGGGCAGCTCCCGTACCCAGGGTAAGGCCGACCACCGACAGGATAAGCGCGTCGACTACCGTGTAGGTAACGGTGAGCGAGACCCCATGCCGGCGCTTGAGATACCAGGCGAGGATGTCCATCCCCCCCGACGTCGCGCCAACCCGGAGCATCATGCCCCAGCCCAGGCCCCCTACTACACCGCCGTACAGCGTCGCCA
>DBBB01000017.1:0-9976 GCA_002291985.1 Firmicutes bacterium UBA995
CTCGAATCTCTTCTTGCCCATCAGCCCGATCCTCCCTTTGCTGAGGCAGCCTGTGGCAGGCAATTCATTTCAGTTCGTCGGTAAGCCGGGGAATCCTCCCCGTCGCCTGCATGCCTGGAAGATAGCAGAACCTCCCGTCGGAGGTTCGACATCTGGAGCTGCCACCCGGATTTGAACCGGGGACCTACGCCTTACCATGGCGCCGCTCTGCCAACTGAGCTATGGCAGCTTCATCAGTCCGTCCCGGGAGCCTGGCAATTGCCCCCGGGACGGTAACGGGCTGGTTGCGGGGGTAGGATTTGAACCTACGGCCTCCGGGTTATGAGCCCGACGAGCTACCTGGCTGCTCCACCCCGCGCCGCAACTTTCGTTCCTATTCGAGTTATGGTGGAGAGGGGAGGATTTGAACCTCCGAAGGCGTCAGCCAACAGATTTACAGTCTGCCCCCTTTGGCCGCTTGGGTACCTCTCCCCGATCTTGTGATTCCACCTTTGGAGCTGGCGGTGGGGCTCGAACCCGCAACCTGCTGATTACAAATCAGCTGCTCTACCATTGAGCTACGCCAGCCAACATTGCTCATTATACCCCCTGACCCCAGCGGGGTCAAGGGTCCGCGGAGTAGGCGGATTGGCGGGCTGCCCGCTGTTCCGCGTGGTAGCGATGATCGAGGTATCGTTCGAGCTTGCGCTTGACTCGCTGCAAGGCATTATCGATGGACTTGACGTGGCGCCTCAGGTCCGCGGCAATCTCCTGGTAGGACTTGCCATCGAGATAGGCCATCAGGACCTTCCACTCGAGTTCGGACAGGATTTCACCCATCTTTTCCTCTATGTCGCCGAATTCCTCGCGGCTAATGATCAACTCCTCGGGATCGGTTATCTTGGAGCCGGATATGACATCAAGGAGTGTACGGTCGGAATCCTCGTCGTAAATCGGTTTGTTGAGGGATACGTAAGAGTTGAGGGGTATGTGCTTCTGGCGGGTGGCCGTCTTGATCGCGGTGATGATCTGTCTGGTTATGCACAACTCGGCAAAGGCCCTGAAGGAAGACAACTTGTCGCTCCGAAAATCTCGAATTGCCTTGTATAGACCGATCATGCCCTCCTGGATGATGTCCTCACGGTCCGCGCCAATGAGGAAATAGGAGCGTGCCTTTGCCCGAACGAAATTGCGGTACTTGTTGATGAGGAACTCCTGAGCCAGGTCGCAGCCTTCGCGAGCGGATTCCACAACCTCCTCGTCCACCATTGCATCATACGGGCACCCCAGAGTCTCCCTGCGGAGTTCAACGCTCACCGAGCACCGCCTCCGGCGTTCAGCTCTGAACCCACCAAAATACGGGCCGCAACCGCAGCCAACCTGTGGGATTCGGGGATTGCACCGTTCTTCCGCTGCCGGCGCTCCCGCGACCTGCCTCCTCAGCGGCGATGCATGACTTGCGAAAGGACCCTGGCCGCGCTTGAGCACCACCTCGTCGCCAGCCACTCGGGTCAAGGCCGTCTCAAGTTATGCCCAGGGTAAACTCCGAATTCATTATAGTCGAGTCATCTCGGACAAGTCAAGGTCACGGGTCACGGGTCAGGGGGAATCGAGCAGGCAGCGTCGCTGGCGGTGTACCTCGAACATTAGCACGGCCCCCGCGGCGGCGGCGTTGAGCGAGTTGAGCTTGCCTACCATCGGGATACGCACCAGATAGTCGCAGCTTTCGCGAACCAGCCTCCGTAGACCTTGATGCTCACCGCCGATGACCAGGACTAGAGGTAGAGACAGGTCTGCCTCCCAGTAGAGCCGTTCGGCGGCCGGGTCGGCCCCGAGCACCCATAGCCCGCGATCCTTCAGCATACCCAGCGTTCGGGCGAGATTCCCGACGCGCACTACGGGTACGTATTCGGCCGCTCCTGCAGCGGCCTTCAGCGTTCCGGGGCTCAAGCCCGCCGAGCGCCGCGACGTGCAGACTACGGCGTCGACTCCGGCTGCGTCGGCAGACCGCAGGATGGCGCCGAGGTTCTGTGGATCTTGCAACTCATCGAGGGCCACCAGGAAGGGCATCCTCGAACGCTGTGTCACCTCGTCAAGCCCAACGTAACCGCGATCGGCCGCGATGGCTATAACCCCCTGATGTCCCCGGGAGCGAGACAGGCGGTCGAGATGCTCGCGCGGCACGGCCCGCAGTGATACCCCGCGCTGGCGGGCCATGGCCGTAAGCTGGTCGAATTGAGGCTGGTGACGACCTTTCGCCACCATAATCCGCGTCAGCGGTCTACCTGCACGCAAGGCTTCCAGTACTGGATTGAGCCCCTCAATCTGCTCCAGGGTGGCCAGCGTCCCTTCTCAGTCGGCCGCACGACAGCGTTCCCTGCCGACATCGTCCCTCAGAAATACACTCCGGCCCTGCCGGGCGGAAGAGAGCCGGTGCGGCCTTCCGGACCAGCCGCAACATCGTAAGCGCCAGGAACCGTATCTCCCACTGAGCACGGCGACAAGTCCTGAGTTCGAAGAAATGGAGCAACTCACGGGCATTCATCGTCAGTATCAGGCGGGACGTGATAGCCTGCGGTAGGCAGTAGCGAGCATCTTCGGGTGGTACTCCGAGGTTGACCAGCTTTCGATAGCAGCGGCCTGCGGCGTGGAAAACCCGCTCGTGTTCCTCGCGAGCCGCCGGTATCGAGCGGATAGAGGGAGGCACAATGAACTCTTCGGGGTTGGCCGTCACATATCGCTGGCTTTGCTGCGAATAGCTGGCTATGCGGTGCCGCACCAGTTGATGGGTCGTGACTCGGGACCACCCCTCCAGGTAGAACGAGAAGGCCGCGTGCTCGAAGGGAGAAAGGTGGCCGCTACGGCGCAGCAAGGTGATGAGGCCTTTTACCTGCTCTTCGGACTGCTGGGCACGAATTCCCTCCAGGCCCACATCCGAATAGCAGAGGCGGGCGGCCGCCGCTACCAGACGTTCAGGATCGGGAGTGTGGGCGATGAGTTCGACGATCATGACTCTTCTCCCCCCCCGCTCCGAGTGGCGTCCCAGAGTGCTTCCAGTAGCTCTCGCAGTCGGTCCTCGCGACCAGCCAGGTGCAGGTAGCCTAGAAGGCTCTCGAGTCCACTGCTGGCCCGGTAAGCCGTTACCGGCACGCCGCGTGGCGCCCTTCCCGAAGTGGCGTTCCGCCCGCGGCGGACGATGTCCTTCTCGGACGAGCTGAGGGTGGTCTCGACCGCCCTGAGCAGCGTCGCTTGTGCCCCCGCACCTACCCATCGGCAGGCTGCCCGATGCAGGGTCTCCGAATTGCGGTAACCCATGGCTGCTAACTTGGACCTGACGTGGAGGTGAAAGACCGCATCCCCCACCAGTGCGAGGATAGGGGTCGGGATGACGTCAACGGCCCCCCCGTCTTGGCGGTTACCTTCTTCCGCCATCACCGGGGGAGGTCCAGGCGCTGAGGGTCACTCGCTTGAGTCCGCGATCGACTATCCCCAACTTCCGCGCCGCGCTCAGGGAAAGGTCGATCACTCTCCCCGACCGCCACGGGCCGCGGTCGTACAAAACCGGTAGCCCGTCTCACGCGTCATCCCTCCCGCCTGCGGCAACAAGGACAACGACGGCTATGGCCGCAATACCCTCTCTTCGACCCACAAATCCCATGCCCTCTGAAGTCGTGGCTTTCACGCCCACTTGTTCGGTCGCGACCCCCATCGTTTCCGCCAGATTCTGTCGCATGAGATCGAGGTATGCCTCCAGCCTGGGCTCATCGGCCAGGACAGTAGCATCCATGTTCCCGATAGCGTACCCGCGGGACCCGATTGTCTCCACCACTTTCCGCAGCAGTAATGCGCTGCTAATATCCTTGTACCGGGGGTCACCCGGAGGAAAGTGGCGACCGATGTCCCCCAAGCCCGCGGCCCCCAACATGGCATCCATGACGGCGTGAGTCAAGGCATCCGCATCGGAATGGCCCAGTAATCCGGTCGGATGAGGGATGACAACGCCCCCGAGCACAAGCCGTCTTCCCGCCACCAGGCGGTGGGCATCATACCCCACCCCCACTCGATGACGGGCCGGGAAGGTCATATTCGTGAACGCATGGCTCGTGTCCGCTGTTCGAGGATGGCTCTGGCCACGAGGAAGTCGAAGGCCGTCGTCAGTTTGATGTTCTCCTCTTCGCCTTCGACCAGGATTACGGGATGATGAGTTCGCTCCACCAAGCCGGCGTCATCGGTGGCCATCGTGCCTTCCTCTCGGGCGCGGCCGTGCGCCATCCAGATCAATTCTCGCCAGAAGACTTGCGGTGTCTGAACCTGAACGAGTTGGGTCCGGTCCACGTCGGCGGCGACCTTCCCCCCAGACACCTGCTTCAGAGTGTCCTTGACGGGAATCGCAGGCGCCGCGGCCCCTGACTGGACGCCGGCCTCGACGACCCGTTGGATCAGGTCCGCAGAAACCAGGGGCCTCGCTCCGTCGTGGACGGCAACACAGTCATCGCTTCGCCCCATGAAGCGTAAGCCCAGGTACACCGACTCCTGACGGGTGGCGCCGCCGGGTATGAGGCCGGTTACCTTGGTCAAGGCAAAAGGCTTGAGAACCTCGCTCCGGCAACGTTCCCGATCTTCCGCCCGGACGACGAGGACGATCTCTTCAATGAACGGGGTGTCCTGAAAGCACCCGAGGGTGTGCGCCAATGCCGGCCGGTCTGCGAGGTGCTGGTACAGCTTGTCCCCTGCACCATAGCCGGCCCGCCGACCCTGGCCCCCTGCTGCCACTAGGGCATTGATTCGGACAGGAGGGCTCACCGCGTTCAGCCCTCCATCACCCGCTCAAGGGGTTTGGGCTTGGCGAAGATCATCCGACCCGCAGCCGTCTGCAGTACACTCGTCACCAGCACGTCAATATTGTCGCCGATATGCTTCTTGCCTCCATCCACCACGATCATCGTGCCGTCGTCGAGATAGGCGACACCTTGGCCGAACTCCTTGCCATCGCGTATGACATGAACCGTCATGTCCTCGCCGGGCAAGACCACCGGCTTGATGGAATTGGCCAGTTCGTTGATGTTGAGGACGGGGACGCCGTGGAGTTCGGCCACCTTGTTGAGGTTGAAGTCGTTGGTTATGATCTTGCCGCCCAGGGTACGCGCGAGGCGCACCAGCTTGGTGTCGACCTCGGCCGGACCACCTGTATCGCGTTCCCAGAGCTGCACCTGAACGGTAGGCTCACTCTGCAGCCGGCGCAGGATGTCGAGTCCCCGCCTCCCCCGATTCCGCTTGAGCATGTCTGCCGAGTCGGCTATGTGCCGCAATTCCTCGAGCACAAAAGAGGGCACAATCAGCGTACCTTCGACGAAGCCGGCCTTACATACGTCAGCAATGCGCCCGTCGATGATCACGCTCGTGTCCAGAAGTTTGTACGTCCCCACGGGCAGAGGGCGGTCCTTCCGCCCGAGAGGAATCAGTGCCGCCAGCTCCTCGCGCTTCTTCAAACTCACACTAACCCCGAGATAGCCCAGTAGCAGGCTTGCGACTAGGGGAGCGTAGCGGCCGGCAATGGGAACCCGGGACAGCGGCCAGGCTAGTAATAGGGCGACGAACAGACCTGGTATTAGACCGATGACTCCCGCCAATATCTCGGACAGGGATGCCCGGTGGAGGCGAACCTCCAGCGTAGAGGCCAGACTCCGGAGAGCATACCAGAGCCGCGGTACAACCATGAGGGCAAACATCCCGCCGGCCAGAGTTCCAGTGCCGATGGCCCATAACGGCGAAAAGCCAAACTCGTATCCGAGGATTTCCTGCACTGGTCGCCAGGCGTGAGCGGCAACGGAGAATCCTGCCACGGCGCCAGCGATCACCAACCCTCCGCGGAGTATCGCTCGCAGCAACCCGCACCTCCCTCCGAAGGTAATTATAGTGCAACCCTGCCGAAGCTTTCAACCAATCCCGCAACCGGGTCGAGAAGTGAACGGCGCGCCAGGCAATGGTACCTGACGCGCGCAACGCGCATGCCCTGTTCCTCGTCCGGCCGTCAGCGGAACTGCTCATCCAGCAACTGCCTGGCTTGAACCTCATCGATAGCCCTGGCGAGCACCAACTCGCTGATCAGGATCTGTCTGGCATTGTCCAGCATCTTCCGTTCTCCGGTGGACAGTCCTTTCTCTCGATCCCGCAGCATGAGGTTGCGTACTACCTCTGCCACCTCGAAAATGTCTCCACTCTTTATCTTCTCGAGATTCGCCCGGTAGCGGCGGTTCCAGTTGGTCGACATGCTGGTCTTCTGTCCGCGGAGGATCTCGAACACTTTCGTCACATCGGCGTCATCGACGATTCCTCTCAAACCGATGCCATCGACATTGCGAGTGGGGATCATCACTTTCATGTCGCCGATGGGCAAGCGCATCACGTAATATTGCTGCCGCTCACCAAGGATCTCCCGCTCCTCAATGGCTTCGATGATGCCGGCACCGTGCATGGGGTAGACAACCTTGTCGCCCACGTTGAACACCGGACTGACCTCCAGTCTCCGGTCGTCGACGGCTTCATTTTAGCAGATCGTCAGGTGCATGTCAAAAAAACTGTAATTTTACCATGCTGCTTTGTCAGTGTCAACACGCCCTTCGCCTGGTGTGAACGGACAGCGATATTGTCACCCTGTAAGCGGACAGCGAAAATGTCACCATGGGGGGCGGAGAGGGGCGGCCCCTGAGGTGGCCGGCGCCACATGATTGCCATCGCCTCGACATTGACGGTGAGGTCTCCTGCGGGGTAGAATGAAGTGGTGCGTTGTGGGCGTGTAGCTCAGATGGGAGAGCGCCGGCATCGCAAGCCGGAGGTCCCGGGTTCGAATCCCGGTACGTCCACCATTTCTTCTCCCGCGCAAGAGTCGGGCCGCAAGGGGTGGGGCGCCGGGAATGAAGGATCTTCTGTGGAGCGAATTCCAGGACTCGGTGGAACGTTGTCTCGTTCGCCATCGCAGCATACTTGATGTAATGACCAAGCTGCAAGAGTCCGAGGCGCGCGTCAACCGCGCGCTGGCTAAAGCAGTCACCACTTGCGGGTGCGTGCGCATAAGTGCCGCACGCCAGCGGGTTCCGGAAGGTATTCCCTTGCAGGAACTGCAGGCCCATATGGAGACCCATCTGGCGGGCGCGATATGCGACAACTGTCGCGAGACGCTCGAGGTAGAACTGGGAAACCACCTTTTCTATGTCGCGGGCCTGTGCAATCTCCTCGATCTCAACCTGTACGACCTCTTCCTGAAAGAGCGCCAGCGGTTATCGGCTTTGGGCATCTATAAGTTCTGCTGAAGGCGGTCCGATGGGCCGGAAGCGCGCTCGGGACTGCGACGCAGCATATCGCGGAGGCGTGCCAGTCCTTGCACGATGGCTAAAGCTCTGACTTCGCCAATGCCTTCAACCCCATCGAGTTCCTCGGGTGTGGCGGCGATGATCCGCGACAGGAGCCCGTACTTCTTGACCAGATTATCGATGATGCCGGTAGGCAGTCGCGGGATGCGCCGCAACAGGCGATAGCCGCGCGGACTCGCGGGGGTATCGAGCACCGTCAGGCCGGAACCGAACCCAAGTCGGCGCGCCAGGTAAGCGCCGTCGGCGAGCAACTCGCGCGAAGCCCCCTTCAATTCGTCATGCGCCTCGCGACAGCTTTCCTCGCTTGGCTGCCGGCAGTAGTCTCTTACGGAAAGATAGGCTTCTTCTTCTACCCCGCCCGACAGCCTTTCAAGCTGCATGGTAACAAGCCGTCCCTCTTCGCCGAGTTCGGTCGCATACCGTTCCAACTCGGCGACTACCCTGAGCGTTGCATGGGCCTTGTGCAGCAGCCGGACGACGTCGCCGACTACCACCAGGTCTTCAAATTCGAGCGCTCCGAGGGTGAGGAGCGCCTTGTCCAGAGAGTCGCGGCTGCGTTCCAGCGTCTGCAAAGCCTGGTTGGCGACGGCCAGCAGATAGGCCACGTCTCGACTCAGATAGCGCTGGTTCGCCCGGTAAACGGAGATGATGTTTCGTCGAGCTGAGATGGCTATCACCAGCGCCCCGGTCTGTCTGGCGACCCGCTCCGCCGTCCGATGGCGGATCCCCGTCTCTGATGATGGGAGGCTCGGATCTGGACTCAAGTGTACATTGGCCCGCACGATCTTCTTGCCATCCGCCGACAAGATGATGGCACCGTCCATCTTGGCCAGTTCGTAGAGGCTGGTGGGGTGAAAAGCGGCATCCAGGCGAAACCCGCCATCGCTCATGGCTGCCACCTCGGGGCTGTCATCGACGACGATCAGAGCACCGGTCCGGCCCCTGAGTATGCTATCTAGCCCGTCGCGGAGCGGCATGCCCGGGGCCACCATTCGGAGCATTGCCAGCAACTGCTCGTCGGGAAACTCTCTGGCCATGCCGCCGTCCCATCCCTTCATCCTTCAGTACTTCATGGCCGCCGAGGCTCGAAAGTGAAGCCTTCATCGCGGAAGTCTACAACCACCGTGTCCCCTGGCGGGAAGGCGCCCTTGATCATTTCTTCGGACAGAGGGTCTTCCACGAGGCGGGTGATCGATCTGCGAAGCGGTCTCGCTCCGTACAGAGGGTCCGCCCCTTCCCGAGCCAGCCTCTCCCGGGCACGGTCGGTCACCTCAAAGACCAGGTCGTTCTCCTTGAGGCGCTTGCCGACTTCCTCCAACATGAGGTCCACGACCCGGCGAAGATGTTGCTCGGTGAGTTCCTGGAACACGATGATCTCGTCGACCCGGTTGAGGAATTCGGGACGAAAGGTTCGCTTGAGTTCGTCGAGGATCTTCTCCTTCATGGCCTCGTAATGGCCGGCTTCGCCGGCCGTTGCCCTGAAACCGATGGCCGAGTCCTTCTTCAGGAGGTGGGCCCCGACGTTGGCCGTCATGATGACCACCGTGTTCTTGAAGTCGACCACCCGGCCCTGCGCATCGGTCAGTCTCCCGTCCTCGAGGATCTGGAGGAGAAGGTTAAACGCCTCGGTGTGGGCCTTCTCGATCTCATCGAGCAGGACTACCGAATAGGGCTTTCTCCTGACCGCCTCGGTGAGCTGACCGCCTTCCTCGTACCCGACGTAGCCTGGTGGCGCCCCCACCAACCGGGATACGTTGTGCCGTTCCATGTACTCGGACATATCCACGCGCACCATGGCTTCTTCGTCGCCAAACAAGGCCTCGGCCAATACCTTGGCCAGGTAGGTCTTTCCGACACCCGAAGGGCCGAGGAAAATGAACGACCCGACGGGCCGCCTTGGGTCCTTCAGGCCGGAACGAGCCCGGCGAACGGCTCGGGCGACGGCGCTGACCGCTTCCTCCTGGTTCACCATCCGACCATGCAGCACTTCCTCCAACTTGAGCAGGCGTTCCGTCTCGGCCATTGCCAGCTTGGTGACGGGTACGCCCGTCCAAGTGGACACTACATGGGCAATGTCCTCGGCGGTCACCTCGGGCTTTTCGGTCACCTGCTGTTGCTGCCAGCGGGTTCGCTCGTCTTCCAGGCGAGTTCGCATACTGTGCTCTTGATCGCGCATCCGTGCCGCCTTCTCGAACTCCTGAGCAGACACGGCCGCTTCTTTCTCCTTGCGAAGGCCCTCGAGTTGCTCCTCCAGTTGTTTGAGCTGAGGGGGAGCCGTGAAGGAGCGGAGTCGAACCCGCGAGGCAGCCTCGTCTACCAGATCGATGGCCTTGTCCGGCAAGAACCGGTCGGCGACGTACCGGTCGGCTAGCCTGGCCGCGGCGTCCAGAGCCTGATCCGTGATCTGCACTCGATGGTGAGCCTCATAGCGGTCGCGCAGCCCTCTCAAGATGGCCAGCGTTTCATCGACCGAAGGCTCATCCACCATGATGGGCTGAAACCGCCGTTCCAAAGCAGGGTCTTTCTCGACGTGCTTACGGTACTCGTCCAGGGTGGTGGCACCGATGCACTGGAGTTCGCCCCGGGCGAGGGCCGGTTTGAGGATGTTGGAGGCATCGATCGCCCCT
>DBBB01000017.1:10348-10526 GCA_002291985.1 Firmicutes bacterium UBA995
CATCTCGTCGATGAACAGAATTATCTCCCGGGAACCGCGTATCTCGTCCGTGACCTTTTTGAGTCTCTCCTCGAACTCACCCCGGTACTTTGACCCGGCAACAACCGAAGCGAGATCAAGAGTCACCACCCGGCGGTCCTTGAGGATCTCGGGGACCTGCCCGGAGACAACTCGTTGG
>DBBB01000100.1 GCA_002291985.1 Firmicutes bacterium UBA995
GCCGAGGGCGGTGCGGTCCGCCTGCTGGGTCTCGGCGTGGCCGGGCTGGTTCCCCGGCATCACCCCGAGCAGCTCGTCTTCTCCTTCGGGGAAGGAGCAGGGAGATGAAGAAGGGGTACCGAAAGATGAGCCACCCATCATGATCGGCGAGACGATTCGGCGCCTTCGCCGGAGTAAGAAACTCACCCTGCAGAAGGTCGGCGCTGCGACCGGCCTGAGTTCAGGGTTTCTCAGTCAGGTCGAGCACGGGCAGGCCACGCCTTCGCTGGCATCGCTCCGCAAGATTGCCCAGGCCCTGGACACCTCCCTGTTCCGCTTGCTCGCCACCGAGGCGCAGCCATCATTCCTCGTGCGCCGGGATCAGCGGAAGACCTGCAACTGGCCAGGCCGCCACGTGGTCTTCGAGTTGCTCACGCCGGACGTACACAGCAGCCGGTTCGAGGTGGTCATGATCTGCCTGCAGGCCGGTCAGATGACGTGCGATGAGCCGCTATGCCATGGCCGGTCGGATGACCAGGAGTTCGCCGTCGTCTTGAGCGGGAGGGCGGAACTGACGATCGCCGAGGACCTGCATATCCTGGACGAAGGCGACAGCGTCCTGTTCAGTTCGGCCCTGCCGCATCGATACCGCGGACTGGGCGACGGCCCGGTCCGGATCCTCAGCATCATGCACCCGCCCTCTTTTTGAACAGGGGGTAGGTAAGCATTGACGAGCGGCGAACCATGGAAGTCGCGAGGTGATATCGGTGGCCGTCCATGTCAGAGGAAGACGCCGCCTCGCCGAGTTGGAAGCCGGCGAGCGGGTCGATATCAAGGTGGTGGTTGCCCGCAAGCATCTCCAGCCGTTTCGCGATGCGGGTAAGGGCAGCTATCTCAGCCTGTGGGTGACCGATACCAGCGGGGGTATGGCGGCGCGGCTGTGGGACGGCGCCAGGGAAGCGGCATCACGCCTGCAGGTGGACCGACCGGTTCGGCTGCTGGGGACGGTAGACAGCTTTCGCGACAGCCTGCAATTGAATGTGGAACGGGTCGAGCCCCTTGCCGATGCCGACGTGCGGCCGGAGGATTTTCTGCCCATCGGCCCCCGGCCGCCCCTCGAGGTGGAGGCGGAACTTGAGGAACGGCTTGGAGGAGTGACCGATCGGTGGCTGGTCTCGCTCCTGGCCGGCATTTTCGGCGAGGGTGGACTGCGGAGCGCTTTCCTCCGCGCTCCCGGCGGCAAGAGCATCCACCATTCCTACCTGGGCGGCCTCGCCGACCATACTCTGGAAGTCGTCAGGTTTGCCCTCGCCGCCGGGGATTACTACTCGCCCCTGGACAAAGACCTTCTGTGCTGCGGCGCGTTATTGCACGACGTGGGTAAGCTCGAGGAATATCGTTGGGATTGGACGATCGACTACACCGACCGCGGCCGACTCATCGGGCATCCCGTACTCGGCTATGAGTTCGTGGCCCAGGCGATAGCGAGGATAGAGGAGTTTCCTCGGAAACTTGAGTGGCGCTTGCTTCACCTGATCCTGAGCCACCACGGCGAGCTGGCCTGGGGGGCCCCGGTGTTGCCCCAGACCCTCGAGGCGACGGTATTGGCCCACGCCGATCTCCTTTCCGGTCGTGCCCAGCAGTTCCAGCAAGTTCTCCAGAATCCGCGAGCGCCCGGCCAGGCATGGACTACCTATGATCGCGTGTTGGGCCGATACATATATGCGGGGGAACCCGGCGACCAGCAGTCTGGCTCGCGGTAGGCGGGGTCATCCGGCAAACGGGGAGGCGGTCAGGCGATGACGACGGATCGCGAGCCGGAGCGCGACGCTGCCCGCGCACACGACGGGCAGTATGCCGCCTGGGAGGCGCTGGACGGACACGCCGGTCGCCTGGCCCGCGGAAGAACAGGCCGTCGCGGACGCCCCCCGAAGGATACGAAAGACCTCGAGCGGGACGAGGCTCAGGCCGGGGAACGCGGCGAGGGTGGGGGCGAGCGCGCGCAACTCGACAATCTCGATATCCTGGCGTTCATCCTCGCGTTTTTCCAGCTTCTCTTGCCGCCCGCGCTGGTAATGATCGGGGTCCTGGTCCTACTATACTTGCTGCTCCGGCTGTGGGCCGGGGGGTAGCATCCTGGGAGCCGAACGTAACATGAAAGCATGGAACCAGGCAGCAGAGCTGCTGGCCGCACGACCCGGGGTAACGATGTTGCTGGGAGCGTCAGACACGGGGAAGTCGTCGTTGGCCGTCTTGCTTGCCAACCACCTGTCGGGCGCCGGCCTCAAGGTCGCCGTGGTCGACGCTGACATCGGGCAATCGGACATCGGACCGCCAGGCACGGTCGGCATGGGGCTGTGTGAGCAACCCATCCGGCGGTTGGCAGACGTACCCTTGCAGGGCGCCTACTTCGTCGGATCGAACTCACCCGAAGGGCATAGCTTGTCGCTGCTGGTCGGTTGTGCACAGATGGTCGCCAAGGCGCGTCAACGGGGGGCGCAGGCGATCGTCATCGATACTACCGGGCTGGTTCACGGCCGCGCGGCCCGGGTTCTCAGTCACTTCAACCGCGACTTGCTGCAGCCCGACTTCCTGCTGGCTCTTGAGCGAGAGGGCGAACTGGAACACTTGTTGCGGCCGCTGGCGATCGCTTGCGGCTTGAAGGTGCTCCGACTGCAAGCCTCTCCCCGGGCTCAAACCCGATCCCGGCAGCAACGCAAGGCCGCCAGAGAGAGAGCGCTCCGCACTCACCTGGCCGGCTCACGAACCCTCGAACTCTCGCTGGACAGGGTCAGTCTCCTGCGAACCATCTACGGCACGGGCCGTCCCCTCGATGCCACCGAGTTCGCCGGCCTGAGCCAGCGCCTGGGTTGTCCGGTGGTACATGGCGAGTGGATTCCCGAGGGGCTTTACCTTGTGCTCGATGGGACTTTCGAGCAGAGCCGGATGGATCGACTGAAGGAGCAGGAAGGTGTCGAACAGATCTTCACCAGCCGGACCGATCGCCTTCGCGATCTGCTGGTGGGATTGGTGGATGCCGAGGAGGAGTGGCTGGGGATCGGCATCCTGACGGGACTGGACTTTGCCGATCGCATGGCCCGCGTGCACACCGCCGCCGACGAGGCGCGCATCAGGGCAATCCACGTGGGCATTCTCCGGGTTTCGACCTCCGGCGAGGAGATGGGCAGGATCTTTCCCAACGATATTTGAATGGGAATCAAGTCATGACCGAGCCGAGTTCGCAAATCGCCCTGGCCGCCCGGATGATCGCCGGTAGTACCCGTTGTGTTGCCCTGACCGGCGCAGGCATTTCCACTGAGAGCGGCCTGCCCGACTTCAGGAGTCCGGGCACGGGTCTCTGGGAAGGAGTCGACCCGGCAGCCGAGCTATCGGTGGCCGCCCTGCGGCGCGATCCCGAGCGCTTCTACCAGTTCTTCCTCGGTTTTCGCCGCATGGCCGGGGCCGTCCCCAATCGCGCCCATGAGGTCCTCGCCCGGCTGGAGCACGAGGGTCTTGTGCGCATGGTCATCACCCAGAACATCGACGGACTTCATGCGCTCGCGGGTTCTCGGCAGGTCCTCGAGGTGCATGGACACCTCCAGACCGCAAGCTGCCTGGACTGCCGTCGTTCTCTCCCCATGTCCGAACTGCTGGATCAGGTGGATGACGGCGTGGTTCCTCCCCGGTGCCCGCAGTGTGGCGAGGTAGTGCGGCCGGATGTCGTGCTCTTCGGCGACCCGTTGCCCGAGTGCTTCGCGGCGGCCCGGACCGAGAGCGCGCGGGCGGACGTGATGCTGGTCGTGGGCACCAGCCTCACCGTGTGGCCGGTTGCCGGGCTGCCCGCGCTCGCCCGCTCCCTGATCATCGTCAACCTCGAAGACACACCTTATGACCGTCAGGCGGTCGTGCGCATCCGCGACCGTGCCGGCGTCGCGCTCGGGGCAATCTGGGAGTCACTTCCGCACCGGTAACCGGTTGGCGCCCGAGGAGGCCAGTTGGTGGGGATAACCTGGAAATCGGCGGCCGTCCCCCGGCAGCGCGATCTGTACCAGGCTTACTTTGAGGACCCGACCACTACCGCCGCCCGGTTTCCCGGCGATCCCCGGGAAGCAGGCTGGCGCGAGCGCCGCTTGGCCCATTTGGATCGACGCGACTTCGCCCGCCCGGCGCTCGCCCTGGCTGTCGCCGGGTACAATGCGAGCGTCGGCGCAAGTCCTGAAGCCCTCGCCAACGCCAGGGCGCTGGCGGACGATCGTTCGGTGATCGTCATCGGGGGGCAACAAGCCGGAGTGCTCACCGGTCCCCTTTACACCATCAGCAAGGTCGCGACCGTGCTGCGCCTGGCGCGCATGGCTGGTGAGGATCCGGCGGAGAAGGTCGTCCCGTGCTTCTGGGTGGCTGCCGAAGATCACGACCTCGCCGAGGTGGACCACATTTGGCTGGTCGACGCGGCGGGGTCACTACAGCGCGTGGGGCTCGCGTTGTCGGACTCGGTACGCGGGCGGCCGGTGGGCATCATTCCCCCGGGAGATTCCCCTTCGCGCTTGCTGGCCGATCTCGAAAGGGCGTTGCCCCCGGCTGAGCACAGAACATGGGTGCTCGAACTCTTGCACGAGACGGCCTCGTCGTCACGCAGTCTTGCCCAGTGGCATGCCCGCATCCTCGCCCGACTGTTCGCCGGGTGGGGACTGGTCCTGGTCGATCCCACTGACCCGGCTTTCGCTCGCCTGGCGGCGCCGACTCTCCACCGCTTTCTTGAGCGGGCTGAGGACCTGGCCGCCGCGGTGGAGGAGGGCACCCGCGCCGTGCGCGCGCTCGGGTTTCAGCCGCAGTTCGAGCCGGAACCGGGGCACGCCGAGGTATTCCTCACCGATGTGCAGGGCAGGCGGGTGCCCCTGTTCCGGGAGCGCGGAGGCTTCCGGGTCGGCCGGGCGGGCGGGCCGCCTCTCGATCGGGATGCTCTCCTCGGGCTCACGTCCCCCCAGCCCGCCGGATTGACGTCCAGCGTCGCCACCCGCCCTCTCGTTCAGGACGCGGTCTTGCCCGTCCTGCTCCAGGTGGTCGGACCGGGAGAGACCGGCTATCATGCCCAACTGACGGAGGCTTTCGAACGCTTCGGCGGCGCGATCCCTCCCCTGTGGCCGCGCATGAGCTTCACGGTAGTGGACGGGCCGATCCACCGGTGGCTTGAGCGTTACCAGGTCGACTTCGCTCAAGGTCTTCCCGGTCTGCGGGAACGACTTGCCGCTATCTTGCGTGATCGAGAAGATCCGGGTTTCGCAGCAGCCTTGGCCCAGGCCAGGGCGTCGCTGGAGCGGCATCATCAAGCGATTCTCCAGGCGGCCACCCGTCTCGATGCCGGCCTCGGGGGCATGGCACGCGACGGCCATCGACGGATGAGCGGAGAACTCGACCGCCTCCAGCAGCGTGGGGAGAAGGTCAACCGGGAACGACAGGCAGTACTGGTACGCCATTTTCGGCAGCTCGAGAATCATCTGTTCCCGTTGGGACGCCTGCAGGAACGGGTACTGAACGTTGTGCCCTGGCTATCGCGGTACGGACCTGCCTTCCTGGAATGGCTGGTGGAGGCCCCGCCGGAGGTCGATCACCGCCAGCACAGTCTGTTGCTGCTCTGAAGACCGCTCCTCTCCGGGAAGGCGGTCCTCGCTTGCCAGGGGCAGGACTGTCTGCGCTCTCTGCCGAATTCGTGGAACACGGGTGCCGGTGGACGCTCATGCAGAAGGATATGATCGGTAGCATCTACTTTGCGGACAATCTCGAGGTCCTTCGAACGCTTCCGACGGCGTCGGTGGACCTGGTCTACATCGATCCCCCGTTTAACACGGGCAAGATCCAGCAGCGCACCCAGCTGAGAACGGTGCGCTCTGATAGCGGCGATCGCGTCGGCTTCCAGGGTCGCCGCTACGACAGCATCGCCCTGGGGACAAGGCGCTTCCGCGATCTCTTCGACGATTATCTGGCCTTTCTGGAGCCACGCCTGGCCGAGGCTCACCGCGTCCTCGCTCCGCACGGGTGTCTTTACTTTCACGGGGATTACCGTGAGGTGCACTACTGCAAGGTACTGCTCGACGGCATTTTCGACCGCAAGTGTTTCTTGAACGAGATCATCTGGGCTTACGACTACGGTGGCCGGCCCAGGGACAGATGGCCTCCCAAGCACGACAATATCCTGCTTTACGCTCGGAATCCCTCCGGCTACGTGTTCAACCTCGACGAGATCGAGCGCATCCCCTACATGGCGCCGGGTCTCGTGGGACCGGAGAAGGCTGCCCGGGGAAAGCTCCCAACCGACACCTGGTGGCATACGATCGTTCCGACCAACGGTTCGGAAAAGACCGGCTATCCGACGCAGAAGCCGCTCGGGATCCTTCGGCGCATCCTTCGAGCATCTTCGCCCCCAGGGGCAATGGTGCTGGATTTCTTTGCGGGCAGCGGGACGACGGGTGTCGCCGCCCTGGAACTCGGCCGCCGCTTCATCCTGATCGACAATAACCCGGAAGCGCTTGCCGTCATGGCAAGGCGATTCGACGGCGTCGGCGCCCTCGACTGGCTCGGGTTCGACCCGAGGCCGTACCAGGCCATTTCGCGACCCGGGGACTCAGCCTTGACCTCAACACCGTGATCGGGCTGTTCCTGTTCGCGGGGATGATCTCGCACGGGACGCCCAATCGGCTACGTACGCGCTGTCGAGAAGGCCATCAAGGGCGCCGGCGGCATTGCCCTGACGGCGGCAGTCGGGCGCCCATGCGCTCCGGCTGCCGCCGTCAAGATCCTCGCTCAAGGGAATGGCGGCGTGCCGGGAAGCTGTCGGTCGGGAAGGAACAGGGCCGCAGGAGGATGAACTTCGGGGTCGGACGTCAGACATTACCCGGCTGGGGGGTAGGGGCGCCTTGAAGGAGGACGTACTTCCGGCAGGCGGTAAGGGAGGGTGCGAGGGCGTGGGGTTGCCCGGGAGCAGCCGGCTGTTCATGCCGCCGGATGTGAATGCCGCCCGGGAGTTTTTCCGCAGCAAGTCTCGGCGGATGACAGGCAAGCTGACCACCGCCCGCGAGGCGGTGGCGCGTATGGTGCACGACGGAGACTACCTGGCGGTGGGAGGGTTCGGCACAAACCGGATCCCCACCGCCTTGCTGCACGAAGTGGTCCGCCAGGGAAGAAAACGCCTTGGCCTCTCCGGCCACACCGCGACTCACGACTGCCAGATTCTCGCGGCCGGAGACTGCTTCGACCGCTGTGACGTGGCCTACGTGGTGGGGTTGGAGGCTCGCGGGCTGTCGCGCAATGCGCGCCGGATCTTCGAAGAGGGCCGCGTAGCGGTGACCGAGTGGAGCAACGCCGCCCTCGCCTGGCGCTATCGAGCGGCAGCGATGGGAGTGCCTTTCTTGCCGGCCCGGGTGATGCTCGGTACCGACACCGCCCGGCGCAGCGCAGCCCGGGAGATAACTTGTCCGTTCACCGGCATACGCCTGGTCGCTTTGCCTGCACTGTTCCCCGATGTGGCCCTCATCCACGTCCACCGCGCCGACGTCTACGGGAATTGCCAGATTGATGGGATCCTGGTCTCGGATTTGGACGTGGCCAGGGCGGCGCGCCGGGTGATCGTGAGCGCCGAGCGGATCATCGCCGGCGACGAGATTCGCCGCGAGCCCGCGCGCACGGTGATCCCCTACTTCTGCGTCGATGCGGTGGTGGAGGTACCCTATGGCGGCTACCCCGGGAACACGGCTTACGAGTATTTCTCGGACGAGGATCACCTGCGGGCCTGGTTGAAAGCGGAGGAGGACCCCGCCGCCTTTGCCGAGTTCGTACGCTCTTACATCTTCGAGACGCCGGACTTCCCCGCCTATCTTGAACGCTGCGGCGGTCTCCGGCGTCTGCAGGAACTCCGATGGATGGAGCACTTTCCCGGTCGAGGGGAGGGTCTTGCGTGACTTCGGAAAGCCGGTCCTACAACGCCATGGAACTCATGATCTGCCTCGCGGCCCGCTACCTCGAGGATGGCAGCACGGTGGTGGTGGGCACGGGGGCGCCGTGCGCGGCCGCCATGCTGGCGCAACGCACCACTGCCCCCAACTTGATGGTCCTGTTCGAAGCCGGGGGCATGGGACCGCTGCTGCCCTCGATGCCCATCTCCGTCGGAGATTCCCGCACGTTCTTCAAGGGGCTGGCGGCTGCCACCATGCCGGAGATCATGGAGGCCTGCCAGCGGGGGATGGTCGACTACACTTTCCTTGGCGGGGCCCAGGTCGACATGTACGGCAACCTCAACTCCACCTGCATCGGCGACTGGGAGAAGCCCCGTGTGCGCATGCCCGGAAGCGGTGGGGCCAACGACCTGGCCTCCCTGTGCTGGCGGACGATGATGATCGCGCCCCAGGATCCACGACGGTTCGTGGCCAAGCTTGACTTCATGACCACGCCGGGCTATCTCACCGGGCCGGGAGCCCGGGAAGCCGCCGGCCTGCCGCCGGGAACCGGTCCGTACAAGGTGATCACCCAGTTGGCGGTGTTCGGCTTCCACCCGGGCACGCTGCGCATGCAGGTAGAGAACATGCACCCGGGGGTGACCCGGGAAATGGTCATGGGCGCCACCGGATTCGAGCCCGGCTGGTCGCAGGAGGTGACGCAGAGCCGGCCTCCGGAGCCGTCCGAGTTGGAGATCCTGCGGAAAGAGGTCGATCCCTTGCGTTACATCATCGGCCGTTCCTGAAGGCTCAAGCATACGGCCGGCAGGTTCCCTATTCGTCGTTGTAGAAAGGGTGGCAGGCGCAAGATTACTGCCGCTAGAGTGAGGTGGCGGCGCTGCTGCTATCCATCATTGCCGGCATGGGAGTTCCCGATTTGCTCCTCCCCGTGATCGACGTGGCCCTGGTGGCCTTCGTCCTGTACCGGTTGTTATTGCTCATCCGGGGGACTCGGGCCGTATCGCTGGTGCGAGGCGTATTGTTGCTGGTCGTGGCCACGCCTGTCAGCGGCTGGCTGCGCCTGTACACCGTTCACTGGCTCCTGGAGCAGTTCCAGCTCTGGCTGATCTTCGCCCTGCTGGTGGTGTTCCAGCCGGAACTCCGGCGTATCCTGGAGCAACTGGGCAGGGGCAAACTCCTCGCCGCGCCCCCTTCCCCCCTTGGTGAATCGGAACTCATGGACCTGATCGGCCAGGTCGTCCGGGCGGCCGACAGCCTCAGCCGGAACAAGACCGGCGCCATCATCGTGATCGAGCGCGACACCGGTTTGAAGGAGATCATAGAGACCGGCACGCGCATTGAGGGCCTGGTATCAGCCGAGTTCCTCGTCAATCTGTTCGTGCCGGCCACTCCCCTGCACGACGGGGCGGCCATCATCAGGGGCAACCGGGTGGTGGCGGCGGGTTGTTTCCTGCCGCTGAGCGATGCCGACAATCTGGCCCGGGATCTCGGCACGCGCCACCGGGCCGCGCTCGGCATCAGTGAGCACTCGGATGCGGTGGCGATAGTCGTATCCGAAGAAACGGGGGACGTATCGGTGGCTTCCGAGGGCAAACTGATGCGACATCTCGATCTGTCCTCCTTCGAGCAGACGCTGGCCGCCCGGCTGCGGACCGGGCCTGCCGCCGGGTTCCGGGTGGATCGCCGGTTCTTGCGGCCGGGGGGAAGTGAGCGGTGACCCCCCCTCGCATCAGCTGGGCGTTCGGCCGCTGGTTGGAGAGCAATGCCGGCCTGAAGGCGGTGGCGCTGGTCAGTGCTTTCCTGTTGTGGCTTCAAGCGGTGGGTTACAGGGATCCCGTGCAGGAGCGCACCTATACCGGTCTGCCCATTCGCTTCATCGCGCTCGAGGCTGGACTCAAGGTGGTCACGGGCCGGCCGGCCGCCGTGGACCTCGTGGCGCGTGGCCGGGCCAGCGTCTTGCGAGCCACCGCGGCCGAGGACTTCGACGTGCGGGTGGACCTGTCAGGGGTAGGACCGGGGTCAGCCGCCCATCCCATCCGGGTCAGCCATCCTCGGGGCATCGAGATCACGTGGATGTCGGCCTATACCGCCGACCTGCAACTCGAACCCACGGTCGAGAAGCAGGTACCCGTGCGGGTGGCAGTCCGCGGGGCGCCGGCCCCGGAGGTATTCGAGGCGTTGGCCGAGGTCAGCGCCGCAGGATTTGACTGAAGCCTGGACATTGCATATCCTGATTTTGTAGCAGGGGAGGCCGGTTGATGGCGAGCCTGTTCGGAACGGACGGGGTAAGGGGGGTGGCCAACCGCGACTTGACCCCGGAACTCGTGTACCGCCTCGGGCGTGCGGCCGCCTTCAGGCTGGCTTCCGGCACCGGCCGACCGCAGATCCTGGTAGGACGCGATACCCGCATATCCGGCGACTTGCTGGAGGCGGCGCTGGTGAGCGGCATCCTCTCCGCGGGGGCCGATGTCATGGCCGTCGGGGTCGTATCCACACCGGGCATCGCCTTCCTGACCCGCGACCTGGGGGCGGACGGAGGAGTGGTGATCTCGGCATCACACAACCCCGTGGAAGATAATGGCCTCAAGCTCTTCTCCCGCAGCGGCCACAAACTGACCGTGGAGGCGGAAGAGGCCATTGCCGATCTGGCACTCGGAGAAGGAGATGATCTCCCGAGACCCACCGGGGCGGCAGTTGGCCGGCTGCACGCGGCGCCCGGGCTGGCCGATCGCTACCTGGACTACCTGGCGCGCTCGGCCACGGTCCGCTTGGAGGGGATGCGCATTGTCGTGGACGCGGGGAACGGGGCCACGTACCGGCTGGCGCCCGCGCTCCTTGAACGCCTGGGGGCACGCGTGACCCTGCTCAATGCCAGTCCCGACGGACTGAACATCAACGTGGGTTGCGGGTCCACCCACCCGGCCGGACTGATGAAGGCCGTCAGTGAGACCGGGGCGGACGCCGGCATCGCCTACGACGGCGACGGCGACCGGGCGATCGCTGCCGACGAGACCGGGCGGGCGGTGGATGGCGACCAGATCCTCGCCGCCTGCGGGCTGCATCTCCTGGACCAGGATCGGTTGCCCGGCCGGACGGTCGTGGGCACGGTGATGACCAACCTGGGACTCGAACTGGCTTTCCGTGCCGCGGGCGGCCGGGTAATCCGCACGCCGGTGGGCGATCGCCATATCCTGGAGGCGTTGATGAGAGAGGGGCTGATCCTGGGAGGTGAGCAGTCGGGACACATCATCTTCCTGGACGCGGCTACCACCGGCGACGGTCTGCTCACTACCTTGAGGTTGCTGGCGGTGATGGTCGAGTCCGGATGGCCGTTGTCTCGGCTGGCATCGCGCATGGTGAAATACCCGCAAGCCCTGGCAAACGTGCCCGCCCGGCCGGCGGTCTCGCTGGAAAGCCATCCGGGGCTGACCGGGCTGGTGCGAGCGGCGCAGAGCCGCCTGGGGCAGTACGGCCGGGTAGTGCTCCGGCCTTCGGGTACCGAGCCGGTAGTCCGGGTGATGGCGGAAGGAGAAGACTCGGAACTGGTCGAAACGATAACAAGGGAGATCGCGGCATACATCGCCCGGGAGTTCGGGAATGCCGGGCGCTGAGAAAGGGGGTGATGTCCAGGTCTACCGGCAAGATCGCGGGTGGGAAGGGTCGCGGCTTGGTGCGTCGGCAGTACGGACAATCAATATCTGGCGCCAGGACTCCCCGCAGGGGAGTTGACGAGGACCGGGATCTCGAATTATCGGCGGGTGACCGGCGGTTGCCCATGACCGTCAGAGGGCTCAGCAAAACCCCAGGTGACTGAGGGTACAAGGGGGCCCGGGTGGGAGACGCAGCCCATG